>NZ_CP114976.1:835000-1135000 GCF_027498055.1 Denitrificimonas caeni
TGACCGATAGTGAACCAGTACCGTGAGGGAAAGGCGAAAAGAACCCCGGAGAGGGGAGTGAAATAGAACCTGAAACCGTATGCGTACAAGCAGTGGGAGCCTATTTTGTTAGGTGACTGCGTACCTTTTGTATAATGGGTCAGCGACTTATTTTTAGTGGCAAGCTTAACCGAATAGGGGAGGCGTAGCGAAAGCGAGTCTTAATAGGGCGACAGTCGCTAGGAATAGACCCGAAACCGGGCGATCTATCCATGAGCAGGTTGAAGGTTAGGTAACACTGACTGGAGGACCGAACCCACTAATGTTGAAAAATTAGGGGATGACTTGTGGATCGGAGTGAAAGGCTAATCAAGCCCGGAGATAGCTGGTTCTCCTCGAAAGCTATTTAGGTAGCGCCTCGTGTATCACTGCTGGGGGTAGAGCACTGTTTTGGCTAGGGGGTCATCCCGACTTACCAACCCAATGCAAACTCCGAATACCAGCAAGTGCAAGCACGGGAGACACACGGCGGGTGCTAACGTCCGTCGTGGAAAGGGAAACAACCCAGACCGTCAGCTAAGGTCCCAAAGTTATGGTTAAGTGGGAAACGATGTGGGAAGGCTTAGACAGCTAGGAGGTTGGCTTAGAAGCAGCCACCCTTTAAAGAAAGCGTAATAGCTCACTAGTCGAGTCGGCCTGCGCGGAAGATGTAACGGGGCTCAAACCATACACCGAAGCTACGGACATGTTCTTTGAACATGTGGTAGAGGAGCGTTGTGTAAGCCGTTGAAGGTGAATCGGGAGGTTTGCTGGAGGTATCACAAGTGCGAATGCTGACATGAGTAACGATAATGAGTGTGAAAAACACTCACGCCGAAAGACCAAGGTTTCCTGCGCAACGTTAATCGACGCAGGGTGAGTCGGCCCCTAAGGTGAGACCGAAAGGTGTAATCGATGGGAAACAGGTTAATATTCCTGTACTTCTAACTATTGCGATGGAGAGACGGAGAAGGCTAGGCCATCAGGGCGTTGGTTGTCCCTGTTTAAGGTGGTAGGCAGAGATCTTAGGTAAATCCGGGATCTTATTAATGCCGAGAACTGATGACGAGCGTTCTTTAGAATGCGAAGTGGTTGATGCCATGCTTCCAAGAAAATCTTCTAAGCTTCAGATAGTTAGGAACCGTACCCCAAACCGACACAGGTGGTTGGGTAGAGAATACCAAGGCGCTTGAGAGAACTCTGGTGAAGGAACTAGGCAAAATGGCACCGTAACTTCGGGAGAAGGTGCGCTGGTGAGGGTGAAGTATTTACTACGTAAGCCTTTGCTAGTCGAAGATACCAGGCCGCTGCGACTGTTTATTAAAAACACAGGACTCTGCAAACACGAAAGTGGACGTATAGGGTCTGACGCCTGCCCGGTGCTGGAAGGTTAATTGATGGGGTTAGCGTAAGCGAAGCTCTTGATCGAAGCCCCAGTAAACGGCGGCCGTAACTATAACGGTCCTAAGGTAGCGAAATTCCTTGTCGGGTAAGTTCCGACCTGCACGAATGGCGTAACGATGGCGGCGCTGTCTCCACCAGAGACTCAGTGAAATTGAAATCGCTGTGAAGATGCAGTGTATCCGCGGCAAGACGGAAAGACCCCGTGAACCTTTACTATAGCTTTGCACTGGACTTTGAAGTTGTTTGTGTAGGATAGGTGGGAGGCTTTGAAACTGTGACGCTAGTTGCAGTGGAGCCAACCTTGAAATACCACCCTGGCAACTTTGAGGTTCTAACTCAGGTCCGTTATCCGGATCGAGGACAGTGTATGGTGGGTAGTTTGACTGGGGCGGTCTCCTCCTAAAGAGTAACGGAGGAGTACGAAGGTGCGCTCAGGCCGGTCGGAAATCGGTCGTAGAGTATAAAGGCAAAAGCGCGCTTAACTGCGAGACCAACAAGTCGAGCAGGTACGAAAGTAGGTCTTAGTGATCCGGTGGTTCTGTATGGAAGGGCCATCGCTCAACGGATAAAAGGTACTCCGGGGATAACAGGCTGATACCGCCCAAGAGTTCATATCGACGGCGGTGTTTGGCACCTCGATGTCGGCTCATCACATCCTGGGGCTGAAGCCGGTCCCAAGGGTATGGCTGTTCGCCATTTAAAGTGGTACGCGAGCTGGGTTTAGAACGTCGTGAGACAGTTCGGTCCCTATCTGTCGTGGACGTTTGAGATTTGAGAGGGGCTGCTCCTAGTACGAGAGGACCGGAGTGGACGAACCTCTGGTGTTCCGGTTGTCACGCCAGTGGCATTGCCGGGTAGCTATGTTCGGAAGGGATAACCGCTGAAAGCATCTAAGCGGGAAGCCTGCCTCAAGATGAGATCTCACTAGAGCTTTAAGCTCTCTAAAGGGCCCTTGAAGACTACAAGGTTGATAGGTTGGGTGTGTAAGTGCTGTGAGGCATTGAGCTAACCAATACTAATTGCCCGTGAGGCTTGACCATATAACACCCAAACAATTTGGGAAGACGAATTGTGATCCGAAAGTTCGCAAAACGCACAAATTATGCTACTATCACAAACCTAATTCGAGGTAACGAAGCACTCTAAGTGCTACGCGACTTCAAAAAGAATTGCTTGACGAACATAGAGCATTGGAACCACCTGATCCCATCCCGAACTCAGAAGTGAAACGATGCATCGCCGATGGTAGTGTGGGGTCTCCCCATGTGAGAGTAGGTCACTGTCAAGCTTGAACAGTAAAACCCCAGATCAGCAATGGTCTGGGGTTTTTTTATGCCTAAAGAAAATAGACTCCAGTCTGGCGCAATAAGCCAGCCCAGCCCCGTATGAGTGGGCCATGCCAGCGGCAGCCTTGAGCTTTAAAGATCCTTCCGCGCGAGCAGACACCGGTAATGAATAATGAGTAATGCATAAGGTCTGCGGCTTGCAGGGGCGTTCATTGATTGGATTGCTAGCGCGGAGCATGCCGCACTGCGCTGCAACTGTTCTCCCGTCGACGAACCCATCCAGGGTTCAACGTCGGCGCTACGTCATCCCTGGCTCCGCTCGTCACAGCCACTGCGCAGTGCTCATTGATCTGCGGCGCTGTCTGCTAGATAGTAAGTGCGTGTGTTCGTGTATCACTAAGAGTTTATTATCAGTTTTAGTGAGTTGGTTTGCCGGTGGCTACAGTTGCAGGCTGATTAAGCCGTGGCTCTAAAAGCCTGCATTGTAATATTCTCAAAAATCAGAATGCTTTGAATGAAACTTGCATAAATAGAGCAGGCAACACAAAAGATTAACGAGTATCTCCCTTGTGCAGCGGCAAGCGCAGCCAAGGATGGCGAGGCGCCCGAATCGAGTCTGGACGGCTTGTTGAGGGCAAAGCAGCATAAGAGTGGTACGGTGTGCGTGTTTCTCTCCATGGCTCTCCTGCATAAAATCTAGATTTACTGCTAAAATGGCTGCCTATTCTAAGGTGGTTAGTTATGGATCCAAGAAGTCAGGTTTTGCTGCGCAATATTGAACTGCTGCAAGGGAAGGTTGTATTAGCTGGCTTGCCTGCTGATGAGTTGCTGGCAGAGCTACCTAACGCGCAGGGTTGGAGCTGGCATGCGGGCGAGTATGAGTATTTGAGTCAGCGTTTTGCTGAACGCTGTACTTTTTCTACTCAGTTGTCTGGAGAGCAATACTCTGCAGCGGTATTATTTTTACCCAAGTCACGGGAGCTAACCGAATACTTATTACATGAGTTAGCGGCAAAGCTTGCTGGCAGTACAGTTTTTTTAGTCGGTGAGAAACGTGCAGGTTCAGAACGAGCAGCTAAACAGCTCGCTGCTTTTGGCCGCACCAGCAAAGTGGATAGTGCTAGGCACTGTCAGCTGTGGCGCTGTGAAGTCGCTGCTAAACCAGAGCAGCCAAATTTAAATGCGGCAAGTAAAGAGTTCATAGTTAGCTCAGGTGAGTTGTCGGTTGCTGTGCATACGGTGCCTGGTGTGTTCAGTCATGGGCGTCTTGACTTAGGCACTCAGCTGCTCTTGGAGTGTCTAGCTGGATTGCCTGCAGGGCAATACCTGGACTTTGGTTGTGGTGCTGGTGTGGTAGGCTCTTTCTTGAAAAAAACCTACCCAGATGCGCAAATCACTCTGCTGGATGTGGATGCTTTTGCGATTCACAGTAGCAAGCTCACTTTAGCAGCCAATCAACTCGAAGCTGTAACTCTTGCAGGTGATGGTATTCATGCTGCACCTAAGCAACTTACTGCGATTGTAAGCAATCCTCCCTTTCATCAAGGGGTGCATACGCAGTATGAAACCACAGAAACAATGTTGCGTGAGGCGGCTATACACCTGCAACCCGGTGGTGAGTTGCGTATCGTAGCCAATAGCTTTTTAAAATACCCGCCTTTGATCGAAAAACACCTAGGGCCATGCAGTGTATTGGCCGAACGCGATGGTTTTAAAGTCTATCGTGCGGTGCGTAATTAACTGATTGCCCCTATATGTATGACTCAATTTTAAAAGGACATAACGTGACTGAGAACGCTTTTGTATTCGATGTGGCAGGTGCTGAACAATTTGAGCAGCTTGTGGTGCAAAACTCATTGCATAAGCCCGTATTAGTCGACTTCTGGGCGCAGTGGTGTGCGCCTTGTAAAGTACTGATGCCTTTGTTAGAGAAGATTACCGCTAGCTATGCGGGTGAGTTGTTGTTGGCGAAGGTGGACTGTGATGTTGAGCAAGAGATTGTTGCTCGTTTAGGCGTGCAAAGCCTGCCCACTGTGGTCTTGTTTAAGGATGGTAAACCGCTGGATGGTTTCACTGGAGCGCAAAGTGAAGCAGATATTCGTAGCATGCTGGCCAAGCATGTGGCTGAGCCAGCAGCAGTAGAAGAAGATCCGGTGCTGGCTGCGCAAAGTCTTTTTGATAATGATGAGTTTGCCAAGGCTGAAGCATTACTCAAAGAGTTGTTGTCGGGTGATGATCAACAGCCAGCAGCATTACTACTGTACGCTCGCTGTCTGCTGGAGCGCGGGGCTTTAGCAGATGCTGAGGCTGTGATTAACTCCGTAACAGATGAAGCACACAGGCATGCTGTGGCTTCGGTGCGAGCACAGCTAACTTTTTTACGTCAAGCTGCTGAACTGCCTGATATGGCGGATTTAAAAACTCGCTTAGCTAAAGACGGCAATGATGATGAGGCCCTACTGCAACTGAGTGTTCAGCAGTTGGCTCGACAGAATTATGAGCCTGCGCTGGATAATTTATTGCAGCTTTTTATCCGTAATCGCGACTTTGCTGAAGGTGCAGCACATAAAGCGCTACTGCAAGTGTTTGAGTTGCTGGGTACTGAGCATCCACTGGTAACGCTTTATCGCCGCCGCTTATATCAGGCTTTGTATTGATTAGCTTTAGCCCCGTGTTGGTGTTTTAAGTATGCAGCGCTTTTATGCGATGCTGGTAGATGCCTGGCAGCATGCGGGTACGCGTCAGCGTTTATTTGCCCTCGCGGTACCGATGATTCTCAGTAATTTATCGGTGCCGTTAGTAGCATTAGTCGATAGTGCTGTGATTGGACGTTTGCCCCATGCCTATCAATTGGGTGCTGTTGCAGTCGGCGGCAGTATTTACACCATGTTGGTCTGGACCTGTGGTTTTTTGCGCATGGGCGTCACAGGCTTTGCCGCACAGGCAACGGGACGCAATGACGGCCAAGCATTACGCTATGTATTATTGCAAAGCTTGCTGCTGGTGGTGGTTCTAACTGCGCTATGTGTGGCTATTATTTTACCTTTATTGCCGCAGATTTTAGTCTGGATGGATACTTCTGGGGACTTGCAGGCTTTAGCTCAGCAATATGTCTTAATTCGTTTATACGGTTTACCAGCAGCCTTGCTAATGCATGTTTTAGCCGGTTGGCTGTTAGGTTTGCAAAATGCACGTGCTGCGCTGTGGATGTTGCTTCTGGCGAACTCGATTAATATTGTTTTAGATATTTACTTTGTCTTTGGGTTGCAGTGGGAAATTGCTGGGGCAGCAAGAGCTTCGGTGATCGCTGAGTGGTCAGGAGCTGTGTTGGGGTTGCTGTTGGCTTGGCGCTATGTGGATAAAGGACCTTTACTGAATTTCTGGCGACACTTATTTGCTTGGCAGAATTGGCGGCCTTTGTTGGCGGTTAACCGCGATATTTTAATTCGAAGTCTGGCTTTGCAGACGGTGTTTTTTAGTGTGACTTTCCAAGGGGCGCGCTTAGGTGACAATACCGTCGCAACCAATGCTTTATTGCTCAATGGCTTGCTCATTTGCTCGTATGCTTTAGATGGGTTGGCGTATGCTTTGGAGGCGCTAACCGGACATGCGCTGGGGCAGCAAGATCGTCGAGCCCTGCAGCGCGCGCTCTGCTTAGTAAGTATGTATTCATTGCTGGCGAGCAGTGTGTTTGCGTTATTGTTTTGGTGGTTTGGCGATGCTTTTATTGCTTTGCAAACCAACATTGTCAGTGTGCAAGAAGCCGCCTCAGGCTATCTGGTTTATCTGGCTCTATTGCCGCTGATTACCGTCTGGAGTTATGTGCTGGACGGGCTTTTTATTGGCGCAACCCGCGCACGGGAAATGCGCAACTCCATGCTATTGGCGGTAATGGTTTGCGCACCGCTAGCTTGGCTCTTACAAGGCCTGGGTAATCATGGCTTATGGATTGCCTTCTTATTGTTTATGGCGCTACGTGCAGTATTCTTAGGCTTTAGCGCTAGGCATTTGCCCAGCTGGTTTGTTCCGACTCAAACAGGTTGAAGTTTGCGTTGTAATACCGCAGGGATTAAACATAAGAAACACAGCAGTACTAAGGGCCAAGACTGCCACTGCAGATATGGGGTCAGCCCTTGCATGGGCACCACTGAACCGCGTAGCACTGCTTGCTGGAACTGCGGTACAGTAGCGGTGATTTTACCCTTTGGATCAATTAGCGCGCTAACGCCGTTATTAGTTGCACGAATCATCCAGCGGCCTGCTTCTAGAGCGCGCATTTGGGCCATCTGTAAGTGCTGCATTGGCCCAATGGAGGTGCCAAACCAGGTGTCATTGCTGATGGTTAAAAGAATGTCACTTTGTGCGGCCAATTCTGTGGCAAATTCTGGGTAGACCACTTCATAGCAAATATAGGGTGCAATCTTGTAGCCCTTAGCGCTCAACGGTGCTTGCTGGCTAGGGCCGCGAGCAAAGTCTGACATAGGTAAATCAAAAAAGGCAATAAGGCCGCGGAGCATGTCTTGCAATGGTACATACTCACCAAAGGGAACCAGTTTTTGCTTGCGGTATTCTCCGTTGCTATCACCCAGTGTGGTCATAGCGTTGTAATAGCGTAAGTCACCTTTTTCATCATTTTGCCGTAAAGGTAAACCGGTAATTAATGCGGAGTCCTGTCGGCTAATAATACGATCCATGCTGTTGAGATAGCCTTGGGCTTGATCTTTTAAGATGGGTACAGCTGTTTCCGGCCAGATAATCAAATCGCTTGGTGCCGCATTTAATGTGAGTGATTGATACAGCAGCAGTTGGGCCTCAATTTGTGCAGGATCCCATTTCAGATTCTGCTCGATATTGCCTTGAATCGCGGTAACGCTTAAAGGCTCTCCGGAAGGTTGTGTCCAGGCTTGCTCTTGCAGCCCTAGACCTAAGCACCAAATGGCAATGAGTAGCGCGCTTGTGCCGAGTCGATGCCATAGGTTTTTGCTTTGATAGAGGCTGACCAGTAGTGCGCTGGTTAATGCTAAGGCGAACGATATCAGCCAAACCCCGCCTAGCGGAGCAAGACCTGCGAGCGGGCCATCAAGCTGGCTGTAACCAATATAGAGCCAAGGAAAACCGGTTAAGAACCATCCGCGAAAAGCCTCAATGCCAACCCAGAGGGCGGCAAACGCAAAGGCGTCGCTTATGGAGGCTGAGTTTTGTCGGAAAAAGCGCGCCCACAACCAACCCAGTAGGGCTAAAAACAAGGCCAATCCGGCAACAAACAACACCGTTAATAAAGCCGCTAAAGGTACAGGTGCTGCACCATAATCATGGATGCTGACATAGACCCAGCTGGTGCCGCTGGCAAACATGCCCAGACCAAACCACCAGCCCCGCACAGCCGCTTGGCGCGGTTTAAGTTTGCTTAAACCGAGGTACAGCACAATGCAGGCGACAAATGTTAGCGGCCACAGGTCAAACGGCGCTAAAGTCAGGGTGATTAGAGCACCAGCAATTAGAGTTAAGCTATTGCCGATCCAACCGCTACGTGTCAGCCATTGCATGGAAGTCTTCCTGAGATTTGGCAGCAAGCGGCATGCGCGAGGTCAGCGCATTAAGCCGCTTTGCTTAAGTTTTTTTATTGAGAGGGGTGATACGCAGTAGGTGTAGGCGTCGACTGTCAGAGTTAAGCACGCGAAAACGCATGTGATCAATTTCAATGGTTTCATTGCGCTTAGGTAAATGACCAAAGGCGCTCATGACTACGCCCGCGATGGTGTCAAACTCATCTTCCGAGAAGCCACTATCGAAAAACTCATTAAAATCATCCACAGGGGTGAGTGCTTTAACAATAAAGTCACCGGTCGGCAGAGGACGGATATAACTGTCTTCTTCCACGTCATGTTCGTCTTCAATGTCGCCGACTATTTGTTCTAGAACATCTTCAATGGTAACGAGGCCAGCAACCCCACCGTATTCATCGATCACCACCGCCATGTGATTGTGGTTGGCACGAAACTCTTTGAGTAGCACGTTGAGGCGCTTGGATTCTGGTACAAAGTTGCACGGGCGCAATAAAGTGCGTAAATCAAAATTGCTGTTATCTTTCTTCAGAATCAGCGGCAGTAAGTCTTTCGCCAGTAGAATACCTAACACTTCATCATTGTTTTCGCCCACTACGGGGTAACGCGAGTGTGCGGCATCAATAATGGATGGCAAAAACTCTTCAGGTGACTGACAGGCTTTGATGCTAATCATTTGTGAACGCGGAATCATAATATCGCGCACTTGTAAGTCAGCGATTTGAATCGCACCTTCAACAATAGCCAGAGCATCATTATCGAGTAGCTTATTGCGGTTCGCTTCGCGAAGCAGTTCGAACAATTCTTTGCGAGTTTTAGGTTCTTGGGCAAAAGCTTGGGTAAATTTATCCAGCCAAGACTTGTGCCCGTTGCTAGAATTATCTTCACTCATGATGGTATTGGGTCCGTGTATTGATTATCGCGATAAGGGTCGGGGTAGCCGATTTCAGCTAGAAGTTGACGCTCTAAACTTTCCATTTCTTCCGCTTCCTCGTCATCTATATGGTCATAGCCGAGCAAATGCAAGCAGCCATGTATGACTAAGTGCGCCCAGTGGGCTGTCAGCGCTTTGTTTTGCTCGGTGGCTTCTTGCTCTACTACAGGCACACAAATGACTAAATCTCCCAGCAATGGGATATCTAAAATGCCGTCAGGTATATCTGCGGGGAAAGATAGGACATTGGTGGGGTAGTCCTTGCCGCGCCAAGTTGAGTTCAGCGCTAATCCTTCTTCAGCATCCACTAAGCGGATAGTCAGCTCGGAAGGGGTGTTGCGCTGACGCAAAGCTAAATTGCACCAAGCACGGACATCAGCTTCGCTTGGTAAGCAGCTGGCGCAGCTAGCAATTTGTAAATCAAGCTCAATCAAGGCTGTGGCTCTCTCGCTGTATCAGTGTTTTTGGCAGCGTCATGGCTGGCATAGGCTTCAACAATACGTTGTACCAAGGGGTGACGTACGACATCACTGGATTGGAAAAAAGTAAAACCAATGCCAGGTACATCTTGCAGCACTTTGCTGACATGAATCAGGCCAGACTGTGTGCCGCGGGGTAAGTCGACTTGAGTGATGTCACCGGTAATCACCGCAGTTGAGCCAAAACCAATACGGGTAAGGAACATTTTCATTTGTTCAATGGTGGTGTTTTGGCTTTCATCTAAAATGATAAAGCTGTTACTGAGCGTACGACCGCGCATATAGGCCAGCGGAGCAACTTCAATAACCTGCTTCTCGATTAAGCGAGTGACATGCTCAAAGCCAAGCATTTCATATAAGGCATCGTAGAGCGGGCGCAAATAAGGGTCGATTTTTTGTGATAAATCACCGGGTAAGAAGCCCAGCTTTTCACCCGCTTCCACCGCTGGGCGCACCAGTAAAATACGTTGTACTAACTCACGCTCTAAAGCATCAACTGCACATGCTACTGCCAGAAAAGTCTTACCGGTACCGGCAGGACCTACTCCAAAGTTAATGTCATGGGCCAGAATAGACTTAACGTAGTTTTGTTGGTTCTCACCACGGGGCCGGATCGCGCCTTTACGGGTGCGCAAGCTGACCGTGTGTTGACGTGCCGCAGGTGGGCTCGATAGCTCTTGCATGCTTGATTCTTGTAGGAACAAGTGCACAGTCTCTGGGGTTAAATCAGAGTGTTTGGTTTCACGATAGAGACGGCGCAGCAGTTGTTCAGCGGTGCGGGTCTGCTCACGTGGACCCAGTAGCTCAAACTGTTCTGCGCGGTTACGTATGGTGATATTTAACCGTTGCTCGATTAAACGTAAGTGCTCGTCATACTGGCCACACAAGTTAGCAAAGCGTGCAGCAGCAAAAGAATCGAGAGTAAAGCGATGGATATCAGTTGAGGTGTTCAAGAGTTTGAAATGTGCCTATTTAACAATTTAAGGGTCTAGGATACCGCTGCAAATGCAAAGCGGGAAGAGTTAAAAATGCAGAAATTCATTTGTGGCCTAAAGACGGCCGCAAACTGGCCGTCTGGTTATCGCTACTGGCGTTTTTAGACAATTAGTTGGCTGCGCTTTCACAGATTCCTGTAAGAGCCTGAGCCCAGTGTTCTTGCGCATTTAAGCAGGGAATCAGGACCAGCTCTTCGCCGCCAGCAGCAAGAAATTCAGCACGACCCTCGATGCCTAGCTCTTCTAAAGTTTCGATACAATCTGCAACAAATGCTGGTGACATAACTAGTAGTTTTTTCACGCCACGTGCGGCGAGCTCTTCTAGGGTGGCATCGGTATAGGGCTCAATCCATTTGTTGCGGCCTAAACGAGACTGGAACGCCACTGACCATTGCTCGGGTTTTAAACCTGCTGCTTGCGCAAAGAGCTCAGCACTACGCATGCATTGTGCGCGGTAGCAGGTATCGAGCACTGCTTGGCTGGCTGTGGCACAGCATGACTTATCGCTTAGGCAATGTGAGCCTGTTGGATCCAGTTTTTTCAGGTGGCTTTCCGGTAAACCATGGAAACTCAATAGCAGGTGGTCAAAGTCTTGCTGTAACTCAGTTTCAGCGCTTTTGGCGAGGGCATCAATGTAGCGTGGGTCAGCGTAGAAAGGCGCAACGATATTGAGCTTGATCGCCAGTTTATGCTGGGCAATGCATTGTTGTGCTTCTTTGATCGCGGTGGTGGTGGTGCTATCGGCAAACTGCGGGTACAGCGGGGCAAAGGTTACGGTTTTAACGCCTTGCTGAGCCAGTTCTTGTAAGCGAGTGCTAATTGAAGGTTCGCCATAGCGCATGGCTAAACTTGTGGGGCCGTGGGGCCATAGAGGGCGCACAGCCTCGGTGAGTTGCTCGCTAATTACCACTAAAGGAGAGCCTTCTGGCCACCAGATGGAAGCATAGGCTTCAGCGGACTTAGCGGGGCGCGTGACTAAAATGATACCCACTAATAAACGCCGTAACGGCCATGGGATATCGATGACATAGGGGTCCATCAAAAACTGGTTTAAATAACTGCGCACATCGCTAACTGAAGTTGAGCGTGGAGAACCAAGATTCGCAAGCAGTAAGGCGTGATCAGACATAGTATGCATCCAGTTTAAGTAAGACGAGGGGCAGCATTGTAAGGGGTTACGGCTAAAAAAGAACCCTTAACCCAGCTGCTTTAAGTGCGGCAGGGTGAGATTGCTAGTCACTCTGTGGCGGTTCAGGGCGGTATGCCTTAATAAAGAGGTCAATCACATCCTCAACTTGCTGGTGAACATGGGTCACTGCAGATTCCGCTTGATAGCCCACGAGCAGTTGTAAGTTGCGGGTGCCTTTGAGCAAAATAAAAAAATGCTCGGCGGCTTGCTTGCAGTCTTTGATCTCAAGTTGCTTGGCCTTATCTATGTTGCGCAGTAGTTGTTCCATCTTATTAATAATGCGCAGTGCGGTGGCCTCGTAAAAAAGGTGTGATAAAGCTGGGTTGCTTTGTGCGTGACTGATAATCAGTCGGTGCATCGCGAGAGACTCTGGGCTATCCACTAAGGCTTGAAAGCTGTGGCCGACCTCTAACAAACATTCACGTAAATTGTTTGGTGCTGCGTCTGTGGGGCTCATAAAGAGCTGGGTCAGCTGGGTTTCGCACTTGGCTTCAATCGCCGCGCAAAAAAGCGTTTCTTTATCGGTGAAGTGATTGTAAACAGTGAGCTTAGAGACGCCTGCTTCTTGGGCAATGGCGTCCATGCTGCTGCCTTCGTAACCATGGCGCAAAAACAAGACCTGTGCCGCATCCAAAATAGCAGCGCCTTTACTTAAGTTTTTCGGGCGGCCTGGGCCAGCCTTGGGTATTTGTTTAGGCATATAAAATAAATAGTGAACTGATGAGTATAGTATCTTACTATACTTGCTCGATCATGTATTCCAGCAGCTGTGCTCAAAGGTCCATTTACTATGTTGCAACGTATTGCTTATGTGTGTGTGTGTTTATCGCTGCTGGTGCTCAGTGCCTGTAGCAATGAAGAGCCTGTCGCCAGCGTGACGCGCCCAGTGATGGTGGTGCAGCCGCAGCCATCCAATGAAATAACGGTTACTTTTCCTGGTGAGGTACGCGCGCGCTTAGAGCCTGAGTTGGCGTTTCGCTTGGGTGGCAAAGTCATCGAACGTTTAGTGGATGTAGGGGCTAAGGTTAGTACTGATCAAGTTTTGGCTAAGTTAGATCCTGAGGATGTGCGCTTGCATTTGGAAGCGATGCAAGCGCAGGTTTCTGCCGCGCAAGCTAACCTAGATTTAGTTAGAGCTGAGCGTGATCGTTATAAAAAGTTATTAGACCGACAACTGTTGAGCCGCTCGCACTTTGATAACGCACAAAATCAATTCAAAAATGGTGAAGCGCGTTTACGACAAGCTCAAGCTGAGTTGGAAGCAGCGAAAAATCAAGCTGAATACACACAGTTGCGTGCTCCATATTATGGCGTATTGGCGCAAGCTCGAGTTGAGGCCGGGCAGGTAGTCGCTGCGGGACAAACTGTGTTTGTCTTGGCGGTAGATGGCGAGCGTGAGGTGGCGATTAATTTACCAGAGCATGCCATTGAGCACTTTCAAGTTGGCCAACCAGTAGAGGTTGAGTTGTGGTCGCAACCAGGCCGCCGCATCGCTGGTGAGATTCGTGAAATTGCTCCCGCCGCTGATTCTCGTTCGCGTACCTACGCAGCGCGAGTGGCTTTTCGTACCGCGACCATTGCCGCAGAGCTAGGGCAAAGCGCCAAGGTCTATATGCACTCTGAAGCACCGGTGCAATACATCGTGCCTTTATCCGCAGTCACTGCCGATGCTGATCAACCTTATGTCTGGGTGGTGGATCCGGCAACCTCAAAGTTGCAACGGCGTAATGTGCAGTTAGGTGCTTTTGGAAAAACCTATGTACCAATATTAGAAGGCTTACAGGGGGATGAGTGGGTCGTGGCAGCAGGTGTGCATCTTGTGCAAGAAGGACGTGAAGTGCGAGCTGTGGATCGTGCCAATCAACCTGTCTCATTCAGTGTTAAGGAGTAATGCAGGTGCGCTTTAATCTTTCTGCATGGGCCCTTAAAAACCGCCCGTTAGTGTTATTTAGTATGGTGCTGTTAGCTATTATTGGCAGCATGTCCTACAGCACTTTAGGGCAAAGTGAAGACCCACCATTTACTTTTAAAGCCATGGTGATTAATACCGTGTGGCCTGGCGCAACTGCGGAAGAAGTGGCGCAGCAGGTTACTGAGCGCATTGAAAAGAAACTCATGGAAACTGGTGAGTTTGAAAAAGTTATTTCTTTTTCACGACCGGGGGAGTCGCAGGTTACTTTTGTTGCCCGAGATTCCTTAACTTCCAAACAAGTACCTGAACTCTGGTATCAGATACGCAAGAAAATCAGTGATATCAAACACACCTTGCCTCCTGGAGTGCAGGGCCCATTCTTTAACGATGAGTTTGGGACTACGTTTGGCAATATCTATGCGCTGACGGGAGAGGGCTTTGACTACGCAGTGCTGAAAGATTATGCCGATCGTGTGCAATTGCAGCTGCAACGGGTTAAAGATGTCGGCAAAGTAGACATATTAGGTTTGCAGGATGAAAAAATCTGGGTTGAGCTTTCTAATACTCGCCTAGCCAGCTTAGGTTTACCCTTACAGGCAGTGCAGCAAGCCCTGTCTGAGCAAAACAGTGTCTCAGCAACTGGTTTTATTGAGACTGAAACTGATCGAGTGCAGTTACGCGTCAGTGGCCGTTTTGACACTGTTGAAGAAATTCGAGAGTTCCCGATTCGTGTAGCTGAGCGTACTTTTCGCTTGGGTGATATCGCTGAAGTACGGCGTGGCTTTAATGACCCAGCCGCGCCCCGTGTGCGTTATATGGGCGATGATGCGTTAGCTATTGCGGTGGCTATGCGTGATGGCGGCGATATTTTAGTGCTGGGTAAAGCGCTCGAAGAAGAGTTTGCTAGGCTGCAAGATACCTTGCCGCTGGGTATGCAGTTGCGCAAGGTATCTGATCAACCTGCTGCGGTAAAAGAAAGTGTTGGTGAGTTTGTCCAGGTGCTGATTGAGGCGCTGGGCATCGTTTTGCTGGTGTGTTTTTTCTCGCTGGGTTTTCGTACCGGCTTGGTGGTGGCGCTGTCAATTCCGCTGGTGCTGGCGATGACCTTTGCTTTAATGAATTATTTTGGCATTGGCCTGCATAAAATCTCACTGGGAGCATTAGTGCTGGCGCTGGGGTTGATGGTGGATGACGCCATTATCGCCGTGGAAATGATGGCGATTAAAATGGAGCAGGGCATGGATCGCCTCAGTGCAGCAAGCTTTGCTTGGACCAGTACGGCTTTTCCCATGTTGACCGGCACCCTGATTACTGCAGCAGGCTTTTTACCGATTGCTACTGCGCAGTCCAGTGTGGGTGAGTACACCCGCTCTATTTTCCAAGTGGTTGGGATTGCCCTGATTGTGTCGTGGATTGCTGCGGTGGTTTTTGTGCCCTATTTGGGCGATAAACTGCTACCTGACTTAGCCAAGCTAAAAGCGGCAAAGCATGGTAGCAAGCACGGCGAGCATGACCCTTATGCCACTCCTTTATATCAGCGTATTCGTGCAGTGATTACTTGGTGCGTCAGTCATCGCAGTATTGTGATTGTGGTTACTGTGCTGCTGTTTGCCAGTTCTATTTTTGCATTTCGTTTTGTACCCAAGCAGTTTTTTGCTGACTCGAATCGCTTAGAGTTATTGCTGGATATTAAACTGGCGGAGGGCGCTTCACTTAAGGCCACACAAGCCAATGTGGAAAAAATTGAAAATCTGCTCAAGGATCGCCCAGGCATTGAAAATTATGTGGCTTATGTGGGCTCAGGTTCTCCGCGCTTTTACTTGCCACTGGATCAGCAGCTGCCGGCCACTAGTTTTGCCCAGTTTGTAATGATCACCGAAGGCTTGGCAGAGCGCGAAGAGGTACGGGCTTGGCTGATTGAAACCATGCAAGAGCAGTTTCCTGAGCTGCGCGCGCGCATTACCCGCTTAGAGAACGGCCCACCTGTGGGCTATCCAGTGCAGTTTCGGATCGTTGGCGAACACATTGCCGAGGTGCGCCAGTTGGCCCGCCAGACCGCTGCCGTGGTGCGCGAAAATCCCCATGTCAGCAATGTGCACTTGGATTGGGAAGAGCCGAGCAAAGTGGTGTATTTGCAGATCGATCAAGATCGTGCGCGGGCGCTGGGTGTGAGTACTGCGAGTGTTGCGCAGTTTTTGCGTGGCGCTTTGTCAGGCGCCAGTGTTGGCCAGTTTCGTGAAGGCAATGAGCTGATTGAAATACTGCAGCGCGGCACTTTAGATGACCGTGAGAACCTTGCCAGTCTTGGCAGCTTGGCAATCCCCACCGAGCACGGCACCAGTGTGTCTTTATCGCAAGTGGCCAACTTAGAATACGGCTTTGAAGAAGGTGTTATTTGGCATCGTAACCGTTTACCCAGTGTCACTGTGCGTGCCGATATCTACGGGTCACATCAGGCAGTTGATGTAGTGCAGGAAATCATGCCGCATTTACAGGTTGTGCGTGATGCCTTGCCGGCTGGCTACTTACTGGAAGTGGGCGGCACAGTGGAGGACTCAAGCCGTGGCCAGCGCTCAGTGATGGCTGGTGTGCCATTGTTCTTGCTGGTAGTGCTGTCTTTATTGATGATTCAGCTGCGCAGTTTCTCGCGTTCAGTATTAGTGCTGCTCACTGCGCCGCTTGGGTTAATTGGTGTGACGCTGTTTTTGTTAATCTTTAATCAACCGTTTGGTTTTGTCGCAATGCTGGGCACTATTGCATTATCAGGTATGATTATGCGCAACTCAGTGATCCTCTTGGATCAAATTGAGACAGATATAGGTTTTGGTCATACCCGTTGGCAAGCCGTGATTGATGCCACAGTGCGCCGTTTTCGGCCCATTACGTTAACTGCTTTAGCGGCCATTTTAGCGATGATTCCGTTGTCTCGGAGTGTGTTCTTTGGGCCTATGGCTGTTGCTATTATGGGGGGCTTAACGGTCGCCACGGTGCTGACTTTGTTATTCTTACCGGCGCTCTATGCCGCATGGTTTCGTGTGCGCAAAGAGTAAATTGTCGGCAAGTATCAGCTTTTTTCTGCCAATACTTGCCGCGCCTGCTCAGATGCTTGAAACTCTGCACTATGAATATATTGATTATTGGCCCAAGTTGGGTCGGCGACATGGTGATGGCGCAAACACTTTTTATGTGTTTGCAGCAGCGGCACCCTGGTTGCAACATTGACGTACTTGCGCCGGATTGGAGTCGGCCTATTTTGCAGCGCATGCCAGAAGTGCGCCAAGCACTTAGTTTTCCACTGGGTCATGGTGTGCTCGATTTGGCTGCGCGGCGTAAAATTGGTAAGCAGCTTAAAGGCCAGTATGATCAGGCAATTTTGCTGCCCAACTCACTGAAATCGGCGTTAACCCCGTTCTTTGCGGGGATACCTGTGCGTACCGGTTGGAAAGGCGAAATGCGTTATGGCTTGCTCAATGATTTGCGCATCTTAGATAAACAGCGCTATCCATTGATGATTGAGCGGTTTATGGCGTTGGCTTATTCGCCAGGTGCTGAGCTGCCTAAGCCATACCCTCAGCCGAGTTTGCAAATTGACAGTGCTGAGCGTGACAGCGCTTTAACTGAGTTTGCTTTACAGTTAGGTGACCGTCCGGTATTGGCGCTGTGTCCTGGTGCTGAGTTTGGTGATGCTAAACGCTGGCCCGCTAAGCATTATGCCGAAGTGGCTGAGGCGAAAATTCGTCAAGGCTGGCAAGTGTGGATATTTGGCTCGAAAAATGATCATCCTGGTGGTGAAGAAATTCGACAGTTTTTAATTCCGGGTTTACGTGAAGAGGTCTATAACCTAGCCGGTGAAACCTCGCTGGCGCAGGCCATTGATTTAATGTCCTGTGCCACTGCGGTGGTCTCTAATGACTCAGGCTTGATGCATGTGGCAGCGGCGTTGAACCTGCCTTTAGTGGCGGTGTATGGCTCAACCTCGCCAGAGTTTACTCCACCTTTGGCTGATAAAGTTGCTATGGTGCGCACCGGAATTGAGTGCAGTCCGTGTTTTGATCGCACTTGTCGCTACGGCCACTATGACTGCTTACGCTTGCTGAAGTCGGAGCGAGTCATTGCCGCAATTACTGAGCTTGTTGGTACCCCTCTCTCCTTGCAAGAGCCTGAAAACTAGTGCGTGTACTGTTAATTAAAACCTCGTCCTTGGGCGATATTATTCATACTTTGCCGGCACTGACGGATGCTTGGCGTGCCAATCCAAAAATTCAATTTGATTGGGTTGTTGAAGAAGGCTTTGCGGAAATACCGCACTGGCATCCCGCGGTACAACAAGTGATTCCCGTAGCAATACGGCGTTGGCGTAAAAATCTTCTGCAAACTTGGCGTAACGGCGAATGGCATGATTTTAAACAGCGGGTGCACCAGCAAAAGTATGATTTAGTGATTGATGCGCAAGGCTTGCTCAAAAGTGCATGGCTGACCCGCGGTTTTAAAGCGCCGGTGGCGGGCTTTAGTCGTAAAAGTGTGCGCGAGCCCATTGCGAGCTTTTTTTATGACCGACAGATTACCGTTGCCCCAGGCTTGCATGCGGTGGAGCGACTTCGCCAGTTGTTTGCGCAGGCGCTCAATTACGCTGTGCCAGCTGAGCTGGGCGAATACAGTTTACACCGTGACAAGCTGGTCACCGCACAGCCGCTAGAGCCTTATGTGCTATTTCTGCATGGCACCACCTGGGCCAGTAAACACTGGCCGCAAGCACAGTGGCGAGCCTTGGCTGAACGTTTAGTTGAGCAAAATATAGCTGTACGTATTCCCTGGGGGAATGCCACGGAAGAGGCCCGCGCCCATGCAATTGCCGAGAATTTAGCGGGTGTACAGGTGCTGCCGAAGTTGAATCTAACCGGCGTGGCGGCGCAGATTGCTGGTGCGCAAGCCTGCGTGGCAGTGGATACCGGCTTGGGGCATTTAGCTGCGGCGCTGGATGTGCCTTGCGTTTCTTTGTACGGGCCGACCTTACCCGGCTTAGTCGGCGCCTATGGGCAGGGTCAGGTGCATTTGTGTGCGACAGGGCCTAATGCCGGTTCTGGCGATCGGCACCTTGAGTGTTTTGCCAGTTTGCCCGCTGAACAGGTGTTTGACGTACTGCAACCCATGTTAAGCAACCCTCAACAGAACCAAATAAATAGCGCAGAGCCTGTCCTCGCAAATAAGGAAAAGTGCTGATGCAGCTTGCTTTTATCCTCTATAAATACTTCCCCTTTGGTGGTTTGCAGCGTGACTTTATGCGCATTGCCTTGGAGTGTCAGCAGCGCGGCCATAAAATACGTGTCTATACGCTGATCTGGGAGGGTGATATTCCCGATGGTTTTGATGTGCGGATTGGGCCGGTGAAGGCCTTTTCCAATCATCATCGCAATGAAAAGTTTCACCGCTGGCTGCAAGCAGATATGCAGCAGCAGCCGGTGGACCGAGTCATTGGCTTTAATAAAATGGCGGGTCTGGACTTCTATTATGCGGCAGATGGCTGCTACGAAGAAAAAGCGCAAACTTTGCGTAATCCCTTGTATCGCTATAGCAACCGTTATCGCTATTTTTCTGGTTATGAACGCGCAGTTTTTGCCCCCGAGTCAAAAACCCAAATCCTGATGATTTCTGAAGTACAGCAACCGTTTTTTATTAAGCATTATCAAACTCAAGCTGAACGCTTCCATTTGTTACCACCGGGTATTGCTCGGGATCGGCGCGCACCTATTAATGCGGATGAGGTTCGTGCCGAGTTTCGTACTGAGTTTAATTTGCGTGATGATCAGTATTTGTTATTGCAAGTCGGTTCCGGCTTTAAAACCAAAGGTTTAGACCGCACCCTAAAAGCGCTGGCAAGCTTACCCACAGAGTTGCGCGAACGTACTCGGCTGATAGTCATTGGTCAAGATAATCCTAAACCCTTTGTGGTGCAGGCTGCGGCTTTAGGTATATCTAAGCAGGTGGATATTTTAAAAGGCCGCAGTGATATCCCGCGCTTTTTGTTGGGCGCGGATTTGTTAATGCACCCAGCTTATAATGAGAACACCGGTACCGTGTTGTTAGAGGCTTTGGTGTCTGGCTTGCCGGTGATGGTGACCGATGTTTGTGGCTACGCCCACTACATTAAAGATGCCGACTGTGGTCAGGTGTTGCCCAGTCCGTTTCAGCAAAAGCAACTCAACCAAGCCTTGCTGCATATTTTAACTGATGCTGGGTTGCGTGCAGACTGGTCAGCTAATGCGCTGGACTATGCCAAAACAGCCAATCTGTACTCAATGCCACAGCACGCAGCTGATATTATTTTAGCGGAGTCACCATGAAGCTTAAATTAGACGAACCCTTTGCCAGCCTGTGGGCAGGACAAGATGCGTTTGTCGCCGTGGAACAATTGCAAGGCGAGGTGTACCGCGAACTGGAAGCACGGCGCACGCTGCGTACCGAGGTTGCTGGACGTGGCTACTTTGTGAAAATTCACCGCGGGGTTGGCTGGGCTGAGATTTTTAAGAACTGGCTAACGGCTAAAGCTCCGGTGCTGGGTGCTGAGCAAGAACTGCTTGCTATTGAGCGTCTGCAACAGCACAAAATCGCCACCATGACTGCGGTTGGTTTTGGCATGCGCGGTAATAATCCAGCTCAGCAGCACTCATTTATTATTACTGAAGAGTTGGCACCAACCATCAGTTTGGAAGACTACTCCCTTAACTGGCGTAGCCAACCGCCGGAGCCAGCTTTAAAGCGGGCCTTGATTGCTCGGGTAGCGCAGATGGTCGGGGCGATGCACCGTGCTGGGGTCAACCACCGCGATTGTTATATCTGCCACTTTTTACTGCATACCGATCAACCCATTAGTGCAGAATCTTTTCGTTTATCCGTGATTGACTTGCACCGCGCACAAACTCGAGACAAAACACCCAAGCGCTGGCGCAATAAAGACTTAGCGGCGCTGTATTTCTCTGCGCTCGATATTGGTTTAACCCAGCGCGATAAATTACGCTTTTTACGAGAGTACTTTCAGCGTCCGTTAGTGGATATTTTACACGACGAGGCCGAGCTATTGGCTTGGTTGGAGAGCAAGGCCGCTAAACTGTATGCGCGTAAAGAGCGCTATGGAGATGCGTTGTAATGTCGAGTTGGCAACTGGCTGCAGATTATCAAGCGCTACACGCTGACTTTGGTAGCCTTGAGCAAGTGTTTGCGTTGCAGGGTGAGCGCATCACCTATGACCCCATTTCAGAGCTGATTCGCGTGACGCGCCATGGTGTTGTGTATTATGTAAAGCGTTATCGCAGTGCGGGCAAAGGTTTGCGCCGTTATGCTGCCCGCCCGCGAGTTAAAGCCGAATGGCAGAACCTTAAACGCTTTGCCAAGTGGGGGATTCCTACTGCGCAAGTGATTGCGCAAGGTTTAGAACGCAAGGCGGGTGCTTTTGTCCGTGGTGCAATGATTACTCGCGAAATACCCAACAGCCGTGATTTGGCTGATTTAGCCGATCAGCGCAGTCCTCTTTTACAAGACCCTATTTGGTTGCACAAGGTTAGTCGGCAAATTGCCGATGCCACGCGCATTATGCATGCGCACCGCTTTACCCATAATGACTTAAAGTGGCGCAATCTGTTGGTTGATGAGCAAGCCAAGGTGTATTTAATTGATTGCCCAGCAGGTACTTTTTGGTGGGGTCCCATGCTGCGTTACCGCATCATTAAAGATTTAGCTTGCCTTGATAAAGTTGCGAAATACCACCTGAGCAATACTCAGCGTTTACGTTTTTATTTGCAATATAAGCAAAAAACACGACTCAGCGCTCAAGATAAGCAACAGATCGGCAAGATTGTGCGGTTTTTTGAGGGGCGCGAATGAAAGACTTTATGGATCCTGCAGTTGCCGAACTGCTGGCGGTGCATCAGCTGGATAATTTCGCCGCGCTGTGGGATTTGCAGCTAGAGGCTGTGGATGAACCCAATACTGAGCGTGGTGGTTGGAGCAGCGTGGCGAAACTGACGCTTGGCGAGCAAGAGTTTTACTTAAAACGGCAGATTAATCACTTAACCCGCAGCCTACAAAAACCTTTGGGTGAGCCCACTTTTGCTCGCGAAATGCGCAATATCCAGCGCTATCAGTTACTGGGTATTCCTGCGTTGCGAGCCGCGTTCTTTGCTCAACGCCAACACAATGGCGAGCGCCAAGCTATTTTATTGACCCACGCCTTGGCTGGCTGGGATGATTTAGAGCATTGGCAGCAGCAATGGTCAGGGCTAACCGACATGCAACAGCTGGGGGTTGTACAAGCCTGTGCCAAGCTGGCGAAAACCCTGCATCAGGCGGGGCAGGTGCATGGCTGTTTCTACCCCAAGCATATTTTTTTACAGGAGCAGGCGGCAGGTTTTACTGCGCAGTTGATCGACTTAGAGAAAACCCGCCCGCTACTCTTTGGTCGCCGTGATCGCGTCAAGGATTTAGAACCCTTATTTCGTCGCTCACAACATGTCTGGGGACAAGGTGAAACTGAGTTGTTCTTGCACAGCTATTTGCACCGAGCTGAAGATATTCCCCGCTGGCTGGAGCGCTTAGATGCTCGCCGCAAAGACAAGGCAGCGCGCCGATGAAACTCATTCAATTAAGTGGACGGGCACCGCAGCTGCCGTTAACGCTAACATTGGATAATGGCCAAACAGTCGTGGTCGAGCAGTGGCTACGGGTTTTGCCTGGGCAGCGCTATGTTGCTAAAGCACAGTGGCAAGGCCGTAATGTCTTAGTCAAAGTCTTTATTGGTCGCAAAGCTGCCCGCCAGTATCAGCGCGAGCAGGTTGGTGCACAACTGCTGATTGCGCAGCAGATTAACAGCGCGGCAATTTTAGCAGCTGAGCAGCAAGCAGATGGCAGTGCTTACCTCTTATTTGAGTTTATCGAGGATGCACAGAGCCTTGCCGAAGCTTGGCTGGCCTGCAGTGCTGAGCAGCCGTTAAGCGAGCGCCAAACTGCGGTGCTTGGCCAGGCCTTGAGCGCTGTCGCACAGATGCATTTACGTGGGCTTTGGCAAAGTGATTTGCATCTAGATAACCTCTTACAGCAAGGTGATCAAGTCTACGTGGTCGATGGCGGTGGTGTCGAAAGTGAGCAGGCCGGCAAGCCGCTGTCCTCAGAGCAAGCGGTGGCTAATTTAGCAGTGTTTTTTGCCCAGTTACCCAGTGCTTTTGATGCTCACCTTGAAGAGTTATTGCTGCACTATTTACTGGTCAATGGTGAGCATGCCTTGCGTTTAGAGCGTCTACACGAGCAGATTCTCAGTATTCGTCAGTGGCGAGTGAAAGATTATTTAAATAAGTCAGGCCGTGAGTGCAGCTTATTTAGCGCCAAGATTAATGGCTTTGGTTTGCGCGTGATCTGGCGTGCTGCGCAAAGCTGGTTGGAGCCGCTGCTGTCGAACCTTGATGCCAGTATTGCCTCTGGGCATATTTATAAAACTGGCGGCGCTGCTACTGTTGCACGGATTGAGCACAGTCAACACACACTGGTAGTGAAGCGCTATAACATTAAAAATGTTTTACATTGGTGTAAACGTTTTTGGCGTCCCAGTCGTGCTTGGCACAGCTGGCAAGCGGGCCATCGTTTGCGCGTCCTAGGTATTGCTACGCCACAACCCTTGGCAGTCATCGAAAATAGATTCTGCGGTTTACGTGGCAGTGCCTGGTTAATTAGTGAATATTGTGGCGAGCAGGATATAATCGATCGCTTGGCGAGTTATCAAGACAGTGGCGCTGTGCCTGAAATCGAAATAAATGCGTTAGTTGTTCTATTGAATGCGCTTATTCGTGAGAAAATCAGCCATGGCGACTTAAAGGGCCACAATATTTTATGGCACCAACAACGCTGCTATTTAATTGATTTAGATGCTATGCAGCAGCATCAGCGCACGGGTAGTTTTGCCCGCGCTTATATGAAAGACCGTACCCGTTTATTACGCAATTGGCCGCAAGACAGCCCGTTGTACACATTACTCGATCAGCGTTTACCGCAGTTGCCTAGCAGCTGCCCTGAAGACTAAGAGGCGAAAAAGACCCATGGCACTTACTATTCTCGGCCTATCTGGCGCACTCAGCCATGACCCATCGGCAGCTTTATATATCGATGGTAAGTTGATTGCAGCCGTTGAAGAAGAGCGTTTAGTACGCGACAAACATGCTAAAAATCGCATGCCGTATGAGTCCGCTAAGTTTTGCTTAGAGCAAGCAGGTATTACCCCAGCTGATGTGGATGTGGTTGCTATTCCTTTTGCGCCCATCAGCATTTTAGAAAAAGCCCGCTGGCATTACGCCAAACGTTACTGGTATGCACCAGAGCGCGCTTTAGATGCGCTGCTGGCCGGTAATCGCCGCTTCTATCGTTACTACAAAAAAATCCAATGGTGCTTAGTGCAACTGGGTTTTGATCTGAAAAAAGTTAAAATTGAACCAGTTGAGCACCATTTGGCTCACGCTGCCAGTGCCTACTTGTGCTCAGGCTTTACCGAGAAAACTGCCATTATGGGTATTGATGGTAAAGGTGAGTACGCTACAACTTTCTTTGGTTACGGTGAAAACGGCAAGATTCATAAGATTAAAGAGTTTTATGATCCTGACTCCTTGGGTGGCTTGTATGGCGCTATGACCGAGTTTTTAGGCTTTGAAATGCTTGATGGTGAGTTCAAAGTGATGGGCATGGCACCCTATGGTGATCCTGATCTGTATGACTTATCACGCTTGGCAAAATTTGAAAATGGCGAGCTGGTGATTAACACCGAATACGCCAACGTGGTGGGTTTGCGCCGTTATAAAGAAAAGGGTAAAGGTTTTTACTTCTCGCCTAAGTTAATCGAATGGCTAGGCCCTAAGCGTGAGGGTGATATTGCCGATGATCCTTACATCCATTACGCCGCCAGCGTACAAGCGCTGTTTGAAAAGCTGTCGCTGGAAATGATGGATTATTATTTGGGCGATATTATTAAAGAAACCGGTCGTATTGCTTTTGCTGGTGGCAGCGCGCTGAACGTTAAACTCAATCAAAAAATCATTGCCCGTGACGAAGTCAAAGAGCTCTTTGTCCAGCCAGCGGCCGGTGATGCCGGTACCGCAGTGGGTGCTGCAGCCTATATTTCCCAAAGAAAAGGCGTACCAGTGGAAAAAATGGAGCATGTCTATCTTGGCCCTGAGTACACCAATGAAGAAGTGATTGCTGCCTGTGCTAAGCACCCAGGTCAGCCACAATGGCAAAAAATTGATAACGTCCCTGAGCACATCGCCAAAATCATGGTAGAAGGCAATCCTGTGGCTTGGTTTCAAGGCCGTATGGAGTTTGGTCCACGCGCTTTAGGTGGACGTTCAATTATTGGCTGTCCAAGCATTCCTAATGTGGCCGACCGAATTAACGCACAAATTAAATTCCGCGAACGTTGGCGTCCATTCTGCCCATCCATGTTGGATACAGTGGCAGCACAGATGCTGAAAATCGATCACCCATCACCCTTTATGACCTTTACCTTTGAAGTCAGTGACGAGTGGAAAGAGCGTGTACCAGAAGTGGTGCATGAAGATGGCACCTCCCGCGCGCAAGTCCTAGAGCGCCAATATAACCCGCGCTGGTACGACTTAATGGTGGAGCTGGAAAAGCTCACTGGCAATGGTGTATCACTCAACACCTCCCTCAATCGCCGCGGCGAAGCCATGGTGTGTTCGCCAAAAGATGCGCTGGATATGTTCTATGGCTCGGATCTGCAGTATTTGATTATGGAAGATATTTTGGTGGTGAAACCGCAGGGTTGATAAGCTGTATAAACGCTAATTTAGCTGCTGGCCAGTTGTTATAACTGGCTTTTTGAGATGACTTTAAGAGATATATATTTTGAAGAAATTTAGCAAACCACACATCAAGATAATTTTTCTTTCTCAAAGTAAAAGGCAGACTAAACAATATCAATTGCTTTGCAAGAAAACAGAGTTGGAAGGTACTGTTATTAATATAAAACGCCCAGGAATACTGGGTCGCTTTGTTAAGGCAGGGCGCTGGTTGGTTAAAAATCGCGCTTGTATACCGAACTGGATAGAGTTACAGCAAGAAAAGAATAAAGTTCGGGGTGGGGGGGCTGGTTTTTTATATAAGTGGTTGTTGGTTTTAAGGATATATAGAGTTCTTTCTAAATTCATTTTTGAGTTTGAAAGAGCTAAAGCGAATGTATTGTTTGTCAGAAATGGTGCAGGTTATAGGCAGACGCCAGTTATTGATTGGTGTAAGCAGCAGGGTGTTTCCATAGCTTATATAGAAAATGGTTTTTTACCAAGCACTATACAGTTGGATGGTCGAGGTGTTAATTGTAATAACTCAATGCCGCGTAACTCTGGTTTTTATATGGATTTTGTTTCAAAAAATAAAAACAGTCCGAATAAAACACTTGTCCAGCGGCCACCGAAAGTTATACAGTCGGAATTTGATGCTGTAGAGTTACCTGAGAAATATTATTTTGTTCCATTTCAAGTTCCCACTGATACTCAGGTTTTATTAAACTCGCCATGGATTCGGTCTATGGAAGAGTTTTATGAGGTTTTGGAGAAAAGTATAGGGTTTTTACCTAATGGTTTTAAGTTTGTTATAAAAGAGCATCCAAGTTCAAATATTAGGCTTGATAATTACTATAATAGAAATAAATTGATTGTTTTTGCAAATTCGCATAACACACAAAATCTTATTGAAAATTCAAAAGCAGTTATTACGCTTAACTCAACAGTTGGTATTGAAAGTTTGCTGCTGGGAAAGCCTGTTATTACCTTAGGTGATGCTTGTTATAATATTGATGGGCTTGTTTCTCATGCTGAAAGTTTAGATGTATTTAATTCAATAATATCAGCGCCTGATAAAATATATTATAATAAGTTGTTGACTAATAATTTTATTGCTTGGCTTGACCAGGTATACTTGATACCTGGTAAGTTGCGTGATTTTCAAAGTTCAGACAGCTCATGCTTAAAGGTAAAGGAACGAATTGAAGAGATTTATAAAAATAGTTGTTAGTACATATTTCTCTTTGCAGTTTATGGTATTTAGGCAGGCTACTATTTTTTTATATATAATATTTCAACTAGATTGTTCATATAGTTTTCAGTATACAAATGAGCTATAGAATCTTTTATTTTATTTTGGTCAATGCTTGTTTTTTCATCAATAATATTTTGGATATGAAAACTAAGAGTTTTATCATCTCCTACGTCAAATAGCTGGCCGTTAATGTTCTTTACTATAATTTCATTTGGTCCGGTCTCACAATCGGAACTTATGCAATATATACCATGAGACATGGCTTCGCATAAAACCATTGGGAATCCTTCTATTCTAGACGATAAAAGTAATGCGCCGACACTCTCTATGTTTTTTTTGATATAGACCCATGGGTTTTCGATAAAGCCATGGAAGATTACTTTGTCTTCTATGCCCAGTTCTTTAACTTGATGCTTGTATTTTTCAGAGTCTGGCCCATCGCCAACTATGTGTAATATCCACTCGCCACTTACTTTACTTAATGCAGAGAAAATTGTACTGACTTGCTTATGACTTTCCCGTAAGCGGCCCATAAATAAAAAGTTTTTTGAATTAAATGCGATGGTGCTTTCTTGTGGGTAAATAGGGTTATATACAGTAGTAATGTCTTTTCTGTTAACGCCTATTTTTTCTATTTGATCTGATATCTTTTTGCTAATGGTTATATGGTGATCGGCTTTCTTAAATAAATTATTACCTTTAACTTTCTGGGTTGTGATATGGGCCCAAGAAAAGAGCATGATATCCTTGTTGTTTTTTCCTATGGCTTTTCTGGCTAAGCTTATTCCTTTGCCGTCGACTGTAATTATCTTGTCAATTTTTTCGTTTCTTATTATTTTTTTTATTTTAAGTGAGTGAAATAACTCATTCAGATTTTTAAATTTTAAATTAAAGTTTTCTCTAGAGTGTTTTATACTTTCTAGCCATTTTAAATTCGTAGTTTCGTTTTTTATTTTATGCTTTGCAGCTATATATACATGGTATTTGATTTTTCTATTTTTTAACTCAGTACAAACAGTATTAATAACCGTTTCTGCACCACCTGTACCACTGTAATCAGGAATGATAAAAAGTACTTTCATAGTTAAGTTTTTTCCTTTTTAGTTTAAAGTGTTGTATTTAAAGTGTGTCGTAATAGAAGTCTATTACTGTCTTTCATGTGTTTTTAACACAAATATAATAGATGAGCTACAGTTATTTTATGATTTTCAGTTTTTATGTAAGTTTTAGTTCTAGTTGTTATATAACCCGTCTTATTCATGAGAGCTCTCAAAGTGACTCATTTTCGGCAGCTTGATGACCCTCTAACCGTTTTCGGGCTGGGGGGGTACGATTTTCGGTAGTGTATTTACTTTGTCAGCGTAAAAACAGAAAGGTTTTGTGCCTGTTTTCAGCTCTTTCACAGCTTTTCTTATCATTTAGGCAAGATAAAACCTCAGCCGTTCAGCCGATAACCTGTTTGTTGCGTGCCTCGGTTTAAGTTTGAGCCTGATGCAGTCGAGGCAAGTTTTTAAGCAGACTGGGCCACCATTTGCCGCCGGACTGTCCGATATGAACTGCTATTTTTCGCGCATGCACGGCCACGGTCGCTGCTGTTTTCAGGATCTGCTCGCGGACTTTGCGTATGCTCCAGCCCTTTTGTGTGACGCGCTCCATCAGCGCTCGCAGACTGTGCAGCATCTGATAAGCGTAGAGACTCAGCAGCAGGCTGACCTGATTGCGGCCCATCACCTGTTGCACGGTAGACGCACCACGGCAGGTAGAAGATAGGTGCACGTTGAGCGTGTCTTTCAGTTCGCCCATGTGCCCCTCAGCTTTCCCGCATTTGCGGTACAGCTGCAGAATTTTATGCGGTGTCCAGTCTTTCCAGTCCAGGCTGGTGACTAGGAAAAAATGTTTTAAAAACAGATCATCCGGTTGCTCGCAGACCACTAAAATAATGCGGCGCGGCTTCTCCCAAGACTGTGCCTGATAGTAAAATTCATGGCACCACTCGCGTAGTTGATGGGTTGGCCGACCCACTGGGCGCTTGAGATAGTGTGCCGCTTCGCGCTCAAGTACGGTATTGCTGGACAATCGACCAACATATTCAATATTGGCGTCATCCAGTGCCGAAAGTGTTGGGTTGCCAGTAAAGCCCGCATCAAAACGAACTCTGACCTTGGTGCCGGTTGTCTTGGCAATCCGTTCAACCAGCTTGGGAATCCAGTGCTCAGCTTGTACTGCACAACCGCTGTTTCCCTCTCGTAACAGGCCGCCAACCATGTCGCCCGTTTCAGCGATAGAAGCCACCAGCGGTGAGTAGTGTGAATAACCAACATAGCTGTTGTAGCCCGTTCTGACTTGTTGGCCAAAAGTTTCAATGGGCAGGCCATCGACATCCAACGTGATCGATGACAATGGCTTGCCGCTGCGCATCGAAGACAGTCGCCACATGGCCATGTCGAGCAAACCGTCATGAAATGCAGACTGGTTGATATCTGTGGCCAACAGATTCAGAAGACGCGACAGGGTTGGCTGCGAAGGACGGGGCTGCTCTAGTGGCGTGGTGCTGCGCTGATCGCTGCAGGCCAGCTGCAAAACTGGGTCGTTTGCTAGTGTTTGCGTATCACTCAGATCGTCCCAGCCCAGCGCACGCTGAACCAGCAGAGTACGAAGCTGACTGGACAAACTATGTTGCACACGTGCGGGGTCACGATCATCAAGCAACTGCCGATCCAAGCTCTCAATCACACCGCTGCGATCGAGCACCTCGCGCAGCAAGAATGCACCGGCATCACTACTGGTTTTCCGTTCACTGAGCTGTACTGAAACAGATAAGTTGCAGGATGGTTTCCAGCTTGGTAGTGTTTCACCCATGGCGAGTGGCCCTCTCTAATCAAGTTCTTGCCGAACATATTGATTTTAAAGGATAAACCACTCGCCTTCTTTATTTTAGGTCAAGGCTCGTGAATAAGACGGGATATAAAGTGAGGTATGAGTTTTGTCTGTAGCGCCTAAGTTATCCGTAATAATGCCAGTGTATAACTCAGATAAGTATTTGAGTCAGGCTATTGAAAGTGTATTGAATCAAACTTTCTATGATTTTGAATTTATTATAATTAATGATGGATCGATAGATAAAAGTTTAAAAATTATAAAGAAATATATGGCTGTAGATGAGAGGATAAAATTAATAGATAGAGAAAACAGAGGAATTGTTAGTAGTTTGAATGAGGCAATATTTATTTCGAGAGGAGAATATATTGCACGCATGGATGGAGATGATATATGTTTTCCTGAGCGCTTTGCAGAACAGCTACGCTTTATGGAGTGCAATGAATTAGATCTTTGTGGTACATGGGTAGAACCTTTTAATGAGCGTAGAAAACATAATGTTAGTTGTTTTCCAATAAGTCATGCTGATATTGTTATTACTTCAATTTTTTATTGCTGTATCAATCACCCTTCAGCGATGATTAAAAGAAAAGTATTTGATAGTTTAAAGTATACTGATGAGGCTGCTGAAGATTATAAACTTTGGTGTGATATTATTATAAATGGATTTAAGGTTGGTAATTGCCCTAAGGTTTTACTTAGATACAGGTTGCATTCTGGTCAAATGATAAGAAGTAAAACTGAAGAACTAAGGTCATCTGCTGAGAGAGTTTCTAAAAAGCTGACGGGTCATCTAGGGGGTTTAGAGATTGAAACGCATAGCGATTTTGTAAAATATAACTCTTCTAATAAATATAGTCTTTTTAAGGCACTGGCTAGGAACATAGATCTTTTGCTAAAGAAACATGGTGCCAGCAAGAATTGTAAAAATAGTATCTTATCAAGATTGTACTTTAAATCTGATGATAAGACACCAGCGTTATATTTATTATATCTTTATGAGACATTTAGCTTTGATAAGAAAATAAATAAAGAATTTGGTTTTTTCTTTAAATCAATAGTTGTTTTTATTAGAAATAAAATTTTTAAAAAGAGATAGAGGGTAATTAGTATAATTGATTTGCATTTATAGTAATATAGTGTTCATAAATAACTAAAGTTATATTGCGTTGACTAAGTAGGATAAGTATCTTGGTAGTATAAATAGTTTTATTTGATTTTTTCTTGGTTTGAAAAATATTTTATGTTTTAAATGATTCTTTTTTTATAATAAATGAATAAGAAAAAGATAATACGACTGCAATTAGATAGGTGCCACTTTGAAATATAATATAAGATTCGAATAGGTTTACTACAGCCCAAAAAATAAAAAAAGCCCAATAGAAAATAAAAACATCGAATGGCATACTTCCTCTTTTAAAGCTACTAATAATTTTGCGTCCTAAAAAGAGTATAATTATTAGTATGAAGCCTGTGCCAATAAAGCCTAAGTCTACTAAAGTTTCTAAGTATGAGTTATGTAGGTGACCGAATCTGCTTTTAAAGCTCTCGTTAAAATAGTCAGACTCTCTAATTAAGTTTTTAGCTCCACGTCGGCCCCAACCCATAAAAGGTCTTTCCATAATCCATTCTGGGGCAGCGGCCCAACTGGCAACTCTTATTTCAAAACTGGTCATTTGTTTTTTTTCATGCGAAGCAGCTAAATGTAAACTCTCAATACTGACTTTTTCAGAAGTTAGGCGTTTCATTATTTGTTCTTGAGTATTGAAGCTGTGCTCAATTAATATTGTAGTAAATATAAGCCCAAGTAATATTGTCGAGTACTTATACCATTTTATTGTGGAGCGTTTTTTTTGAATATAAAATATACCAGCAAGCAAAAGCATAATAAGTGCCGATACAGATAAGCCAAGCCAGACAGCGCGAGTTTGTGATACGAAAACGACCCAGAAAGAAAGGAGTAGGGCACTAAACCAAACTGTTAAGCTAACTAGAAAAATAATCAGAGAGTATTTTCTACTCCAATTAATAAACCTTACTGTGAAAACGGTAAAAGCAATTAAACTTGTTGCAAAAACTATACCAGTATGCTGAGCATTCTCAATTCCAAAATCTACTCTGTAGCCATTCCAAGCACGTTTCCACTCTGCAAGATCAAAATTTATTATTAAATATGCAATTAGCCCTAAAAAAGCTATAATTAGAAACCGCCAGGGGTTAAGCATTTTGCTGTATGAAATAGCATAAGCAATTGGAATAAAATAAAGTATTCTCAGATATTTTCGAGTTTCAGCTATACGTGGAGTATCTGCTGGAAGGCTAAATTTATGCCAAGCGATTGTAATAAATAAATAAACAAAAAATAATAAACCTAAACGAAATAATGGATCTTTGCGTAATTTTTTACTACTGGGTAGTAGTAGTTGTAAAAGAAAAGCTAAAATTAAAATATTACAGAAAAAGTCAAAAAGTTTATAATAAGGTAGCCAAAAGAAAGCAAAGCAAAAGCTACTTGTTACAATTAAGGTGCTGAGCACTCTCTGGTAAATATTCAAAAAATACTCCTATCGACTTTTTTATTTAAATTGAAACTGATTTACAATAAGTAGTGAATATATTAGGTCCTACACTAGGCTATAAACTTTTAGTTTCATTAGACTTAATTAAGTCTAGCCAGAGCGCATCCTCCGCATCCCTCACCATATGCTCTTCATTCCTCTTCCTCTGCCACTTGCTCAGTGGCCTGCGGAAGATTTTCATGTCTGAAATATCAATCAAGCCAAGCTCGCCCTCGGGGGTGAGTACTACGTTGCCCAGATGAATCGAGCGAAAGTACACGCCAAGGTCTTGGATGTGGTCGACAAATTTTAAAAAACGCTCGCGTAAATCATCGGGGTACTCGGCGTCGCCGCTGTGCAGGTCGCGTAAGGTTGTGCCGGGTAGCGGGTGGTAGTGCACGGCATCACGCTCAATACTTGGGATGCGATAGACCTGGATGATTTTAGGGCAGGGGATGCCGAGTTTTTCGAGTTTCTTGGCATTATCAGCGAAGCGCTGGGCATAGGGCCAGATTGCCGCCGAAGTGATCAGGCGCTTGCGACGAAACAGCTTTAAAAATGTGCCGTCTTGCAGAATCATAACTTTATCGCCAAAACCGTCTTGTTCGATGACTTTGCAATTTTCACGTAGTTTTAAATAGTCTTGGTGATCGAGCTTATGCATGCAGTGACCTTAAAAAATTGAATGGCAATCTTACCTGAAAGAGTATTATTGAGCACCTTTAAGCGCAGTTAGCATGAGTTGCAGTTGATCCGGCCAGTGGCTTTGGGCGATGTTGAAGTGCTGGTTGATTTTGCTGTTGTTGAGTACTGAGTAAGCAGGCCGTTGTGCGGGTGTTGGGTAGTCGCTGCTAGCAATTGCTTTTAGCGTTGGCGCTTTGCTGAGTAACTGCAACTCTACGGCTTGCGCAAAGATTTCTTGCGCAAAATCGTACCAACTGCAAGTGGGGGCGCCGCTAAAATGGTAAATGCCCCAAGTACAACTGCTGTTGCGCTGGTATTGCTGGGCAATCTGCCATAAAGCTTGGGCGATACTAGCGGCGGCTGTTGGTCCACCAATTTGGTCACTGACGATGCTGAGTGCGTCGCGCTCTTGACCAAGTCGCAGCATGGTTTTGACAAAGTTATTACCATGCAAACCAAAGACCCAACTGGTGCGCAAGATAATGTGTTGCTTACATAGGGCTTGAATTGCTTGCTCGCCAAGTAATTTACTCTCGCCATAGACGCTATTGGGTTGCGGCGTATCGTGCTCACTATAGGGCTCAGAGTGATCACCAGAGAAGACGTAATCGGTAGAAATATGCAGCAAGGGACAGTTTAAGCGTTGCGCAGCGTTGGCCAGGTTTTCTGCCCCGCGGTGATTAACGGCATGGGCGCGCGCGCTGTCGCTCTGTGCTTTATCCACAGCTGTATAAGCGGCGGCATTGATAATCAAATCAGGTTGTAAGTGCTGCGCTGTGGTCATAACGTGCGCGGCATCACTGATATCTAAATCGCTTGAGCCTAAGCCATGTATCTGCCAGTTTGCTGGAGCCGACTTGAGCAGTTCTTGCCCAACTTGCCCCTGTGCTCCAGTAATTAACACCCGCATAATGTTGCAACCTCTATTGGCCCGTGTGCTGAGCCGCTCAGATAATAAAAGAGCGGTAAGTTTAGCAGACAGTGCTAAGGGTCGCTGAGTTGGTGTTTGATCTGCGCCTAGCGCATGAGCAGGCTGTGTTAGAATCTGGTTTTTCTTTTGCGGTAATGGAGCCATTGGGATTATGTTGAGCTATTTTCGTCTGTATCGTGAGCGAGGCTGGCATCCCATCAGTGCTGCACAATACCGTGCTGCGTGGTTGCGCTGGGGTGGCAGTGTCGCCACGCACCCAGATGTCGTTGAACGTTTATCAGACTTAGCCGGGATTGCTGTGCGTTATTTAGGTTGCTCAGTCAATGATGAGCTGCAGGCGGCGGTGCCGACTTGGGGGCGTCATATTGCTTTGGCAAAAGATGTGCTCAAGCGGCAGAAAAAGCGCGGTGTATTTGATTTGGGCAACGCTGAGATTATTCTACCGCAAGCACCGAACAGCAACATCGCCCTACGGCATCAGGCCCGCTATGTATCTGAACTCCATGCGCAGCGTATTTCGACGCTCACAGAGCAGAAGGAAGGTTTAGCTTTAGCCCGAGAGCCTGAGCAATACAGTAAAAAGTTTCGTTATAACCAACGCCGAGAGCAGCGCTTATTAGAAGAGCAGGGCGGCGTGATTGTACCTGTGAGTACTTTATCAGCCGCTGAGCAAGCGCAGATGTACACCAGCTTGTTTGAAAAGCGTTGGGATTTTGCTGTACCCGGTAAAGAGTATCTCGCGGAAGTATTTAGCCTGTTAAGAGAGTTTATGACGGGCAGTTTTATTACCATCAATGATGTGCCTGTGGCTTTTCAAGTGTTGTACCGAGTTGAGGCGCCCGAATGGATCAGCCTTGAGTACATCAATGGTGGGGTTGATACCGATTACAATTCTCTCAGCCCTGGGAGTGTTTTGAGCTTTGTAAATACACAAAGTGAATGGCAACACGCGCGTGAGTTAAATAAACCGCTGCGTTATTCGTTTGGTCGCGCCGACCGTGAATATAAGGACCGCTGGTGCAACCGAGTTGCTGTGTATGAGGTGTCCTAATGTCAGTACGTAAGCAACAGTTACTGAGGCAGCATCGGCGTAACAAGCGGATAACCTTGCTGTTGATTTTTCTTGGACTGCTAGTCCTTGGGTTGCTCGGGCCGCTTTGGCTGTTGCCACTGACCTTGCTGGTCCTCTGGATTGCCCATGAGGCGTGGTTTGCCGATCACTTGTTTTACTCGCCGCAAGATGATTATCAATACCGCTTCCCAGAGGTGGTTGAGCCTATGGGTTTGCGCATTGTAAATGGACGCTGGCAGCTTGCGGCTGGCTCGATTGCGCCGTCAGCCACTGTCATTGCTAAGGTGCAGATTAAAAGTAATTGGTTAGGGCGCTGGTTTGATCCCAGTGTCCAAGTCGGCACTGATCAGCAAACCTTTGAGCGCGGTGCACAAGGTGTGCGTTATCTTAATTTAACTGGGCAGGTAGAAGCGTTAATAGCTGAAGGGCTGTCAGTGCAAGGGCGCTTTTGCAGTGTCGCTGCCGATGCAGAGTTGTATGTGTTTAATCAGCCCAGCCCAGTGAATGAAAACATTATGATTCTTGCCCCCCATGCGGATGATGCGGAATTGGCAGCCTTTGGTTTATACAGCAGTGCTGATAACGTCAGTATTGTTACGCTGACTCAAGGCGAAATTGAGGCTGGATATTATCAGCGCTTAGGTTTGTCGAAAGAACAAGCCGCGCAATTAAAAGGGCGTTTGCGTACTTGGGACAGCATGGCGATTCCATTGTGGGGTGGGGTGCCGCAGGCCAGTTGTGTGCAGTTGGGGTATTACTGCATGCAGTTGCCGGAAATGGCCAAGCAAGCAGATACGCCTTTTGCTTCGAAAGAGTCAGGTGAATCTGATATCCGTAGAGCGCGTCAACACAATAGTCTGCAGTTGCCTGGCGATAGCACCGGCCAGCCCACTTGGCACAACCTAGTGGCTGATTTAGCTGGATGTCTAATGCACTTTAAACCGGATGTGGTGGTGATGCCGCACCCAGAGATTGATCCGCATGCTGATCATATTGCTACAACACAGGCTTTCTTTCAGGCGATGGAACAAAGTGACTGGCGACCCAAGCGTTTATTTTTATATGCCAACCATTTGCACGACAATGACCGCTGGCCCATGGGGGATGCCAATACTGGTGTGGCCTTGCCGCCAGCCATGGTTGATCTGCCCGCAGATGAGCTATTTAGCTACGTTCTAAGCGAGCAGCAGCAGTTGGATAAAGCCATGGCGTTGTTGATGCAGCATGATTTGCAGCCACCCATGCCGTTGAAAAGACGTTTGCGTCGCAGTATTCAGCAGCTGCTGACCGGTCGCCGTTGGCCGAAAACCGGTGAGAATGAGTTTTTGCGTAAAGCAGTGCGCAAGCATGAATTGTTTTGGGTGCGTGAACTGTAAGAGCTTTATTGCTTGTGCCAGTTTAGGGCTGAATCTTTAAAAGCTATTTAGCAGTTGTGATAACAGCTGCCCGCTGAAGCCTAACTGATCCAACCAGTAGATTTGATGCATCAGTACGATCAGCCAAAACACCACTTGGTATGAGGTTTTTTTGGTTTTGTGGCGCAGCAGTTGTTGTGCCAAGAGCGCGCCGGGCCAGCCGCCAAGTAGTTCGACCGCATGCAGCTGTGCTTCTGGAATACGCCACAAACCATGTTGTGCGCTGTATTTGTCACGCCAGTACTGCAAAATACTGACCATGCTCATGCCAAGATAAACCAGCAGCGGCCAGATTACTGCATGGACGTTAAAGTCTTGCCAGATACCGGCAGCAGGTATGGCACAGCTGAGCAAAATTAAACTTAGACCGCGTTTGCGGTTGGCTTGGCTACGTCGCCGTGGACGTTGCAGAGTTTTGTTAGCTTGCGCAGCCGTTTTAGGCTTACGCCGAATAGTTGGCTGATCAATACTCAGCTCTGTGCTGCGCATGTGTTGGGCCCGCAGGCGGCCTTGGGGATCTTTACCGGCAACAAAATAGACATTCTCTCCTTGTTGCGGCCGGCGCTCGCCGCGCACGTCGGAAATATGCACAAAGTAATCGCCAGCTGTGCTGCGAATAAAGCCAAAGCCTTTCTCATCATTCCAGCTGCGTAAGACGCCTTGCTGTTCCATGCTTAAGTCCTTAATCAACTACACCAGTGACGCGCACACGGCGATTGGCTGTTGAGCTTGCAACGGTATCCTGACTGGCAATATGTTCGGCGTAGTACTGATCAATCCAGTTCTTTAAGGCGATTAATAGACCCAGTACGAGAAAAGCCCCAGGCGGTAAAATTGCCAGTAAAAATCCTTTGTAATCTTCAAAGACCACAATCTGCCAGTGTTCAGCAATGCTGCCAAACAGCAGGTGCATATTGGTAAATAGCATGCCAGTGCCCAGCAGCTCGCGGGTGGCACCGATTACCACTAGCACCAAGCCAAAACCAACGCCCATCATTAAGCCGTCATAACTGGCCCGCAGTACGGTGTTTTTAGCGGCAAAGGCTTCAGCGCGACCTAAGATCACACAGTTAGTGGTGATCAGCGGAATAAAGATTCCGAGAATTAAAAACAACTCGTAGGTGTAGGCTTGCATCAGTAATTCAATGCAGGTGGTTAGCGCGGCAATAATCATGACAAAGGCGGGTAAGCGCACAGCATTGGTGACTGCGTTACGGATTAACGACACTGCGGCGTTAGAGCAGATAAGAACCAGCGCTGTGGCAATGGCCAAGCCCAAGGCGTTGACCGTTGAGTTGCTGGTGCCAAGCAATGGGCATAAACCGAGCAGCTGCACTAAGCCCGGGTTGTTTTTCCATAAACCATTGATACTGATTTCACGAAATGACACGCTCATGGCTGACTCTCCGCGGTATTTAAGTGGGCAAATAGCTGGGCATGGTTTTGGTCAAAATACTGCAAGGCTTTATGCACTGCGTTTACGACGGCGCGTGGGGTAATGGTTGCGCCGGCAAACTGATCAAAGTCACCATGGTCTTTTTTCACCGCCCAGCCTTGTTGATTTGGCTGGGTTAGGCTTTTGCCATCAAAGCTTTTAATCCAGGGGCTTTTTGCCAGTTCAATACGGTCGCCCAAGCCTGGGGTTTCTTTGTGCTGTAAGACGCGGACGCCGCTGAGATTGCCCTCTGCAGTAATGCCAATTAACAGCTGGATGCTGCCGCTGTAGCCATCGGGAGCACGGGCTTGCAGGATAACCGCTGCAGGCTCACCCTCAGCACTGGCAATGTAGGCTGGGGTTTCTGTGGTGTGGCCTAGTAGCGGTTCATTTAAGTAAATAACATTATCGAGAAGGGCGTTGTCGTAGCTGTGTGCGGGTAAAATTTCGCCCAGAGCGCGAATTTGCGCCTCACGCTCGGCTGTGGCAATGCGGCCTTTGGTGGTTTGTTGAGTGATGGCAACCACTGCGACAGTCACGGCGGCAAAGACAGCGAGCACCAGACTGTTTTTAAGCATTGAACGGCTGAGTTCAGGCAGCATCTTTACTCTCCTGACTTAAAGCCACGCTTCGCGGCTTGGTGTCCATAGGTGCGTGGACGAGTGAAGTAATCAATGGTTGGTGCGCATAAATTCATCAGTAACACGGCAAAAGCCACGCCGTCTGGATAGCCGCCCCAAGCGCGAATAATATAAATCAGTACACCAACGCCGGCGCCAAAAATCAAACGGCCCTGCACACTGGTCGCACCGCTAACGGGGTCAGTGACGATAAAAAATGCGCCCAGCATAGTCGCGCCGCTCAGTAGGTGAAATAAAGGCGAGCCGTGCGAGTCAGAACCGCTGCCGTTCCAAAACAGCACACTCATAATAAATAGAGCGGCGAGCATGCCGACGGGTGCATGCCAGCTAAAGAGTTTCTTGTGTAATAAATACAGGCCGCCTAATAAGAAAGCCAGGTTCACCCATTCACTGCTGTAGCCAGCGAAGATGCCAAAGGCAGGGTTAGTGCTCCATAACTCTTGAATGGTCAGGCTGTTATTGGTTTTAAGGGCATCAAGGACGGTCGCTTGGCTCCATGCATCGGGAAATGCTTGACCAAAAAACACGTGTTGAAGGCCTTGCATGGCGTCGACACTGTGCGCTGCTGGCCAAATGGTCATATCCACAGGGAAAGACACTAACACGACAACATAGCCAAGCATGGCTGGGTTAAATGGATTTTGTCCCAGGCCGCCAAAGAGTTGTTTGCCAAATACCACAGCAAAACCTGTGGCAACCGCCACTAACCACCAAGGCGAATAGGGCGGCAGTGCTAGAGCCAGCAGTAAGCCTGTGACAAGCACGCTGCCATCTTTGAGAAAAAACGTCACTGGACGCTGGCGTAATCTGAGAATAGCCGCTTCAAACAGCAGCGCAAAGCTGCAGGCTAAAGCAATATTGAGTAATGGGCCGATGCCATAAAAGTAACTCAGCGCGAAAACACCAGGCACTGTGGCGGCTATCACCAAAAGCATAACCCGCTGAGTGCGATTAGCACCTGTAGCGTGTGGTGAGGTAATGCGGGGCAGCGTCATCGATACTCCAAAATAAGGCTAAAGCGCAGTACTAAACGCTGGCTTCTTCGGTTTGATTTAGTTTGGCTAAGTCTTGCTCAGCTTCGGTCAACTCATCTTGCAGAGCACTTAAGGTCTCAGCCGGGGCTTCACTGCGCTCGGCTTTACGCAATGCGGCGCGCTTCATGGCAACGGCAATTTTAGCTTTTTTCAGTGCTTGTTCGGTGGCGCTGGGTTCTGCTTTCGCTGTTTTGCCGGTGCTCGCTGTGGTTGTGGCGGCTGGAGTGGCAGCGCTCAATGCTTGCTTGGCTTGTGCTGCAGCGACACGCAGTTGCTCAACCTGCGATTGCAACTCTTCGGTGCCGTGAATTTCGAGCTGCTTTTCAGCTTTGCGTAACGCCACTTGCGCCATGCTGGCAGCAATTTTTAAGCGTTTTACTTCAGCTTCTGCAGCACCAGTCTGAGCATCGTTGGCGGAGCCGGATGCCTGGGCTTGAGCTTCTTTTTTTGCACGCTCGGCTTTGCTGCGGGCTAAACGCTCAGCACGGGCTTGGCGCTCGGCTTCTTTACGCTCTTCCTCTAGGCGTAGACGTTCTTGGCGAAACTCAAAGCGTTCTTTGGCGTGTTCAGCTTTGGCTTGTTTTTGTGCCTGTTCACGAATATCGGCTTTGGCCGAGCGGTAATACTGCACGAGCGGGATGCTCGAGGGGCACACATAAGCACAGGCGCCGCACTCAATGCAGTCAAATAAATTGTGCGCTTGCAGTTGCTCGTGATCCTCGCCAAGCGCATAAAAGTGCAGTTGCTGAGGTAATAAATTTGCTGGGCAGACCTCGGCGCAATCACCGCAACGGATACAAGGCATCGCCGGTGCTGGAGGCGGTAGCTCTGCGGCGCTGGCCGCCAGCAGGCAGTTGGTGGTTTTAATCACCGGTGCCGCCAGTGACGTTAAGGTGAAGCCCATCATGGGGCCACCAAGCACGAGACGGTTGAGCTGTGCCTGTTGCAGGCCGGCAAACTCAAGCAGATCAATGACCGGCGTGCCGATTAAGCACTCGACATTCATCGGGTTTTGTAACGCTTGCCCAGTTAGTGTAGTAATCCGTGAAATAAGTGGTTTACCTGCAATCACGGCATCATGCACGGCCACTACAGTCCCAACGTTTTGGCAGAGAATGCCCAGTTGCGCCGGGAGTTGTGCTGAGGGCACTTCTTGCCCTGTGAGAATTTGAATTAACTGACGCTCGCCACCGGATGGATAAATGGTTGGAATAGCCACAACATGGTAGCTGCGCCCTGCGTTGGCTTGGCGTACCGAGGCGAGGGCTTCAGGCTTATTATCTTCAATGGCAATCAGCACGTTTTCGGGCTGGAGTATGTGCACTAAAATATCAATGCCGAGCATAAGCTGGTTTGCTTTCTCGCGCATCAGCACATCATCTGCGGTGATATAGGGCTCGCACTCAGTGCCATTGATAATCAGCGTGCGGATTGGCTGCTCTGCTCTGGGCGAGAGTTTCACCACCGTTGGAAAGCCTGCTCCACCTAAGCCGCTGATGCCTGCTTGGCGAATTTTTTCCAATAACTCTGCCGCTGTAAAATCAGTGAAGTTGGCCGCGGGCTGCAGCTCGCACCAGGTTTCTAAACCATCGGTATCAATCACAATGGCATCAAGTAATTGCCCTGAAGCGTGGGGGTAGGGCTGCGGGCCAATAAAACTGACAATGCCAGAGCTTGGCGCATGGACTGCAGCGCTAATAAGATTGCTGGAGTCTGCAATTAATTGGCCTTTACGTACGTAGTCGCCAACCTTAACGCAGGCTTGCGCGCTACTGCCTACATGTTGCAGTAAGGGCACAATTAACTGCTTAGCTAAAGGCGCACTAACGATGGGAGTCTGGTTGGAGAGGGTTTTGCACTCCGGCGGATGGACGCCGCCACGCAAAGGGTGGATAGGCCAACTGCTCATGATAAAGACTCCCGATCGGTAGCAATCAGTGTGCCGGGTGCCAAAGGCTGATCCCATTTCCAAGTTTGTAAGGTGTCGGGCACTGGTAGCATATCAATACAGTCGACTGGGCACGGCTCCACACACAGATCACAGCCGGTACACTCGTCAGCAATGACGGTATGCATTTGCCGGGCTGCGCCTAAAATTGCATCTACGGGGCAGGCTTGAATGCATTTAGTACAGCCAATGCATTCTGCTTCACGAATAAAGGCCACCATTTGTGGTTTTTCACCTTCCACGGCGTCAAGCGGCTCTGGCTCTACATCTAATAGTTCAGCAAGGGCTTGAATCGTCGTTTCACCACCCGGTGGGCATTTATTGATTTTATCGCCAGCGGCAATGGCTTCCGCATAAGGCTTGCAGCCCGGATAGCCACACTGGCCGCACTGGGTTTGCGGCAGTAAAGCGTTAATTTGCTCAGCGATAGGATTGCCTTCCACGCGAAAACGCACGGCAGCAAAGCCTAGGATGGCACCGAATATTAAGCTCAACGCCACTAACGCGGCGATTGCGATAAACACCATGCTCATAGTTTGATTAAACCACTAAAGCCCATAAAGGCTAATGACATAAGACCCGCCGTGAGCATGCCAATGGCGGCCCCTTGGAAAGGTTTTGGCACATCGGCAATAGCGATTCGCTCGCGCATGGCGGCAAACAGCACCAGTACTAAAGAAAAACCAATACCTGCAGCAAAGCCATTAACGCTGGCCTGAATAAAGGTGTATTCGCTGCGGTTGGCATTTAAGAGGGCCACACCCAGAACAATACAGTTAGTCGTAATTAAGGGTAGGAAAATACCCAGTACGCGATACAGCATCGGGCTGGTTTTATTCACCACCATTTCTGTGAACTGCACCACCACGGCAATGACCAGAATAAAACTGATCGTGCGTAAAAAATCTAAATCAAAAGGTTTGAGGATGTACTGCTGAACTAAATAACTGCAAATAGATGCCAAGGTCAGGACGAAGGTGGTGGCTAGGGATAAGCCAATGGCGGTCTCAACCTTTTTGGAAACGCCCATAAACGGGCACAGACCAAGGAACTGTACCAACACAAAATTGTTTACCAGTATGGCGCTGACCATAATAAGTAAGAGTTCGCTCATAAAGAATTCTAGGACGTGGCCGTTAAAAAGTAAGAGGCTTATTATCGTGCAGGTCGATATAGCGTACAAGTAGGATTTATAGCTTCTTTAAGTCCTTTTAGGTCTAAGGCTATGGTTTATAGGCTGAAATGTGAAAAATAATAGTTTTTGCTAGGCAAGTGTGACGTTATGACGCGCACGAAGTTTGATAGCATACTGCCACTGATGAGTCGGCGAGTAAGTTGGGCATGATACTACTGCTGAAAAGCCTCGCTCTAAAAATTAACATTGCCAATTGAGAGTGCGCTGCTCGCTGGCAGCGGAAGGGAATACATGCTTAATAAAATCACTTTTAAAGCTCGACTTATCTTGCTAACGGCAATTTCGGTGCTGCTAATTGCATTGGTTGCTGCTGTGGGGCTGATGGGGATTAAAGATTTAAACAAGGCGCTAGAAGATATCTACCAAGAAAATATGGTGCCGATGAAACTGCTGGATAATGTTTTCTCTGATATTAACGGTACTCGAACACAACTACTGCTGGCGTTGCAGCATGCACCAGACTCGCCATTTTATGATCTGCATGATCATCCTTTGAGTTTACACCTTGATACCATTAAAGAAGGGCAGGCACGGAATCAAGCGGCTTGGCAGGAGCTAGATGCTCTGGGCTTTACGGGTGCTGAGTTGCAGATGTACGAAACTTTAAGAGCGCGTGTAAGGGTCTTGCGCCAAGAGTCAGTGGATCTTGTTGTGCAAGCAATCCATGATCGCGACTTTTATCGTGCCAACCAAGTGATTTTAACTAAAGTTAACCCCGCCGTGACTGCAGTGCGTGAGGTTATGGTTGAGTTGTCGAATCACTTAATGGTTGATGCGCAAGAGGCTTATAGCAAGGGTGAACAGCGTTATCAGCAAACGCTCAAGCTCTTTGCCTTTGTCTTAATTATTGGTGGTGGTCTGTTATTGTTGCTGGCCTTGCGGGTTATTCTCAGTATCCAACAGGCGGTTAAACTGCTGCGTGAGGCTTCGGAAAAAATTGCCTCTGGTGATACTACGGTGCGGGTTGCCTATCCTGGTAATGATGAGCTGCGCTCAGTGGCGCAAGCCTTTAATCACATGGGTGAGCGTTTTCAAAGTGCCTTACATGATGTGGGGCGCTCAGCTGAGCAGCTGGCAGCGGCCAGTGAGGAAACCTCAGTGGTGACAGAAAACACCAGTGAGAGCATGCGCAAGCAGCAAAATGAAATCTCTCTAGTGGCCACAGCAATGAATGAAATGCATGCCACAGCCAATGAGGTGGCGCAAAGTGCTAGCTTGGCAGCAGATGCCGCGCACCATGCTGATGAAGAAGCGTTGGTGGGGCGCGATGTTTCCTTGCAAACCATTGAGGCCATTGAAAGCCTAGCGTCTGCGGTTGAGCATGCCACTGGTGTGATTGAAGCGCTGGCCAAAGACAGTGAAGAAATCGGCAGTGTGCTGGATGTGATTCGTAGCATTGCCGAGCAGACCAACTTGCTGGCGCTCAACGCTGCTATTGAGGCCGCTCGGGCTGGTGAGGCCGGGCGTGGTTTTGCTGTGGTTGCCGATGAGGTACGAACTTTAGCCTCGCGCACGCAAAACTCCACTGAAGAAATCAACAATATGGTTACGCGCTTACAACGTGGCGCGGTGCAAGCTGTGGAGGCGATGGAGGCTGGGCGCACAGAGGCGCGTGCTGGGGTTGAGCAAACGCTAAAAACCACTGCCTGCTTAGAGTCGATTGTGAAAGCCATTAGCACCATTAATGATATGAACGTGCAAATTGCGAGCGCAGCCGAAGAACAGAGCGCGGTGAGTGAAGAAATTACCCGTTCAGTGGTCGCCATCGACGATTTAACCACTGAGACAACCGATGGTGCGATACAAACGACTGAAGCCAGCCATGAAGTGGCACGTTTAGCCAGTGCTTTACAAGAGCTGCTCGGGCGCTTTAAAACATAACAATAACCAGCACGCCCAAAACGCTAGGGTTGTATTTAAGGTGCTGTTGCCAATGACAGCACCTTAATCTTGAGCGTTTTTTTGATTCTTTAGTCTATTTTTCTATGGTAGATATCCTATATTCACTGCTTTTCTGGGCTGCTGCTTTAGGATTTAGACCAAGGTAGGCTGTTCCTCAGCGCTACATTCTTTACATTAGCAATCCTGTGTATGCAGTGCAGAAGCGGTTCGCTGCTGAGTGTTGGATACGTCTCAGTTTAAGAGCTTGGATGGGTTCAGCAATTTCTTCCGAGTTTTAAAACGAGGAATAGGCAGTAAAGAATCACAATAAATGTATACGTTCAATGCGCGGCGGTAAGCGTTATTGCCCGTGTCCTGCATGTAAGTGATAACAATAAAATACACTCAAAATAGCGCAGCTATACGCATGCTCGATTGAGTAGGAGAAGTTAAATGCAAGATACAATTGTTGAGAAGGTGCTTAAGCACCCAAAGTATGCGGAGCTAGTACGGCGTCGAACCCGGGTGAGTATGATTTTTTTTGCGGTAGCTTTGGCTATTTACTCAGGGTTTATTTTAACTCTGGCGTACTTGCCTGAAGTCTTCGCGCAACCTCTAGGTCCAGGCTGGACCATGAGTGTGGGTGTTTTTACCGGGATTCTGGTGGTCTTTAGTGCGGTTATTATGATCGCTTTATACACCTACTTCTCGAATAAAATATTCGACCCACTCTTGAGTGCGATTATGAGGGACGTGGAATGAAAAAGTTTCTTTTAAGCACAGCTTTGCTTTCCATGTTTGCTCAGCCAGCTTTTGCTGCTACAGGGCAAGCCAATACCTCGGCAATTGTTATGTTTTTGGTGTTTATCGCCGGAACCATGGTGATTACTTGGTGGGCTGCACGTAAAACACAAACCACTTCAGACTTCTATACCGCTGGTGGTGGTATTTCTGGTTTCCAGAATGGCTTGGCCATTGCCGGTGACTATATTTCTGCTGCGTCCTTCTTGGGTATTGCCGGTATGGTGTATGTCAGTGGTTTTGACGGCATCATTTATGCGATTGGCTTCCTCTTTGGTTGGCCGGTGGTGATGTTCTTAGTTGCTGAGCGTTTGCGTAACCTTGGACGCTTTAACTTTGCTGACGTAACTGCGTTCCGTTTAGAGCAAACACCAATGCGTGTTCTAGCGGCCAGTGCTTCACTGCTAATTATTGCTCTGTACCTGATCGCGCAAATGGTTGGTGCGGGTAAGTTGATCGTGTTGCTGTTTGGCATCGAGTACAACTATGCCGTGGTTATCATTGGTACGCTAATGATGATTTATGTGTTCTTTGGCGGTATGACTGCAACCACATGGGTACAAATCATTAAAGCAGTATTGATGCTTGCCGGTGGTACCTTGTTAGCAGGGTTGGTACTCATGGCCTTTAACTGGAACCCAGATACTATGCTGGCTGAAGCAGTTAAAGTGCATCCGTCTGGATCAGAGTTGATGGCGCCTGGTGCTGCAGTAAGCAGCAACCCATTGAACGCACTGTCACTTGGTTTGGCTCTAGCCTTTGGTACAGCAGGTTTGCCACATATTCTGATGCGCTTCTTCACTGTATCCAGTGCTCAAGATGCTCGTAAATCAGTAATTTGGGCCAGTAGCTTTATCGGTTACTTCTACTTGCTGACCTTTATCATTGGCTTTGGTGCGATTGCCTTGCTGGTTCGTCACCCTGAGTACTTTAATGGCTTGATGGCTGATAACAGCAACATGTTAACCACGCTGATTGGTGGTACCAACATGGCTGCGGTGCACTTGGCTAACGCTGTTGGTGGTAGCTTGCTGCTAGGCTTCTTGGCTGCGGTAACTTTCGCAACCATCGTTGCGGTAGTGGCCGGTCTAGCTCTAGCAGGTGCTGCGGCGATTGCTCACGACTTGTACGCCAACGTTATTGCTCGTGGTCGTTCAACTGAAAAACAAGAAATGCGTATTTCTAAGATTTCCACGCTGGTGCTGGGTGTCTTGGCAGTATTGCTGGGTATTGTTTTCGAACAGCAGAACGTAGCCTTCATGGTTGGTTTAGCCTTCGCCATTGCCGCAAGTGCTAACTTCCCAGTGTTGGTGCTGTCGATCTCTTGGCGCGGATGTACGACTCGTGGCGCAACCATCGGTGGTTTCTTAGGTCTAGCCTTTGCCACCCTGTGGGTTGTTCTGAGTAGCACAGTTTGGGTTGACGTATTTGGTAACGCGGAAGCAATCACACCGTTCCCGAACCCAGGTATCTTCTCGATTCCATTGGCGTTCTTTACGATCTGGTTCTTCTCAGTTACTGATAAGAGTGCCCGTGCAGATAAAGAGCGTGATGCATTTACTGCACTGACTGTACGCAGTCAGACAGGTATCGGTCGCTCTGGTGCACAGGATCACTAAGTGAGACTGTCTAACGGTTAACTCAATCGTTACGCTAAAAATACCCCGACTGGTTCGGGGTATTTTTTTGTGGTTAGAAAAGTTATGAGCATTGGTTAAGATCGGTCAATCAAGTTTAAAAGTATGAGCTGTCGTTTTAAAATAACAATTAACGCTAATGATAATGATTGCTATTTGTATGGCGGTTTGTTAAATTTGCTCGCACACAAAACCTCACTAAGGGCAAAGCATGAAAAACTTAATCAAGGGTGCAGTACTAGCGGTTAGCTTGGCAGTTGCAGGGGTTGCCGTTGCCGATGCTGAACGTCCAGATCACTTTAAAGGCGTGGCATCACCTGACCTGCAAACTGCAGTAGCAAACTTTTCTGAGTACAATAATCGTCTTGAAACAGCACTGGCTGCTGAGTTGACCAATGAAAACCTGCAGGCTATCCATGAGCTGACCTACACTTTAGAAAATGCTCTGGAAAAAATTAACAGCGAGCTAGAAGAGCTGGCTGAAACATTAGAAGAGGTGCATATCGCCTCAGAAACCTACAAGCGTGATGACTTGCAGAAAGTTGCGCCGGTTTACTTAGAAACCGCACGTATCATCGTTAAGTAATGACTGCGCAGCCTCCGCTTTATACGACATAAGACGGAGGAACTGTTGTCGCAGGGTGTTTTAATCTAGGTATACTTAGTCTGCTCACGATTAGCTTGGAGACTTCGTAACCATGTATGAACAGCACCGTTTTGGAATGCAGCTCACGCAATTATCCCGTGCGTGGCGTGCTGAACTGGATAGGCGCTTAGCTGAGCTTGGACTGTCTCAAGCACGCTGGTTAGTATTACTGCACTTGGCGCGGGACAAGGCTCTGCCCACGCAAGGTGAGTTGGCCTGCAGTGTTGGTGTTGAAAATCCCACCTTAGCTCGATTGCTAGATGCCTTAGAGGCACAGCAGCTCATCGAGCGGCAAACAGATGAGCAGGATCGTCGGGTTAAAAAAATTGCCCTGACCGACGCGGCAATCCCCTTAATTGCAGAAATCGAAGTGATTGCCACTGGATTACGCCGAGAAATTTTCGCGGGTTTGACTGAGCAAGACATTCAAACCTGTCAGCAAATACATGCGCAAATGTTGGCAAATTTAGAAAAGAATACATGAAACGAGATCTTGCCAGTTTAAACGCACGTTTTGGCGCCCTGTACCGTGTCTGGTTATTAGGTGTACTGATGTTGGGCAGCATGGTAATGGTGTTGTCCTCGACCAGCATTAACGTGGCACTACCGGCCATTATGGATGAGTTTAGTATGGGCCGTCCGCTGGCGCAGTGGTTGGCAACGGGTTTTCTCGCGGCAATGACTGCAGGCTTATTGCTGGCAGCTTGGGCACAGGCTAAGTTTGGCTCGCGCTTAACAGTGCAGTTCAGTATCGGTTTGTTTGTCGTATGCTCAGTGCTGGCGTTGATGGCCACCGCGGGTTGGCAACTGATTATCTTGCGTATTTTGCAAGGGGGCTCTGCGGGCATTATTCAGCCATTAGCAACAGTGCTTATTTTTCGCGTGTATGCCGGCGGTGGGCGTGGCGCAGCTTTAGGTATGTACGGCCTTGGCTTAATGATTGCACCGAGTATTGGGCCGACAGTGGGTGGTTATTTAGTCGATCATTTTGGTTGGATGTCTGCGTTCTGGTTACCTTTACCCGTATGTTTTGTGTTGATGCTAGCGGGGCATTGGCTCCTACCTGATGAGCAAAATCCCAACTCGAGACGCTTGGATGTGCTGTCTTTTGTCATGCTGACGACCGCCATCTTTGCTGGTCTTGCGGCTATTTCTGAAGGGCCACGGTATGCCTGGGGTGATTGGCGCGTTGTGACGCTTGCGCTGATTACTGCAGCCTGTGCACTGGTGTTTTTTATTCGCACGCTGCGCAGTAAAAAGCCCATTTTGCATTTGCGTTTATGGCGTTTGGCTGCTTTTCGACGTGCCAGCTGGGTAGCCTTGGCGTTAGGCTTAGGTCTGTATGGCTCGACCTATTTAATCCCATTATTTCTGCAAACTATCAACGGCTACAGCGCTGGTGACGCTGGGGTGTTGTTATTGCCGGCAGGTATTTTGCTTGGCTTAGCTTCCTTTGCGAGCGGCTGGCTGTGTGACCGCATCGCTATTGTTTGGCTGTTGTGTGCAGGCTTATTTCTCTTTGCCTTGTCAGCTGTGTGGTATGGCATTTGGGGGGCTAGCAGCGGTTTTTTATGGTTGTGTGTGATTGCCAGCTTAGGGCGCATGGGTATTGGCTTGATTATGCCAGCGTTGAGCATGGCTTCTTTGGACAGTCTCACTGTCGATGAGTTGCCCTATGGTGCTGGCGCTGTGACCTTTGTGCGGCAGTTGGGTGGGGCTTTTGGGATTAACTTATTAACCGTGTATCTAGAGTGGCAATATAAGTCGTTGGGCGGTGACTTTGTGGCCGAAACTCTGGCGTTTGAGCGTACTTTTATCGTGCTGGGCTTGGCTTTTCTACTGGCGTTATGGCCTGCGTGGCGCCTACGCAAGCTGCCGAAACCGAATAAAAAATCAGCGGTTTAACCCGCTTTGGCTATAAGGCTACTTAAACAGCGGGCCTGACTTGGTATTTAAGCCTTTGGCAAGGCGATCGTAGAGCACGACATTAACGGTTGCCGCCAAGTTCATGCAGCCGTTGGTGGGGATATACACCACGTCCTCACACCAATCACGAATTTCTTTATCCAGCGAGCCATCTTCTGGGCCGAAGATATATAAAGCACGGTCGGGGTGGGTGTACTCTGGTAAGGGGCGTGCGCCCTCCACCAGTTCAATGGCTACTGGAGTGCAGCCCAGCGGTAGAATCTTGCGCAGGTCATCAATGTTGATCAAGGGCACATCTTGGTGCACTTTTTTGGTGTCGGTTATAAAGTCTTTAGCGCGGTCATAACGCACACCGGTATAAAACACGCTATTGACGCCGTAGCAGCCGGCGGCACGCATAATTGAGCCAACATTGGTTGGTGATTTTGGGTTGCTCAAGGCGATACAACTGTAACGGCGGTTGGCCACGGGCGTGTACTCTTAGTTTGTGTGCAGCCAGGCCTTGGAGCTTTGCTCAGTGTATAAGGCGCAGTTGCGAATAAATAAAAAGGCCGAGAACTGAGTCTCGGCCTCGATGCTGTTTAGAGGTCGTTGCTGTTGGGTTTATTCAATCTCAACGGCTAAGCTGTCAGCGATCTTTTTCTGCCATAGGGCAGGACCAGTGATATGTACTGACTCACCTGAGGTATCCACCGCAACGGTTACCGGCATATCTACTACATCAAACTCGTAGATGGCTTCCATACCCAGTTCAGGGAAGGCGGCAACCCGTGATTTCTTAATGGCCTGCGCGACTAAGTAAGCTGCACCGCCGACGGCCATCAGGTAGACCGCTTTATTGTCTTTAATGGCTTCAATGGCAATAGGGCCGCGCTCAGATTTACCAATCATGCCCAACAAGCCTGTGCTTTCAAGGATTTGACGGGTGAATTTGTCCATCCGTGTAGCAGTGGTGGGGCCGGCCGGTCCGACCACTTCATCGCCGACTGGGTCAACCGGGCCCACGTAGTAGATAAAGCGACCTTTGAGGTCCACTGGTAGCTCTTCACCATTGTTGAGCATATCCACCATACGCTTGTGCGCCGCATCACGGCCGGTAAACATCTTACCGTTGAGCAGGACTGTTTCACCGGGTTTCCAGCTTTGTACTTCTTCTGGCGTTAAGGTATCTAGATTGACGCGGCGTGCGGAAGGACCGGCTTCCCACACGATATCCGGGAAGGCATCCAAAGATGGCGCTTCAAGTACTGCCGGACCTGAACCATCGAGGGTAAAGTTGGCGTGACGGGTGGCGGCGCAGTTAGGGATCATGCACACTGGCAAAGAAGCTGCGTGGGTTGGGTAGTCCATGATTTTTACATCAAGTACGGTGGTGAGACCGCCCAAGCCTTGAGCGCCAATACCCAGTTGGTTGACCTTCTCAAACAGTTCTAAGCGGATTTCTTCTACGCGGTTTTGTGCGCCACGGGCTTGCAGTTCATGGATATCAATGGATTCCATCAGCACTTCTTTGGCCATCACCGCAGCTTTCTCTGCAGTACCGCCAATACCAATGCCGAGCATGCCTGGTGGACACCAGCCCGCACCCATTTTTGGCACTGTCTCTAACACCCAGTCAACGATGGAGTCGGACGGGTTGAGCATGGCCATTTGCGCTTTGTTTTCTGAACCGCCACCTTTGGCTGCGATATCAAATTCAACGGTGTTACCCGGCACGATAGAGTAGTGAATAACGGCTGGGGTGTTGTCTTTGGTGTTGCGACGCGCACCGGCTGGGTCAGCTAAAATTGAAGCGCGCAAAACGTTTTCGGGTAACTGGTAAGCACGGCGCACGCCTTCGTTGATCATGTCATCGAGGCTCATGGTCGCGCCATCCCAGCGTACATCCATGCCCACACGGACGAACACGGTGACAATACCGGTGTCTTGGCACAATGGACGGTGGCCAGTGGCGCTCATGCGGGAGTTAATCAAAATCTGCGCCATGGCATCTTTAGCTGAGGCTGACTCTTCGCGTAAATAGGCCTCATGCATGGCTTCAATAAAGTCGAGCGGGTGGTAATAAGAAATAAACTGCAAGGCGTCAGCAACGCTTTGGATCAAATCATCTTGCTTAATAACGGTCATGAAACGCTCCTCTAGTGTGAAGGGAACATCAAGTGCTTTTAACGAGCAGACTCGGTGTAGATGAGCAGGCAGTGGGTACGCTAAAGAGACTTAACGCACAGTGCAGGCGCTTGAATTAAGCGACCAAGTATAGCGCGCATCACCAGTGTTCGCCCAGTGGCGCGCTATCGACTATGGTGGCAAGTGGCTTTTTAGCTGTTTGGCTTTGACTGCTCGGCGTTGATTATCTGGGTTAGGAGTTGGTCTTTGTCTTGCCAAAGTTGATTGACCCAGTCTTGGAATTGGGCGCGGTACTGCATGTTTTGATCGTAGCTTTGGCCAATGAATTGCTCTGGGATGGGTAGCACCTCGACCCGCATCACAATGCGCTGAATTTTTCCGCTGAGCAGGTCCCATAGTCCGGGTTTACCCTGCGGGTAATACAGGGTGACATTGACTAGACCGTGCAGTTGCTCGCCCATCGCATCCAGCACAAAAGCAATGCCGCCAGCCTTGGGTTTTAACAAGTGCTGAAAAGGAGAGTTCTGCTGCTGGTGTTTTTCTGGGGTGAAGCGTGTGCCTTCTAAGAAGTTAAAGACCGAGACTGGATTGGTTTTATAACGCTCACAGGCTTTGCGTGTGGTGATAAGGTCTTGGCCTTGTTTTTCTGGGTGCTTAGCAAGGTAGGCTTTGCTGTAGCGTTTCATGAAAGGAAACTCCAGTGCCCACCAGCACAAGCCAATCACCGGCACCCAAATCAGTTCTTTTTTTAAGAAAAATTTGAGAAAGGGTAGGCGGCGGTTAAATTGATATTGCAGGGCGAGAATATCCACCCAGCTTTGGTGGTTGCTGGTTACGAGCCATGAATGGGTTAGGTCAAGTTGCTCTAACCCTTCAACATCCCATTCGATGGGCTGTACGAGGCGCATCCAGAACGAGTTCACCGCAATCCATGATTCGGCAATCCAGTGCATGGCAAAGCGTAAGGCGCGCTGAATGGGAGCAAAAGGTAAAATCAGCTTTAATAAAGCCAAGGCAAACAATGGCCAGCACCAAAATAGAGTATTGAGTGCCAAAATTGATGAAGCAATTATGCCTCGTACTAAGGACGGAAGAACGTGCAGCATAAAAGCAATACCTCAGGATAATGCGCTCAGCGCGGCATAAACATATGATTTTATCCGAGTATGGTTATCGTTTCAGTGCTGAAGTGCAAGCATTGCATGAGACTTAAGAGTCACTGCGCAGGACGCAACAGTGACTCTTAATGCCGGTCTTGCTTAAGGCATATTCGCCGCTTGAATCGCAGTTAAAGCAATGGTGAAGACAATGTCGTCAACCAAAGCACCGCGGGATAGATCGTTGACTGGCTTGCGCAAGCCTTGCAGCATGGGACCAACGCTGATGACGTTAGCACTGCGCTGTACGGCTTTGTAAGTGGTGTTGCCGGTGTTTAGATCAGGGAAAATAAACACAGTGGCGCGACCTGCAACTAAGCTGTCCGGTGCTTTTGAGCGGCCTACGCTTTCAATGCTGGCAGCATCGTATTGCAGTGGACCATCGATTGGTATATCCGGATTACGCTCTTGCGCGATGCGTGTTGCTTCGCGAACTTTTTCTACTTCAGCACCGGTACCTGAGTCACCGGTTGAGTAGCTGATCATCGCAACACGGGGATCAATACCAAAGGCTTGCGCCGATTCAGCACTTTGCAGAGCAATTTCAGCCAGTTGTGTGGCATTGGGATCAGGGTTCACTGCGCAGTCACCGTACACCAGCACTTGGTCAGGCAGCAGCATAAAGAATACTGACGACACCAAGTTGTAGCCTGGTGCAGTTTTAATCAATTGCAGAGCAGGGCGGATGGTGCTGGCCGTGGTATGCACAGCGCCAGAAACTAAACCGTCAACTTCATCTTCTGCCAGCATCATGGTGGCTAACACCACAGTATCTTCCAGTTGCACATTGGCCAGTTGCGGGGTTAAGCCTTTGTCTTTACGCAGCTCTACCATGGGCGCGATAAAGCGCTGGCGAATGCTATCTGGGTCGATAATTTCTAAGTCAGCTGGCAAATCAATGCCTTGTGCTTTAGCAATCGCGTGTACTTCATCAGGCTTAGCAATCAGCACGCAACGGGCGATGCCACGTTTTTGGCAAATTGCCGCCGCTTGAATAGTGCGCGGCTCATTACCCTCAGGTAAGACAATGCGCTTGTTGGCTGCTTGTGCGCGTTTAACCAGTTGATGGCGAAACGCTGGCGGTGATAACAACAATTGGCGTGTGGTTTTGCAGCGCGCGGCGAGCCAGTCTTGGTCCAAGTGGCCAGCAATGTAGTCGGTCACTGCTTTGGCCCGCTCGGTATCGCTGATTGGAATACCTTTGTACAAACGGGTTAGGTTGTAAGCAGTATCGTAAGAGCCAGTGGGTACGCTCATAACTGGTAAGCCGCCTTTAAGGGCGCGCTCACCAATATCTATAATGCTGGGGTTGGGCGTTAGGTCACCGGTCAATAATAAACCGGCCAATAACACTCCGTTCATTTCCGCCAAGCTGGTGGCTAAAATAATATCGTCACGGTCACCCGGGCACACCACTAACACACCAGGCTGCAGTAAAGGCACGATATTGGCCACGGTGCGTGAGCAAAGAATGACTTTTTGGACGCGACGTTGCTCAATATCACCGGTATTGTGCACTTTAGCTTTGATCAACTCAGCGAAGTCGCTGGTGCGGGCATTGTTGAGCTCTTCTTTGGCTGCAATACAGCCAATGAGGTGCAGGTCGCCTTTGCGCAGTGCCGGTAGGTGGCTTTTTAAACGCTCAATAAAGCCGGCAATTGGCGCGTCATTTACTTTGTTAATAATAACGCCAAGTACTTTTGGATCCTTGGTGCCACCAAACAGCTGTGCTTGCATTTCAATGCGGTCGGACAGCTCGTTAAGGTCATCGCTGGTGGGGGCACTGACTAAAATCACTTCAGCATCAAGGGTTTTAGCTAAATAGGCGTTGATCCGCTCAGCGTAGTTGGCTTGGCGTGAGGGGGTCATGCCCTCAACAATAATAATGTCGTACTCAGCTTGAATTTGCTGATGCATGCTGACAATTTCTTCCATCAGCTCATCGAGCTGGCCATTACCGATCAAGCGTTCAACATAAGCTAAAGACAAGGCTTTGGGCTGGCGAATGCCGTGCGCTGCTTCCATTAATGCGCTGGAACGTTCAGGGCCGGTGTCACCGGAATGCGGCTGAGCGATGGGTTTAAAGAAACCAACTTTTAAGCCAGAGCGTAAAAGACTTTGAACAACACCGAGGCTAATCGAGGATAAGCCAACGCCAAACCCAGTTGGCGCAAGTAAAAATGTATGCATGAATCAAACGTCCTGTATTAAGCGTGAGCGTCGATTAAAGCCAGAGTTTCAATAGCAATCTGGCGTTCTTCGTTGGTTGGGATGACCAATACGCGCGGGTGGTTTTCGGCACTGATGATACCGCCTTCACCGCGTACACACTTCTGGTTGGCTGCTTCGTCCAGCTTAAAGTTGAATAGGCGCATGTAGTCGAGGGTTTTGCTGCGCACTAAGCTGGCATTTTCACCAATGCCGCCAGTGAAAATAAGGCCGTCAAGCCGTGGTAAAGCGCAGGCCATACCGGCTAAAGACTTCGCTAAGCGGTAGCAGAAAACTTCAATAGCCAGAGTGGCGCGCTCATCACCTTTTTCTCGCGCTTCGATTAAGGTGCGCATATCGTTGGATAAGCCCGACAGACCCAATAGGCCACTTTCTTTGGTTAATACGGTTTCAATGCGCTGGGTGTCCCAACCTAAAGTGCGGGCGAGGTGGTTGTGCAGGCTTGGGTCAACATCGCCACTGCGGGTGCCCATCACTAAGCCTTCCAGTGGTGTTAAGCCCATACTGGTGTCTAAACTTTCACCGTTGACTACTGCAGCAGTGGAGCAGCCGTTGCCTAAGTGGGCGGTGAGCCAGCAGCTATCTTCTACAGGCAAGCCCGTCATGACGGCAGCTTTACGGCTGACATACATATGACTGGTGCCGTGGAAACCATAACGGCGCACGTTGTGGTCAGTGTATAAATGCTCTGGTACCGCATAGCGGTAAGCATGGGCAGGCATGGTTTGGTGGAATGCGGTATCAAACACAGCCACCTGGGTGAGCTCTGGATACAGCGCCATAGCCGCTTCAATACCAATTAAGCCAGCTGGGTTGTGCAAGGGTGCCAGTACCGCAGCGCGGCGAATCACATCAATAACTTCGCGGTTTAATGCTGAGGCTTCAGTAAAGTGCGCACCGCCATGCACCACACGGTGACCAATGCCAGTCAGCTTTCCTTGGCTGGCTTTTTGTACTAAAGGTAATAAGCGCTCGAAGGCTTCTTTATGGTCTGCGCCATGCAGCTGTGCAACATGTTTTTCATCACCTAACTGCCAGTTCAATACAGCATCGCTGCTGCCTAAGCGCTCGGCTAAGCCTTGGATTGGAAATTGCTCGCTGTCTTCATTGACTAAAGCAAATTTAATTGACGAGCTGCCGCTATTAATAACCAGTACATTTCGAGACGACATTGGTAATCCTTGTGATACAGAAGTAAGAGTTGGATGCGACCGAATACTGATATTTATAAAGGCCGGATCATTTATAAGGTTTCCCAATCTTCATGGCGGCATAAGGTTAGGTCAAGTCTGCATTGGTCTATTTATTCTAAAGTCGCATTACGTCGCATGAGTAGGTAAACTTTCGCTTACATTCATTCTGATAAAGGTTTTTATTTTATGCTGATCGCCGACCAACACGTTGTCGCCATTGACTATACGCTTACAAACGAAGCTGGCGAAGTGATTGACAGTTCTGCAGGTGCAGAGCCGTTGGTTTATTTGCATGGCGCAGGCAATATTATTGCTGGTTTAGAAAACGCATTGACCGGCAAAGCTGTCGGCGATGAGCTGGAAGTCAGTATCGAGCCACAAGACGCTTACGGTGAGTACAGTGCTGAGCTGATCTCTACTATCGGTCGTGAAATGTTTGAAGGCGTTGATGAGCTGCAAGTGGGTATGCAGTTTCATGCTTCAGCACCCGATGGTGGCATGCAGATTGTAACAATTCGCGATATTGATGGTGACGAAGTGACCATTGATGGCAATCACCCGCTAGCCGGCCAGCAGCTTAACTTTAAAGTTAAGATTGCAACCGTCCGCGCTGCCAGCGAAGAAGAAATTGCGCACGGCCATGTGCACGGTGAAGGTGGACACCAACACTGATTGCTAAACTGAGTGCAAATACCCAATAAAGGCACTTTTAAGTGCCTTTATTGTTTTCAGCTGCGGCAAAATGGCGCACAGTTCTGTGCAGTGGCAGTGTTTCTCTATTGGGTGTCAGCCCTGACAGTGCTATATTGCCCCGTTGGTTACAGATGCAATGTTATGTGGGTGCCCCATGTTCCAACAAACTAATCTTATTTAGCGGGAGTTTAAATGTCAGTTGACGATGCTTTCGCCGTAGAGCTTAAAGGCCTGGTCTTTCGCCGCGGCTCACGAAAGATATTCAACAATGTTGATATCAGTTTTCCGCGCGGTAAGGTCACCGGGGTTATGGGACCATCTGGTTGCGGTAAGACAACACTGTTGCGTTTAATGGCCGCTCAACTTAAGCCTGAACAAGGTGAGGTTTGGGTTAACGGACAAAACTTACCTGATTTATCGCGCAGTGATTTATTTGATATGCGCAAACAGTTTGGTGTGCTTTTTCAAAGTGGTGCGCTATTTACTGATTTGAATGTGTTTGAGAACGTTGCTTTCCCGCTTCGGGTGCACACCCAGCTGCCAGATGAAATGATTCGCGACATTGTCTTGATGAAACTGCAGGCGGTGGGTTTACGTGGCGCCGTTGATTTGATGCCCGATGAGTTATCTGGTGGTATGAAACGTCGCGTAGCTTTGGCGCGTGCGATTGCTTTGGATCCAGATATTTTGTTGTATGACGAACCTTTTGTGGGGCAAGACCCAATCGCTAAAGGCGTCTTGGTGCGTTTAATTCGTTTGCTCAATGACGCTTTAGGCATTACCAGCGTGGTTGTGTCCCATGACTTGGCAGAAACCGCCAGTATTGCTGATTACCTCTATGTGATTGGTGACGGTGAGGTGTTAGGACAGGGTACGCCAGATGAGTTAATGAACTCAGATAACCCACGTATTTTGCAGTTTATGCAGGGTATTCCCGATGGTCCAGTGCCATTTCACTTCGCTGCACCGAACTACAGTGATGACTTATTAGGAGGTCGATAAATGTCGCGTAAGACGTTACTGGACCGCCTTGCTCTATTTGGACGTTCTGGTTTAGATATTATCCAGGCCATGGGGCGCTCGCTCGTGTTTCTCTGGAACGTGCTGCTGGGGCGCAGTGGTGCGGGTACCGGTTGGCATTTGCTAATCAAACAGCTGTACTCGGTGGGTGTGCTCTCACTGGCAATTATTATTGTTTCAGGCCTATTTATCGGCATGGTACTGGCACTACAGGGCTATAGCATTCTAGTGGACTTTGGTTCTGAGCAGGCCGTTGGGCAAATGGTTGCGCTGACGTTATTGCGTGAACTGGGCCCCGTAGTGACAGCTTTATTGTTTGCCGGTCGGGCTGGCTCCGCTTTAACTGCGGAAATCGGCAATATGAAATCCACGGAGCAACTCTCCAGTTTGGAAATGATTGGGGTGGACCCGCTTAAATACATTATTGCACCACGCCTCTGGGCTGGGTTTATTTCTATGCCGTTATTGGCCGCGATCTTTTCCGTGGTTGGTATTTGGGGTGGGGCAATGGTGGCTGTGGACTGGCTGGGCGTCTATGAGGGCTCGTACTGGGGCAATATGGTCAGCAGCGTAGATTTTTATAATGATGTGCTCAATGGCGCGATTAAAAGTGTGGTGTTTGCCTTTGTAGTGACTTGGATTGCGGTATTCCAAGGCTATGATTGCGAGCCAACCTCTGAAGGTATCAGCCGAGCCACAACGCGAACCGTGGTCTATGCCTCGTTAGCAGTGTTGGGATTGGACTTTATTTTGACAGCTTTAATGTTTGGAGATTTCTAATGCGAATCCGTGCCGTAGAGATAAGTGTGGGAGTGTTCTTGTTGGCAGGCATCCTCGCATTATTGTTATTGGCTCTCAGAGTCAGTGGCTTAACTGTTGCCAGCAGTGCTGATACTTATAAGTTAACCGCGCACTTTGATAATATTGCTGGCTTAACTACTCGCGCTAAAGTCACTATGGCGGGCGTGACAGTGGGTAAAGTAGTGAGTATTGATTTTGATACCCAAACCTACTCAGCAAAAGTTGTTATGGAAGTGCAGCGTCGTGTCGATAACTTGCCAACCGACACCACAGCTTCGATTTTAACGGCAGGCTTGCTCGGTGAGAAATACATCAGCCTTAGTATCGGCGGCGAAGAAGACGTCTTAGTGGACGGAGATGTGATTTATGACACTCAGTCTTCGTTGGTGCTAGAAGAGTTGATTGGCAAGTTTTTAATGAACACAGTTAATCAGGATTAATCGTTATGTTAGCAATTTTACGTTATAGCCTTTTATCTGCTTTATTGGCCTTTAGCGGTTTCAGTTTTGCCGCAACCGCTGATGCGCGTGCGGTGGTTAAGCAAACCACTGACCGGTTGCTGGCTGATTTAAAAGCCAATAAAGACACCTATCGCAATGATCCAAGTGCATTCTATAACGCCATGGATAGTATTTTAGGCGAAGTGGTGGATGCTGATGGCATTTCTCGCAGTGTCATGACAGTGCGCTACTCGCGCCGCGCTACCCCAGAGCAAATGCAGCGTTTCCAAGAAAACTTTAAGCGCAGCCTGATGCAGTTCTATGGTAATGCCTTGCTGGAGTACGATAATCAAAGCATCCGCGTTTTACCCAACAGTATTGCCCAGGGCGATAAACGCGCCGAAGTACGCATGGAAGTGACGGATAACCAAGGGGTGATTTACCCTGTGTCTTACACCATGGTTGAGGTTGATGGTCAGTGGCGTATGCGTAACGTGATTATTAATGGCATTAACTTAGGCAAACTGTTCCGTGACCAGTTTTCTGAAGCAATGCAGCGTAATGCACAAGACCTTGACCGCGTGATTGATAACTGGGTCGAGACCGTGGCGAAAACACGTGCCGCGCAGGAGGGCATGTGAGTCAGGCCAGTGTGACTGTTGATGAGCAAGGTGTGCTGTACCTGAAGGGCGTACTGGACTACAACACAGGTCCATTGTTGCGCAAACAGGGCCAAGCACTGATTGCGCAAAGTGCAGGCAACGCACTGCAAATCAACTGTTCTGGCGTTGAAAAGTCGAGCAGTGTGGGTTTGGCGTTATTACTGGCTTTTTTGCGTGATGGCCGCGGTGCTGGCAAAGATGTTGAGCTGGTGCAGTTACCAGAAGATATGCGCAAGATCGCCCAAGTCTGTGACTTAACTGAGATTCTCGGAATTGAGCCATGCCGGTTCGCATGCAGTAAAGACTGAATAAATGTTAATGTAGCGGCCGCAGACTATGCCGGCTGCTGTTAATGAGGTTAATTATGCAAGCTGTAGCAGTAAAAGAATTATTAGAAGAGAAATTAGCGAACACCCAAGTTGAGGTTGAGGGCGAAGGCTGCAATTTTCAGCTCAATATTATCAGTGACGAGCTCGCAGCCTTAGGTCCGGTTAAGCGTCAGCAGCAAGTTTATGCTGTGATTAACCCTTGGATTGCTGATGGCAGTATCCACGCAGTTACGATGAAATTTTATACTCGCACGGCTTGGGCCGAACGCTCTTAAAGCAACTCAAAGAGACTCTTAATGGATAAGCTAATTATTAGCGGAGGACATCGTTTAGACGGTGAAATTCGTATTTCAGGCGCAAAAAATGCTGCGTTACCTATTTTAGCAGCGACCTTGTTGGCCAGCGCGCCTGTCACAGTGTGCAATTTACCGCACCTGCATGACATTACCACGATGATCGAGTTGTTTGGTCGTATGGGCATTGAGCCGGTAATTGATGAAAAACTCAGTGTAGAAATTGATCCGCGCACCATTAAAACATTGATAGCACCCTACGACTTGGTGAAAACCATGCGGGCGTCTATTTTAGTGTTAGGTCCTATGGTGGCGCATTTTGGTCAGGCAGAAGTAGCCTTACCAGGCGGTTGTGCAATTGGTTCGCGCCCAGTGGATTTACACATCCGTGGTTTAGAAGCTCTGGGTGCAGAGATCACGGTTGAAGATGGCTACATCAAGGCTAAAGCGCCCGAAGGTGGTTTACGCGGTGGTAATTTCTTCTTTGATATTGTCAGCGTGACCGGTACAGAAAATATTCTCATGGCCGCCACTTTAGCCAAGGGCCGTACCGTTCTTGAAAACGCTGCCCGCGAACCTGAGATTGTCGACTTAGCCAACTGCTTAATAGCCATGGGTGCCAAGATCCAAGGCGCTGGTACCGACACCATTATTATTGATGGGGTGGAAAAGCTCGGCGGCGCACGTTATGTCGTGATGCCAGACCGAATTGAAACCGGCACTTATTTAGTTGCCGCTGCGGTCACTGGTGGTCGCGTTAAGCTTAAAGACACCGATCCCACTATTCTTGAAGCCGTGCTGGCTAAGCTGCAAGAGGCTGGTGCGGAAATCACCACAGGAGAGGATTGGATTGAACTGGATATGCATGGCAAACGCCCAACTGCGGTTAACGTGCGTACGGCGCCATACCCAGCCTTCCCAACCGATATGCAGGCGCAGTTTATTGCCCTGAATGCCTTGGCTGAAGGCACTGGCACGGTCATTGAAACTATTTTTGAAAACCGCTTTATGCATGCTCTAGAAATGCAGCGCATGGGTGCGAAAATTCAAATTGAAGGCAACACCGCAATTGTCACCGGTATCCCCCAGCTGAAAGCTGCACCTGTTATGGCCACTGACTTACGCGCATCTGCCAGCTTGGTAATTGCTGCGTTAATGGCAGAGGGCGATACCCTGATTGACCGCATTTATCACATTGATCGCGGTTACGAATGTATCGAGGAAAAAATGCAACTCCTTGGTGCGAAAATCCGCCGAGTACCGAGCTAGTTTTATGTTAACTATTGCGCTGTCAAAAGGTCGCATTTTAGACGATACCCTGCCGCTATTAGAGCAGGCGGGTATTGTGCCGACTGAAAATCCAGAAAAAAGTCGTAAGCTGATTATTCCCACCACCCGTGACGATGTTCGCTTGCTGATCGTTCGCGCCACTGATGTGCCAACCTATGTTGAATTAGGGGCGGCTGATTTAGGTGTGGCCGGTAAAGACGTATTGCTCGAGTACGGTGGTCAAGGCTTATATGAGCCGCTCGACTTGCAAATTGCACGTTGCAAGTTAATGACTGCCGGCCCCGTTGATACTCCGGAGCCAACTGGGCGTTTACGTGTTGCGACTAAGTTCGTCAATGTCGCTAAGCGTTACTATGCTGAGCAGGGGCGCCAAGTGGATATCATCAAACTCTATGGCTCAATGGAGTTAGCACCCTTAGTGGGTTTAGCCGACAAGATTATTGACGTAGTGGATACGGGGAATACGCTGCGCGCCAATGGTTTGGAGCCACAAGAGCTGATCGCCCACATTACTTCACGCTTAATCGTCAACCGCGCTTCAATGAAAATGAAGCACACTGATATTCAAACCTTGATTGATACCTTAAGTGCTGCGGTAAACGCACGACACTGATAGTAGCCTCTGCTGGTGTGTTGATACACACAGCCTATCTGCGTCATAGCCGAATTGATCGGGTGCCCGCGCAGAAGGTTTGTTAGTCTGGCGGCGCCCGAATGTTTGTTTATTATAGAGGCCCGCTATGACTGCCGGAACTATTACGCGACGTTTAAATGCCCAAGCGACAGATTTCAATACCCAACTTGATCAGCTCCTGAGCTGGGAGAGTGTCTCCGACGCCACTATTAATCAGCGTGTGCTGGATATCATCGATAACGTACGCAGCCGCGGCGATGCAGCACTGATTGACTACACGCGCCAGTTTGATGGCTTAAATGTGGCGCAGATGAGCGACTTAATTTTGCCGCGCGAGCGTCTTGAATTAGCCCTGACGCGCATCACTGCTGAGCAACGCACTGCGTTAGAAACAGCAGCGCAGCGTGTGCGTCAATACCATGAAAAACAAGTGCAAGACTCCTGGCGTTATACCGAAGCTAACGGCACCGTGCTAGGCCAGCAAGTCACACCTTTAGATCGCGCTGGACTTTATGTGCCAGGTGGTAAAGCCTCTTATCCCTCATCGGTGTTAATGAATGCCATTCCTGCCAAAGTTGCAGGGGTACCGGAAGTGGTCATGGTAGTGCCCACGCCGCGTGGTGAAATCAATGAGTTGGTCTTGGCTGCTGCGGCAATTGCCGGGGTGGATCGCGTCTTTACCATTGGTGGCGCACAAGCGGTGGCGGCTTTAGCCTACGGCACAGAAAGTGTCCCACCCGTGGATAAAATAGTAGGGCCGGGCAATATTTATGTGGCCACGGCCAAACGCCATGTGTTTGGCAAGGTTGGCATTGATATGATTGCCGGTCCTTCAGAGATCCTAGTGATTTGCGATGGCAAAACCGATCCCGATTGGATTGCGATGGACCTGTTCTCCCAAGCAGAGCACGATGAAGATGCGCAGTCGATTTTGCTCAGCCCAGATGCGGATTTCTTAGATCAGGTTGAAGCCAGTATGCAGCGCTTACTGCCCACCCTAGAACGTGAAGAGATTGCCCGCATATCGTTGCGCGAGCGCGGGGCTTTGATCCATGTGGCTGATATGGCACAAGCAGTAGCAGTGGCCAATCGCATTGCCCCAGAGCACTTAGAGCTGTCAGTGGAGAACCCAGAGGAGCTCTTGCCGCAGATTCGTCATGCCGGGGCAATCTTTATGGGGCGCTACACTGCAGAAGCCTTGGGTGATTACTGTGCAGGGCCAAACCACGTTTTACCGACCTCAGGAACTGCGCGTTTTTCTTCGCCATTAGGTGTGTATGATTTCCAGAAGCGCTCATCAATTATTTATTGCAGCCCTGAGGGAGCCTCAGAGTTGGGTAAGGTTGCTTCAGTGCTGGCCCGTGGTGAGTCATTAACTGCCCACGCACGTTCAGCAGAATACCGTATTAAAGCCGATTAAAACGGCGCAGTAGCCGCAAACTAGGCGGTGATCGAGCATTTAAACTGCCGCGCCAAGCGTGGCAGATGACTCAGTTAAGGAGCGCAATACGTGAGCAAGTTTTGGAGTCCTTTTGTTAAAGCTCTGGTGCCTTATGTACCTGGCGAACAACCGAAGATCGAGCGGTTAATCAAGCTCAATACCAACGAAAACCCTTATGGTCCATCGCCTAAAGCGATCGCGGCAATGCAAGCGCAAATCAATGATGACTTGCGTTTATACCCCGATCCTAATTGCGATCAGCTCAAGCATGCGGTCGCTGATTATTATTCAGTGGGCCCGCAGTATGTGTTTGTTGGCAATGGCTCAGATGAAGTGCTGGCCCATGCTTTTCATGGTTTATTTCAGCACGATAAGCCGTTGTTATTTCCCGATATCAGCTACAGCTTTTACCCTGTGTACTGCGGCTTATACGGCATTGAACAAAAACCTGTGGCGCTGGATGATGACTTTCAAATTTGTGTTGCCGACTATCAGCAACCCAATGGCGGCATTATTTTCCCCAACCCGAATGCGCCCACTGGCTGCTTATTAGAGTTGGATAAAATTGAACAGGTATTGCAAGCCAACCCAGACTCCGTGGTATTGGTGGACGAGGCCTACATTGATTTTGGCGGTGAGTCAGCCATTAGCTTGGTGAAAAAATACGATAACTTGTTGGTGACGCAAACCTTATCCAAGTCGCGCTCACTGGCTGGCTTGCGTGTGGGGATTGCCGTTGGCCACCCTGATTTGATTGAGGGTTTAGAGCGCATTAAAAACAGCTTTAACTCTTATCCGCTCGACCGTGCAGCAATTGCTGGAGCGGCGGCTGCTTTTGCTGATGCAGACTACTTCCACAGCACCCGCAATAAAGTGATTGCCAGTCGTGAGTGGGTGATAGAAGCCCTGATCGCCTTAGGTTTTGAAGTGCTGCCATCTGCTGCTAACTTTGTCTTTGCTCGTCACTCTGAGCGCGACGGTGCTGAGCTGGCTGCTGAACTACGCGAACAAGGGGTGCTGGTGCGCCACTTTAAACAGCCGCGCATTGATCAGTTCTTACGCATTAGCATCGGTACTGAAGAGCAGAACCAAGCGTTAATTGATGCGTTGCAACGCTGCATTTAAATACCGCGCTGACTTGAGTGAGCGCATTCAAATATTATGAGGTAAGCCATGTACAGTGCACAAAACTTAATCTGGATTGATTTGGAAATGACCGGACTCGATACAGATAATGATCTGATCATTGAAATGGCTACCATCATTACCGATAGCCAACTCAATATCCTTGCTGAAGGGCCAGTGCTGGCGATTCATCAGGCCGATGAGGTATTGGCTGGCATGGATGAGTGGAATACGCGCCAACATGGCGGCAGTGGTCTAACTCAACGGGTGCGTGAGAGCACTATCAGCGAAGCCGAAGCCGAGGCACAAACTCTGGCCTTTTTAGAAAAGTGGGTGCCAGCGGGTGCATCACCCATTTGTGGTAATAGCATTTGCCAAGATCGCCGTTTTTTATACCGCCATATGCCTAAGCTAGAAGCCTATTTCCACTACCGCAATTTGGATGTATCCACCGTTAAAGAACTCGCCGCGCGTTGGGCGCCCGAGGTGCGTAATGGCTTTAAAAAGGGTGAGGTGCATTTAGCTTTAGCCGATATTCAAGACTCAATTGCTGAGCTGAAGTATTACCGCGAGCACTTTATCCGCTACTGATGACACAGGGCAGGGTTTTCTGCGCGATATTTTGCAATTAATTCACGCTGTATAAGACCTTTGGCTAAGATTTATGTAGTATGAGCGCTGGATTGTAAGACAGAATATTGCGGCACATGAGTTGCAGAGTGCTTGCAGTAAAAGTGCAAGCTGGACTCTATGGTACTATATGTGACCGATTCGTCACGTAACGGTAAGTGACACCGCATTATTATAATAAATAAAGAAACAGGACCCTAAATGATGGCTGCCTATGAAATACTGATTGCAGATGACCACCCGCTCTTTCGCAGTGCTTTACGCCAAGCGCTGACGCTAAGCTTGGGAAGCACTGTACGCCTTGTTGAAGCTGAAAATATTGCTGAACTAGAAAGTTGCTTACAGGAAAAAGCAGATTGGGATTTAGTGCTACTTGATTTAAATATGCCAGGAGCACATGGTTTTTCTGGATTAGTGTTACTGCGGGGGCAGTATCCACAGGTACCAGTTGTCATGATTTCTGCGCAAGAAGAAGCAACTGTTATGGCCCGTGCGCGTGAATTTGGAGCCAGCGGTTTTATTCCTAAATCCAGTCCTCTAGAAGATATTCAAAAAGCTGTGCAGATTGTTTTGGATGGTGAAGTTTGGTGGCCAGCACAAACCGCTGCTACTGCTGCCGTGACCGCCGAAGAAAAGGCTGCCAGTGCTGGTTTAGCCAGCTTAACACCGCAACAGTTTCGCGTGCTGACCATGGTGTGTGATGGTTTGCTCAATAAGCAAATTGCCTATGACTTAAATGTCTCAGAAGCCACTGTCAAAGCCCACGTGACTGCTATTTTCCGCAAGCTGAATGTACGCACCCGCACTCAAGCAGCACTGCTCCTGCAGCAAATGGAATCCATTCCACAAAGCGAATAACATGCATTGTTTGGTAGTGTGATGTTGGCAAGGACGCCACGCTACTGAAATATCCGTTACATGACCTCATCACCAAGGTGTCTATGTCGCCATTTAAAGGCCAATCCGGTGTACGCCGTATCATCAATGCCACGGGCTATTCATTAGCCGGTTTGCGTGCCGCCTTTATTGGCGAAGCCGCTTTTCGTCAATTGCTCTTGCTCAGCGCCATTTTAATCCCCGTTAGTTTCTTCCTTGAAGTTTCCGCGGTAGAGCGCGCTTTAATGGTGGCGGTGTGTTTATTATCATTAATTATCGAGTTGTTTAACTCGGCCATTGAAGCGGCGATTGATCGTATTTCTTTAGAACGACATCCCTTGTCGAAAAACGCTAAAGATATGGGCAGTGCTGCACAAATGATCGGCATGAGCATGATTGCCGCTGTCTGGGCCATTATCCTGCTGGGCTAAGTTACGCTATCTCCATCGAACCCACGCTTAAGATTCTTTAACTGCACTGACACCGGCCAGCGTGGTAAAGGATGTGTCTTTGGCAGTGAGCAAAAAGTCGCGCATAAACGCGGCATCAAGCATATCGGTGCGTACCGCTGCATATAAAGTGGAAAACAAACCTTCCTCACCTAAACGGCGTGCGCTGACATAGCCTTTGGAGCTGTACTCATGCATGGCCCAATTCGGCAAACAGCACACACCGCGGCCACTGGCAACCAATTGCATCATCATGACCGTTAGCTCTGAGGTACGCACCTGTGCTGGCTCCACATCGGCTGGTTCTAAAAAGTGATTAAAAATATCTAAACGGTCATGCTCAACCGGATAGATAATCAGAGTTTCCTCGCGTAAGTCTTCAGGTTCTACATAGGCTTTTTGTGCGAGCGGATGCTGCTTGGCCACGGCTAATAAGGCTTCATAAGCAAACAAGGGAATATAGCTGATACCTGTTAACTCAATGGGGTCAGAGGTGACCACCAAATCCAGATCGCCACGGGCCAAGGCTGGCAGCGGTGCAAAGGCAAAGCCAGAGGCTAAATCCAATTCCACCTCGGGCCAAGCATCACGAAACTGGTCAATGGTGGGCATCAGCCACTGAAAACAGCTGTGACATTCAATCGCCATATGTAAGCGTCCAGCCGAGCCACCTTGCAGGCGGGCGATATCGCGAGCGGCACTGCGCATCAGCGGTAAGACCTCATCAGCCAGTCGGAGTAAACGCAAGCCAGCACTGGTAAAGCGCACTGGTTTAGTTTTGCGCACAAATAACGGCATCTCCAAGCGCTCTTCCATTTCCTTAAACTGATGGGACAGGGCGGACTGGGTAAGGTGCAGGCGTTCTGCGGCATCGACTAAGCTACCTGCATCACGCAGTGCGGCCAATGTTTTTAAATGACGAATATCCAGCATAAGAATTCCTTAAGAAACAACATGAGAAAAACTGTTGATGATCAGTAATATATTTAGTTTGTCTCATTAGGCGCCAAGAGTCGAGAATAGCTTCATTAACTTAATAGGAGAGTTCTCGTGGCCGTAGCACATAACTTAGGTTTCCCCCGCATTGGTGGTGACCGTGAACTGAAGAAAGCCGTTGAAGCCTACTGGAAAGGCGACATCACTGAAGACAACTTGCGCCAAGTGGGTCGTGAGTTGCGGGCCAAACACTGGCAGCTACAAAAAGACGCTGGCATTGATTTAGTACCTGTGGGTGATTTTGCTTGGTATGACCAAGTATTGACCCACTCATTAACCTTTGGTGTGGTGCCAGAGCGTTTTGCTACGGCCGGTGAGAAGCCCACGTTAGATACGTTGTTTGCTATGGCCCGTGGTGTGGTAGAAAGCAGCTGCTGTGGTGGTGCCCATGCGCAGGAAATGACCAAGTGGTTTGATACCAACTACCACTACCTGGTTCCTGAGCTGACTGCTGATTTAGAGTTCGCATTGAGCTGGGAGCAACTGTTTGAAGAGGTTGATGAAGCGCTGGCGCTAGGTCATAAGGTGAAACCTGTGGTCATCGGTCCTTTGACTTGGTTGTGGCTGGGTAAAGTTAAAGGTGAAGAGTTTAATAAGCTGGATTTACTCGAAAAACTGCTGCCTATTTATGGTCAGATATTCCAACGATTAGCCGCGCAAGGTGTGGAGTGGGTGCAGATTGATGAGCCGATTTTAAGTCTCGACCTGCCGCAAGACTGGAAAAATGCCTTTGAGCGCGCCTATAACTTGCTGCAAGCCGAGCCGGTTAAAAAGCTGATTGCGACCTATTTCTCAGGCCTTGAAGATAATCTAGGCTTGGCCGCTGGTTTGCCGGTAGATGGTTTACACCTCGACTTGGTCCGTGCGCCAGAGCAATACCCCACCATTCTCGACCGTCTGCCTGCGTACAAAATCTTATCGCTGGGTGTGGTCAATGGCCGCAACGTGTGGCGCTGTGATTTAGAAAAAGTGTTAGCCACCCTTAAACATGCCCATGAACGTTTAGGTGACCGATTATGGGTCGCGCCATCCTGCTCACTGTTGCACAGCCCCGTGGATTTAGCCCGTGAAGAGCAGCTCGATGAAGAGTTGCAAAGCTGGCTCGCCTTTGCCGTACAGAAAACCGAAGAAGTGGCCATTTTAGCGCAAGCGCTGAACAACCCAGACTGCGCCAAAGTGCAGGCCGCGCTGGCGCAGAGCCGTACAGTACAAGAAAGCCGTGCTAACTCGCCGCGCATTCACAAGCCGCAAGTGCAAGCGCGTCTGGCCGCAGTCACGGCAGCCGATAGTCAGCGCACCTCTGTGTTTGCCGAGCGAATTAAACTGCAGCGCGAGCGTTTGGATTTACCGCTGTTTCCAACCACTACCATTGGTTCGTTCCCGCAGACCAAAGAAATCCGTGCCGCACGTTTAGCCTATCGTCAAGGCAAGCTCAGCGAAGTGGATTACCAACAAGCCATGCAGGCAGAAATCCAGCACGCGGTTAAAGTGCAGGAAGAGTTAGGCTTAGATGTGCTTGTACACGGAGAAACTGAGCGTAACGACATGGTGGAATACTTTGCCGAGCAGCTGGACGGCTACCTGTTTACCCGTTTTGGTTGGGTGCAAAGCTATGGCACGCGCTGCGTAAAACCGGCGGTGATTTACGGCGACATTACCCGCCCGCAAGCCATGACTGTGGAGTGGATCGCCTACGCCCAGCAGCAGACAGACAAGGTGCTTAAAGGCATGCTGACCGGCCCGGTGACCATGCTGATGTGGTCGTTTCCGCGCGAAGATCTGTCCCGTGAACAGCAGGCACGGCAACTGGCGCTGGCGATTCGCGATGAAGTGGTGGATTTGGAAGCGGCGGGTATTAAAATTATTCAGATTGACGAAGCCGCCTTCCGTGAGGGATTACCGCTGCGCCGCGCTGAATGGCAAGCCTATCTGGATTGGGCCACTGAGTCTTTTCGCCTCACTGCCAGCGGTGTGTGTGATGAAACCCAGATTCACACTCACATGTGCTACAGCGAATTTAACGACGTGATTGATTCCATAGCTGCCATGGATGCCGACGTCATCACTATTGAAACTTCGCGCTCGCAAATGGAGCTGCTGGACGCTTTCGAGACTTTCCATTACCCCAATGACATTGGCCCGGGTGTGTATGACATTCACTCGCCACGGGTGCCAGACAGCGAAGAAATGGCCAACTTGCTACGCAAAGCAGCCAAACGTATTGCCGTTGAGCAACTCTGGGTCAACCCCGATTGCGGCCTGAAAACCCGCGGCTGGCCAGAAGCCAAAGCAGCGCTGGAGCACATGGTTGCGGCGGCAAAGCAGTTACGTAAGGAATATGCCAAGGCGGTATAAAGGACGGGCAGGGATGCCGACTATTTAACACTTGAAGCTTTTCAGGTAAATAAAAAGGCGCGGCCACATGGGAGCGCCTTTTTAGTTTTTGCATGTTGAGTTGTGGTTATTGTGTTATCTGTGAGGCTGTTTATTTGGCTGAATGAGTCAGTTAAAAGCTAAACACTGATATCGACAAAGCCGCCCATATTTGCGCTGTTACCAGCTTCAATATTTCCAGATGCAACGGGCTCAGAGTCAGAGGCGGTGAGCGCACTCTGCTGGAGAGACTGGTCCAAAGTCTCCAGTTCACTTTCAATACGGGCAAACAGCTTGCGCGATTCTTTGTCATCCACTTGGTGTTTGGCTTTCAGCAGGTTCAGCACTTCTTTGAGTGTTTTGCTGGCTTCAGTGAGGATGGCGCGCAGGGCTTTATCATCAGCATCTTCATTTTGACGCAAACCCGCTATACGCGGCTTATTCACCTTGGCATCGTGCTGTTCGTTATCTTTGGCGTTAAGGTCGCGCTCAATCTCTGCAGATAGACTTTCAGCTTGCCGTGCTTCTACTTGTGCTGTTTGTGCTGCTTGCTCTGCAGTGGTTTGCACCTCGACTGCCGTGTTTAAATCTGCAGTAACATCAATATCGGGCATGCTGCTGGCCATATAAGCATTGGCGTCTATCCCTACGGTTTCCTCGCTGGCGCTATCTGCCATCGCCTCACCTAAGGCGGCCGACATAGCAGGCATATTTCCCAAGCTGCCGCCGGAGTTCCCCATCTGCTTACCCAGCGCTGCCAGCTCCTTGGCGATTTGCTTGAGCTCCTGTGCCAGCGCTTTGTAATTGCCGGGCGGCAATTTTGCCATGATGGACTTTAAAGTATCCAAGCGCTGTTTCAGTAAAGCCGCACGTTGACTGGCCATTTTTTTAGGCGAGGCGTTTTTCTTCATCTCTTGCAGCTTAGTCACAGCCGTTTGCATATCGTGCATCTGCTTCTTGCGCCGCTCGAACAGCACCTTACCTGCGTGACTTTCGTCCCGCTCACCCATAATCGCCTGCTGAGTCTGGCCAGTGGGTATATCTCTAGAGCTAAAAGAAGGCAGGTTTGGTTTAATCTGCATAGCGTGACGTACTCCAATCAAAGTGGCTCGCTCATTGCGTTGGCTGAGCCTTAACCATCTACCCCTTTGTATCGGTTCCTGGAGTGAAAGCTTGAATGTTGGGGCTTAGCATTCATTAATGCGTAACCCCGCGCCATACAGCAGCGCAAAAATAACTTGGTTGCGAGTATTCATGACCTGCAAAATGCGTTGCACTTCATTGGCAGAGATAACAGAAGGTAGCCGTCTAGGCTTGCTTGCAGGGATATAATCAATATCGCCCAATGGCTGTTGTAAAAACCTGTTGTACAAAAAAGCTAGGGCATTTAATGCGATTTTCTGCGTGTTTATGGCTACATGTCTGTCGTTTGCTAAGCTGGATAAAAACTGCCTGACCTCTTCACTGCCCATAGTCTGAGGATGACGTTTTTTGTGAAATAGAATAAAACGCTTAATCCAGTGCAGGTAAGTTTTTCAGTTTTAAGCGCGTAACCTTTCTGCCGCATATCCATGCGTATGGAATTTAAAAATGGACTTTTAGACATCAGACGCTCCTTGTCTTTTACTGTTTTTTATACAGTCTATTTTAGCTCGGTTATCAAAAAGTGCACGTTTTTACATATGGGAATGCTCGTTTTTATGGTGCTGAAATGATAAAGGTATGTAAATTATAGGGTTATGTATCAGGCTGGCAGAATAGCGCGCATACCGCTAGCGAGATAGCATGCATGCTCGAATTGATCCCAAGGGATGCCTTGCTTATCTTGGTGAAGGCATTACTATTCAGAGACATATATTAATTTAAGCTTTGTTGGCTCGGGCTGAAAAATGAGCAGGCATGCTAATAAGCTGTTATGTTTTTACGTTGAAGAGGCTGGACACCAAGGGGGCGAGCGATGAATAAAGAGATAATCCCAATCAGTCTTTCACAAGAGGTCACGCTTTCAGACGGCGAGAAGAAAGAGTTTTCTAGTAGAAGGGAAGCATTGATATCGGAGCTTCGCTGCATAACGGGTCTTCCAGAGGTCGTTTCTAGCCTTAATCAAGACACGGTTTACAAGCTTGTTTTGACCCCTGAAGGAGCGAAGCTGTATAAAGATGCCCAAGGAAACCTGAAAGGCGTGTTTTATAAAGACGGAAAAATTGTTGAACATGCAAAGTTTCAAGAGGTTGGGCCTTCTATGCTTAAAGCAGCAAAGGCGGTTGGTGCTCAGGTTCTTTTAGTGAGCATAGCCATGCAGCTAAACCGTATTGAAGAGCAGGTTTGTAAGATCTTCAAAGAATTCCATGGCGACCGCCTTGCTGTAATTGAATCAGGAAAGTCTCTATTTCGTCAGGCATGTGGAATGCAGGATTCTGAAAAAAGAGAACAGTTAGCATTGCATGCAATAACAGAGTTGACGCGTGGATTCGAAAAAACAGTAAGTGCGTTAGCTAGGCAAATCACCGAGCTTCCGGAGCAAAAGCTATCGTTTTTTGATAACTGGATAGGTGACAAGTCCAAAGAAGCTGAGGAAAGCCATAAAATGGCCATAGAGTCGTTTTCCGCTTGTCTGAGCGCTTTGCAGACTCTGGCTAGATGTCACTTATTTCTCGAAGAGCTAGATGTTGCTTTGAGCCTGGTTGATGATGGGCTAACCAAAATCGAAAAAGCAGGTGTAGATGTGGCATATATTCGTTCTAGGCTGGCACCTAAAATAAATGGGATCTTCCCAGAAGATGGCTGGAAGCAGTTTGCTGAGTACAGGAAAACATTTGACTCCAGCTCTTTTGCTAGCCTGACCCATCCTGAAGAAGATGTAGTTGAGATAGAAATTAAACCATCAGAGTTTATGGAGATAAACTATGCAAAAGTGTAAAGGCTGCGAAAGAGAGCTTCAGAAAGACGAGGTCGAATTTTGTCCAGCCTGTGCTTCTAGCAAGTCCCACAAAATCAAGAAAATCATTGAAATCGCAACTCCCATAGTGATTGCAGTTGGTGGGATCGCCTTCAAGTTACTCCGGAAGAAATGATTTTTAACTGGCATGTATCAATAAAACATAACAAGGCATTGCAGCGGACAAGCCGCTGAATGCGGCGTTAGCCCCTTTTCGGAAATTTGAACATGGCCGTAAAAAACCAGTATCAGGACTTGCTAAGATCTAAGATTGTATCTGCCATATCTCAAGCAAAAGCGGCGGCAGGCTTCTCACATCAAGGAGTAAAGGGCACAGTTCTTGAGTTGCTAATTAGCCAGCTATTTCAACCATTATTGCCAGCTGACGTCGGAGTGGGTACTGGGCAGATAATAGATAGCTATAGTGGGAAGCTTTCGGGGCAAGTAGACATTATTCTTTATAATAGGGCTATCTTGCCTCCAATACTGATGGACGAAAAAGTTGGTGTTTTCCCAATAGAGTCCGTTCTTTATACAATTGAAGTTAAGACGACGTTAAATGCTACCGAGCTAAAAATGGCGCACGAGAGTGCAAAAAATATAGCTCATAACTTTGGTTATCGTCCTGGTTTGAAAGGTGAAGATGGAAAGGAAAAGCATCACTCAATCGAGAAAGTAAGATCGGTTATATTCGCTCTTAATTCGGATCTTAGTGGCAATAAACTAAATGAGGCCGAGCGATATCGAAAATTATACGGCGACGATACAGCACACATAAGAGCTATTTGTGTTGCTGGAAAAGAATATTGGTACGATAACGGGAATTACTGGATAGGATTTAAGGATGGTCAGGATTACGATGAGATTCTTGCTTTTATTGGTGGTGTGACTAACACCTATAGAGAAGTTTCGATTAGTCGGGGTCAGCCTTGCTTAGGTCACTATGTCATTCCTGAGGCAAAAGGATTTGTTGCGACAAAATCTAGGGATGTAGCTTCGGTAACGCTGACCTGTGAAGATTGTGGCATTGAGGGTGAAATGGTCCCAAATATCGGCCAAATGAATATCACTATTAATGGGGCTATTTCATCAAAAGAAAGCTGTCCTAATTGCGGAGGCAAAATGTCTTCGGAGAGTGGTGTCTATGTTTTTAAAAGTGGGCAGCTTATTGAGAGCAACTTGGGCTAACAAAGTGCTGCTAGGGACAAACCTACGCTGCGCTTCGGTTTGCCCCAGAGCACGGCGTTAGCATTCAGAGATAAATCGAGGAAGAATCTAAAAAATGACATGGGAACGATTTGGATATATATGCCGAAGGGCAAGCGTAGATCGCAAAGCAGCCGAATCTATTTCTGAATGTTTGTCGAGAATAGAGAATGACAAGGCATGTGAGCTATATGGTAATAGAATTCCATCAAATAGCTTTCCACGTAAAATTCTAAATGAAATTAGTCGCATTGATAGTGGTGATGAAGCACAGAAGGCTTTGGGGGTCTATAAAGAATTAAATCTCAGCCAGCATTTTGAAGAGCCTATGAGATTCAAAAGGGTTGTAGCTTACCTTGGCTATGTAACGTTTATATTCTATGTTGTGGTGGGTATATATCAATTGAAGGTAGCCCCTTCATTTCTAGAAGCATTTGAAAACTTTGACATTCAGATCCCAAGCCATCTTACTTTTTACCAAGATTACTGGGGATATTTTGTTCTTATAGTCTCGATTATTTTGATCTCTGCTCTGATTATCGGATCTCAACTAAAGAAATTATTCAATTTCGGCCTTGGGCAAAAAAACAGCTGGGTTGTAAGATTTCTTGTATTCCCAACTATTCGGAGATCATATATTAAAGTTATCAATATTCTCCAGTTCCCAGTTTTAGCTGACAGCGCATCAGTCGATAGCGAAGCTAGTCTAACAATAAATCACCTAAAAAATATCAAAGAATCGAAGCTGGATATTTCACGTGAAATGCAAGAACTCATTGAAATAGAGATGCGTGTATTGTTAGAAAGCTGTGAAAAACAGATGAAATATATTTCGATTGCGGTTGCCCTAATAGTTGTGGCTGCAGTTTTTCTTTTCCTTGCTAGTGCGTACTCGCCAATATTCATTCTTGGAGAAACAGTATGAATGATACAAAGGGTTTCACCTTAATCGAACTAATGGTGGTGGTTGCAATTATTGGCATACTCGCTTCTGTGGCGTTGCCAGCTTATCAAGTCTATGTACAACGAAGTGAAGTTGTAGAAGCTATGAGCATGGCCAGCACAATCAGAGAGAATGTCACAAACTTCTATGTCGAACAGCTCGATTTTCCTTCAGATAACGGGGAGGCAGGTGTTCCACAACCAAATTATTTGATTGGCAACCGTATTACCGGCGTTGTCGTTGAATCTGGTGCGATTCATGTCACGATGGGAAATAAGGCATCAAAGCCACTCAAAGGCAAGGTCTTGTCATTTAGGCCTGCTGTTGTTACCGGCAGCCCCAAAAGCCCTATTGCATGGTTGTGTGGATATGATGAGCCTGTAACAGGTATGCAAGCTGTAGGTGATAACAAGACTGACTTAGACAAAGAGTATTTGCCTGCAGCATGTCGCGGGTAAATGCTAACAAGCGCATGTTGCCGGACTGGTTTTCCGCTGCGCTCCAAACCAGCCGCAAATGCGGGCGTTAAACGGTAAGTACGGCCAGCCATGATTTATGAAAAAACGTTGAAAAGAATTTGTCGCTTACCAAAAGTAACAGAAGACCTGATTCACTCGATGTTTCTCAAGCATGAAAAATGTACGGTTCAAGTCGTGCCTAAGAACTTGGGGAAGCCTGGATTTGAGATAACTACCAATGAGGGTATCTGCTTTGTAACTGAGAGAACCATAGAGTATTACAACAAAAAATGGGGTCGAGTCACTGGGCTCCAACAAAGAATGCTTGGCCTAGCTATACCTGTTCCTCTTTATATAGGTGAAGGGACAATTTCCAAAGAAATTCATGAGATAAACCAGTCGAACACTCCGCTAAACGCCTCAGATCAATGGCTACACAGAAACTTCTCTATAGAGGTGGCATTAACTTATTTTCAGCGTTACTTTACCGTAAGTAATAGCTTCAAAGAATATAAAACAATAATTTTTGAAGCTATCGAAGCGTACTACATGGGAATGGATCATGTGGCCATCATGTCACTTATTCCAGTATTTGAAGCCGGATTAAGAAATATTCAAAATTCGGTATTGGGAATGAGTGCTCAAAATGTCAGCTCTAAAGAATTTGAAAGGGGTTTAACGGAGTTATGCCTTAATTGGGGGAGGCGAAGAACTCAAGAATATATTTGGTATCCTGGTAAATCATATAATACTGCTGTGGAAATTGATTTTTTAACTCACATATGCCCTCAATCTGATGTGATAAATGCATTTAGGCTGTTCTTTTCAAGCGTCTTATATAAAAACAGCAAGGATGGAATTGTTGGGTTAAATAGGCATGTCATAGTGCATATGCTCAAAAATGACTTTAATAATCCTGCAAACTTTTCACGTATCTTCTTGGCAATGACGCACATAACCTTTATTGAAAGTCTAAGCAATCAGAATGTGCCATTCTTTTGGCCTGGGTACAATGACGATGTTCAAGTAAAAGCATTAAGTGTATATATCAGGCAATTATCAGAAGGCGTCGGTGAGCCTCGAAGAAAACTATTAAATCAAGCTGGCATTAGTTACTATGGCCAAATCGTTTAACAAGGCCAAGCACAGAGACAGCTTTTCCGTTGCGGCTTCGCCTACACTACAAAGCTGCGCGTGTTGGCGGCGTTAAATGCAGGGAGAGCTATGAAGCACGAACTATGGATCGAAGGAGAGCAGTCCCAGACGTTTTGTCTCGCAGGGCCCCATGGTGATAGTGCTCGAAGCTTGCTAGAGCCTGGCGCTGAGCTTGTTTGGACATGCGAAGCTTCGTCGTACTTTGAGGCAATGACAAAATACTACGAATATATGGGCTGGGGGGAGTACAAAACCGACTACCCAGAACACGATAAGCTAACGTACAAACAGCTTGGGTGGGAGTAGTGGTCACATTTAACAATCGCAAGCAGCGGACAACTTTCCGCTAGCGCTACAAGTTGCTCGCTGTTGCGGGCGTTAGCTCTCAAAAAACACATACGGAGTACGAATGAACTTCACAGATAGGATTCGCCCCACAGACAAAGGCATCACAACTTATTTGGATGAGTTGGAAAACCTTGATTACCAAATCCCAACATTTCAGAGGGATGTCGTGTGGGAAAAGGAAAATGTAAAGAAATTATGGGATAGCATTTACAAGTTTTACCCACTCGGAAGTATCTTGGTGTGGAAAACCGATATAAAACTTCAAAACCATAGAAAGATTGGTGGCCATATCATATCAGAAGGGACATTCAACCGAAGTGAATACCAATATATTTTAGATGGACAGCAGCGTACAACTTCGCTGCTGACATCTTTGTATGGGGGGGCAATTGAAGGAAAAGATGGATTTGATCCATCAATATACATTGATCTGTCGATTGAAGGTGAAACGGAAACAGACGATGAAAGTTACAAAAAGAGATTTTTATACTGGGAGGAGATAGATGATAAAAACGGGGTTTTCTTAAGAAACACTGGAAGGCAAAAGAAATTCAACGCTGGCATCATCGTAAAACTCATCGACATTAAAAACAATTTTGGATCCGTAGAACGTTCTTTGGTGGAAAGTGAGTTTGGCGATTACAAAGACTACGACCACCCAATACGTGAACAACTAAGAAGGCTCAAGCAAGTTCTTGATAACTACAGGCTTTCATTTATCGAGTTAAAAGGGATTCAAGTAGCGGAAGTTTGCCAGATTTTTGAGCGAATAAACCAGGCAGGTAAGCCACTTGATATATTTGATATTGTTGTAGCAAAAACATTTAGGCCCAAATCTGAAAACAAAGCCGGATTCTACTTGAGGGAATACATTGATAATTTCCGCAAGTTGAATAATAGCAATTTTATGCAGATCAGCGATTTTGATTATTTGCAAATCATTGCTATTTTGATCCGTGAAAACATTGAAAAATCGGGAATATGGAATATCACGCCACGTTACCTCAATGATATAAAAAATGAGCAAATTGAGGAAATTTGGGAGCCAGCAAAGAAAGCAATAAATAAAACTTTTGATTTCTTTGAAAACACATTAAACATTAAGGGCCCTCAGCTTATCCCGTACAGATATTTCTATCTAACAATTGCCTCCTATTTTTTCAAGAACTCAAGCCCGGATTATGGGTTACTTAAAAAATACTTCTGGTTTCATAGCTTTCACAATGATGACCTTCTGAGCAATACCAGCGACGTCAATTTACATATTGAGTTTCTTAATGCACAAAAGCAAAGTGGTAAAAGTGAGTTTCCAAGGTTTTTGATTGACAGAGATACCTTAAGAAATTCGTCGTATAGTTCAAAAGGTAGATTGTCCAGAGCAATACTTTCTTTGTATGTCAGCAAACAACCAAAAGACTGGAAGTACACCGACAGAAATGTGATTGTTGATAATTTCTTCTTTTCTACTGACAAGCCAAATTTGCACCATATATTTCCAACAAACTATATTTCACAGAATCCCGGTTCAAATGAGCTGAATCATAACAGTCTAATGAATATCGCGTATCTCACACAAATAACTAACTTAGAAATTAGTGATAAGAATCCGCTCAATTACATTCAAGAATATGATTCAAACTCTGAGTTCGAGAACGTTATCAATAATCACTTTTTGCCAAGTGAGCTTTTGGAATGGTCAAGGCAGGAGAATATGCCACCTGATGCGCTGGATCAATTTATAGAAAAACGTGTCGATTTGATTATAGAAGAGTTAAAGAGGGTCTTAGCCGGGGTCAATATTGAAATTATCGACACAAAGCAAAAGAGCTAACAAACACATGCACTCGGACAGCAAAAAGCGGCGCTCGTTCCTCGCTATGCTTTTTGCTGCCGGTGATGTGAAGCGTTAGGCAGATATGGATACATCTGACTTCATTTCAGTACTTGCACTGGCTGTATCGTTGCTATCCGCATGGATCAGCTATCGCGCTTATCGTTATTCCGTACGTGTGAAAGAGGCTGAATCCAGCCTGGCCTTTTCGCGCGATAAAGCTGAGTTTCTCGTTAGAATTGACAAGGCTAGAAAATATTTCGATCGACTGGAGAATCGCCTCAAGGAACTGCTAGATCGGATAATCTATGGGGCAGAAGATATTAAAAGAGCTTTGGTGGCAGAAGAACAGCAGCTAAAGTCAGATTTAGCTTATTTGGAGGGCTGTCAGCGACAAGTTTGGTCGCTGACAGATGAGGTATATGAAATGGAACAATCTGCACTAGCTCATCATAAGCCGCGCTTTCTCAGGCTTATAGAGGATGACGAGCTGTTCGTGAGTGAAGCTAATGGGCGGTGCGATAGGGCAGAAGAGTTAATAAATAAGGCAGAGAAAAATTTCACGATGTTCTTTCTATAACTGCCTAACAAGGCATTCAAGAACGTTCGCTTTGCTCACTAGGACTGGCGTACCGCCAGCCCCTTAATTTGGCGTGTGTGCCGGGCATGGCACTTAACTAGCGAGGTGCAAGTCCTCGTGCCAGGTATTCGCAGAGCCGAAGGTTAGCGAAAGGACAAGGGCGTTGTCGCGAGGCAGGGTCTGAAGGAAGTCCAACGCGAAATCGCGGGGCGATGAACAAGAACTCAATATGAGGTGTGACATATTCGGGGCCAGCGGGCACGTGACTGCTAAGCCCTCCATCTGCATCTGGAATATGTTTTATAAATTGAGCGTCTACGCGAGGAAAGTTAAGTGTCTTACCCCGGGAGGTCTGCAGTGTGTTGAAGGATCAACTGACAATGGAGCAATCGATTGTGACCGCATTGCAGAAATCAGCAGAAGGCATAGTAGGCTGCACTCTTGCAGCTGAAGGCCTGAACAAATCACGGAAAGTACTCGCTGGGGAAGTGTTTCTGAATGGCACCTGTTAAGCAGTTATCACTGCCTCTGGAAAGTGCAGAGGGTGAATCAGAAATGGGAAACCCAGTTGAACCAAAATCCACCTTTTGTTCATCATTGATTGGCCGTGTAGTAGATAGGAATAATCTACTGCGCGCGTTGAAACAAGTTCGCCGCAATAAAGGTGCTCCGGGCATCGACGGCATGAATGTTGATGACCTCCTTGATCATCTTAAGCAACACTGGCCGCAGATTCGGCAACAACTCATCGACGGGCACTACAAGCCCAAGCCGGTTAGACGTGTTGAAATTCCAAAGCCAGATGGTCGCAAGCGCAAGCTGGGCATCCCGACTGTATTGGATCGATTTATACAGCAGGCCATTGCTCAGGTGTTGCAAGAAGAGTGGGATGCTGATTTCCATGATCAGAGTTATGGTTTTCGACCCAATAGAAATGCACACCAAGCCATGCGCTACGCACAAAACACAGTACGGCAGGGCTATAGCTGGACTGTTGATTGTGACTTGGAAGCTTTCTTTGATGGTGTAAACCATGACTTGCTTATGGAACAGCTCAAAGCAAAACACCAAGACCGACAATTGCTTAGGCTGATCAACCGCTATCTAAAAGCGGGAATCCAGATAAATGGCGTAACACAAACCAGTACCGAAGGCGTGCCACAGGGTGGGCCGTTGTCACCGGTACTCTCGAACATTGTGTTGAACCAGTTGGACTGGGAGCTAGAACGTCGGGAGCACCGTTTCGCTCGCTATGCTGATGATTTTGTTGTGTTTGTTAAAAGTCGAGAAGCGGGTGAGCGCGTGATGAAAAGTCTGCAGCGCTATATTGGCGACTCGCTACGGCTCAAAGTGAATACCCAAAAGAGTGCAGTAGATCGGCCATGGAAACGAACCTTTCTTGGCTTTACGTTCAGTCAACGAGACCAGAGAATCAAGGTGGCAGATAAATCGCTACTGAAGCTCAAAGCTACGGTTAAATTGCTGAGCCGTCGAACAAGAGGCCATTCACTCAAACACATTATCGCAGAGCTAAGAAAGTCCCTGCTTGGTTGGAAAGCGTACTTCGACATAGCTGAAGTGCTGAGCCCTCTGCGTGATGTGGATAAATGGATTCGACGACGATTGCGTAGTTATATTTGGAAGCAATGGGGGCGCAAAGGCTATCGGATGCTTAGGCGCTTGGGTGTTGATCGATGGCTGGCATGGAATACTGCTAAGTCGGCTCATGGCCCGTGGCGATTAAGCGCAAGTCCTGCCCTTTACCGAGCGCTACCAAACAGATACTTTAAGAACTTGGGGCTGCCAGAACTGACGGCAAGATGAAATTTAAAGAGATTTGAACCGCCGTGGTACGTGACCCGTATGTCCGGTGGTGTGGGAGGAGAGACGTCGTGAGGCGTCTCCCTATCCCGATTAGATGCACTAAGCACATAATTGCTCACAGCCAAACTATCAGGTCAAGTCTGCTTTTATTATTTTTAAGCGTGCATAATAAGCCCTACACAAATTGGGAGATATATCATGAAAGGCTGGCTTTTTCTTGTTATCGCAATAGTTGGCGAAGTAATCGCAACATCCGCATTAAAATCTAGCGAGGGCTTTACTAAGCTTGCCCCTTCCGCCGTTGTCATAATCGGTTATGGCATCGCATTTTATTTTCTTTCTCTGGTTCTGAAATCCATCCCTGTCGGTGTTGCTTATGCAGTCTGGTCGGGACTCGGCGTCGTCATAATTACAGCCATTGCCTGGTTGCTTCATGGGCAAAAGCTTGATGCGTGGGGCTTTGTAGGTATGGGGCTCATAATTGCTGCCTTTTTGCTCGCCCGATCCCCATCGTGGAAGTCGCTGCGGAGGCCGACGCCATGGTGACGGTGTTCGGCATTCTGAATCTCACCGAGGACTCCTTCTTCGATGAGAGCCGGCGGCTAGACCCCGCCGGCGCTGTCACCGCGGCGATCGAAATGCTGCGAGTCGGATCAGACGTCGTGGATGTCGGACCGGCCGCCAGCCATCCGGACGCGAGGCCTGTATCGCCGGCCGATGAGATCAGACGTATTGCGCCGCTCTTAGACGCCCTGTCCGATCAGATGCACCGTGTTTCAATCGACAGCTTCCAACCGGAAACCCAGCGCTATGCGCTCAAGCGCGGCGTGGGCTACCTGAACGATATCCAAGGATTTCCTGACCCTGCGCTCTATCCCGATATTGCTGAGGCGGACTGCAGGCTGGTGGTTATGCACTCAGCGCAGCGGGATGGCATCGCCACCCGCACCGGTCACCTTCGACCCGAAGACGCGCTCGACGAGATTGTGCGGTTCTTCGAGGCGCGGGTTTCCGCCTTGCGACGGAGCGGGGTCGCTGCCGACCGGCTCATCCTCGATCCGGGGATGGGATTTTTCTTGAGCCCCGCACCGGAAACATCGCTGCACGTGCTGTCGAACCTTCAAAAGCTGAAGTCGGCGTTGGGGCTTCCGCTATTGGTCTCGGTGTCGCGGAAATCCTTCTTGGGCGCCACCGTTGGCCTTCCTGTAAAGGATCTGGGTCCAGCGAGCCTTGCGGCGGAACTTCACGCGATCGGCAATGGCGCTGACTACGTCCGCACCCACGCGCCTGGAGATCTGCGAAGCGCAATCACCTTCTCGGAAACCCTCGCGAAATTTCGCAGTCGCGACGCCAGAGACCGAGGGTTAGATCATGCCTAGCATTCACCTTCCGGCCGCCCGCTAGCGGACCCTGGTCAGGTTCCGCGAAGGTGGGCGCAGACATGCTGGGCTCGTCAGGATCAAACTGCACTATGAGGCGGCGGTTCATACCGGGCTCTGTTGCAAAAATCGTGAAGCTTGAGCATGCTTGGCGGAGATTGGACGGACGGAACGATGACGGATTTCAAGTGGCGCCATTTCCAGGGTGATGTGATCCTGTGGGCGGTGCGCTGGTATTGTCGCTATCCGATCAGCTATCGCGACCTTGAGGAAATGCTGGCGGAACGCGGCATTTCGGTCGACCATACGACGATCTATCGCTGGGTCCAGTGCTACGCCCCGGAGATGGAGAAGCGGCTGCGCTGGTTCTGGCGGCGTGGCTTTGATCCGAGCTGGCGCCTGGATGAAACCTACGTCAAGGTGCGGGGCAAGTGGACCTACCTGTACCGGGCAGTCGACAAGCGGGGCGACACGATCGATTTCTACCTGTCGCCGACCCGCAGCGCCAAGGCAGCGAAGCGGTTCCTGGGCAAGGCCCTGCGAGGCCTGAAGCACTGGGAAAAGCCTGCCACGCTCAATACCGACAAAGCGCCGAGCTATGGTGCAGCGATCACCGAATTGAAGCGCGAAGGAAAGCTGGACCGGGAGACGGCCCACCGGCAGGTGAAGTATCTCAATAACGTGATCGAGGCCGATCACGGAAAGCTCAAGATACTGATCAAGCCGGTGCGCGGTTTCAAATCGATCCCCACGGCCTATGCCACGATCAAGGGATTCGAAGTCATGCGAGCCCTGCGCAAAGGACAGGCTCGCCCCTGGTGCCTGCAGCCCGGCATCAGGGGCGAGGTGCGCCTTGTGGAGAGAGCTTTTGGCATTGGGCCCTCGGCGCTGACGGAGGCCATGGGCATGCTCAACCACCATTTCGCAGCAGCCGCCTGATCGGCGCAGAGCGACAGCCTACCTCTGACTGCCGCCAATCTTTGCAACAGAGCCTCCGTCGCCATGCTCACCTCGCTTTGGTGCACACGAGTATTGAGCATAGTCGAGATTGGGGCACTGTTGCAAATAGTCGGTGGTGATAAACTTATCATCCCCTTTTGCTGATGGAGCTGCACATGAACCCATTCAAAGGCCGGCATTTTCAGCGTGACATCATTCTGTGGGCCGTACGCTGGTACTGCAAATACGGCATCAGTTACCGTGAGCTGCAGGAGATGCTGGCTGAACGCGGAGTGAATGTCGATCACTCCACGATTTACCGCTGGGTTCAGCGTTATGCGCCTGAAATGGAAAAACGGCTGCGCTGGTACTGGCGTAACCCTTCCGATCTTTGCCCGTGGCACATGGATGAAACCTACGTGAAGGTCAATGGCCGCTGGGCGTATCTGTACCGGGCCGTCGACAGCCGGGGCCGCACTGTCGATTTTTATCTCTCCTCCCGTCGTAACAGCAAAGCTGCATACCGGTTTCTGGGTAAAATCCTCAACAACGTGAAGAAGTGGCAGATCCCGCGATTCATCAACACGGATAAAGCGCCCGCCTATGGTCGCGCGCTTGCTCTGCTCAAACGCGAAGGCCGGTGCCCGTCTGACGTTGAACACCGACAGATTAAGTACCGGAACAACGTGATTGAATGCGATCATGGCAAACTGAAACGGATAATCGGCGCCACGCTGGGATTTAAATCCATGAAGACGGCTTACGCCACCATCAAAGGTATTGAGGTGATGCGTGCACTACGCAAAGGCCAGGCCTCAGCATTTTATTATGGTGATCCCCTGGGCGAAATGCGCCTGGTAAGCAGAGTTTTTGAAATGTAAGGCCTTTGAATAAGACAAAAGGCTGCCTCATCGCTAACTTTGCAACAGTGCCTAAAATAAGCCTTATATCCAAGCATAAAACAAGGTTGTCTAGACTTCTTTTAACAGTAAAGTTATCATAAAACTGAATTTTATTTTTTAGGTAAGTTTATGCATTCTATCCGCATTCGTTAAGACACAACTATTTGCATAGTGACACTATTTTATAATGGTGGGCTTTTGTTGTGTCTTTAAGAATATATGCGGATATATAAAGTAAAAGTATGCTTAATTTATAAGTATGCTTTTAGTGCATAGTTTCCAGTTATAACTTAATTGACTAGCTATTTGTCCACCCTGTGGATGAATAGCTTTTTTTTTGGGAGGACACTGTGATGCTAGCTTTTGTTTTCACCTAAATCCTGTTTGCTGCATAAAAAATTTCAAGAGCTAAACAGGAGTAAATAAAAATGAGTTTAATTATTAAAGCGAGAAACATACGCTTGGATTATGCTGGGCGTGATGTTTTGGATATTGATGAATTGGAAATTCACTCTTATGACCGTATTGGTCTTGTGGGTGATAACGGAGCAGGAAAGAGTAGTTTACTCAAAGTACTTAATGGCGAAATTGTTTTAGCCGAAGCGACATTACAGCGTTTTGGTGATTTTGCACATATCAGCCAACTGGGCGGAATCGAAATAGAAACGGTCGAAGACCGGGCAATGTTATCTCGCCTTGGTGTTTCCAATGTACAAAACGACACAATGAGTGGCGGAGAGGAAACTCGTGCAAAAATTGCTGCCGCATTTTCCCAACAAGTACATGGCATTCTAGCGGATGAACCAACCAGCCACCTTGATCTCAATGGAATAGATCTACTTATTGGTCAACTTAAAGCATTTGATGGAGCATTACTTGTTATCAGTCATGACCGATATTTTCTTGATATGGTTGTAGACAAGATATGGGAGTTAAAAGACGGTAAAATTACGGAATATTGGGGTGGTTACTCGGATTACTTGCGTCAAAAAGAAGAAGAGCGACAACACCAAGCCGTAGAATATGAGCTGATGATGAAGGAACGGGAGCGATTAGAATCTGCTGTGCAAGAAAAACGCCAGCAAGCTAATCGATTAGACAATAAGAAAAAAGGAGAAAAATCCAAAAACTCTACCGAAAGTGCTGGACGACTTGGGCATGCAAAAATGACTGGCACCAAGCAAAGAAAACTGTATCAGGCAGCTAAGAGTATGGAAAAGCGTTTGGCTGCATTAGAAGATATTCAAGCACCAGAGCATTTGCGTTCTATTCGTTTTCGTCAAAGTTCAGCCCTAGAACTGCACAATAAGTTCCCGATTACGGCAGATGGTCTGAGCTTAAAATTTGGTAGCCGTACTATCTTTGATGACGCTAACTTTATAATACCGCTTGGCGCTAAAGTCGCTATAACTGGATCGAATGGAACAGGGAAAACGTCCTTGTTAAAAATGATATCAGAACGTGCTGATGGATTAACCATATCTCCAAAAGCTGAAATTGGCTACTTTACACAAACAGGATATAAATTTAACACGCATAAATCTGTGCTCTCCTTTATGCAGGAAGAGTGCGAGTACACAGTTGCGGAAATTCGTGCAGTATTGGCTTCAATGGGGATCGGAGCGAATGATATTCAAAAAAACTTATCCGACTTATCGGGAGGTGAAATCATCAAACTGCTTTTATCCAAAATGCTTTTAGGAAAATATAATATTTTGCTTATGGATGAACCAGGAAACTATCTTGACCTAAAAAGTATTGCCGCATTAGAAACAATGATGAAGTCCTATGCAGGAACTATTATCTTCGTATCTCATGACAAGCAATTGGTCGATAATATTGCTGACATTATCTACGAGATCAAAGACCACAAAATCATCAAGACTTTTGAGAGAGATTGTTAATGATAGCCAATCTAATCCGAACATTAATTATTGAACTCTTTAAAGGAAATTAAAAATGACAATTCAAGATATTCAATCACTTGCTGAAGCACACGGCTTGTTGCTTACGGACAAAATGAATTTCAATGAAATGGGCATTGATTTTAAGGTCGTTTTTGCTCTTGATACAAAGGGGCAACAATGGTTGCTGCGTATTCCTCGTCGTGATGGCATGAGGGAACAAATCAAGAAAGAAAAACGCATTTTAGAATTGGTAAAAAAACATCTTTCTGTAGAGGTTCCTGATTGGAGAATTTCATCTACAGAATTAGTGGCTTATCCCATACTTAAAGATAATCCTGTTTTAAATTTGGATGCTGAAACCTATGAAATAATTTGGAATATGGACAAAGATAGCCCGAAATACATAACATCTTTGGCAAAAACCTTATTTGAAATCCATAGTATTCCTGAAAAAGAAGTTCGGGAAAATGATTTGAAAATTATGAAACCTTCAGATTTAAGACCTGAAATAGCAAACAATTTGCAGTTAGTAAAATCTGAAATTGGTATAAGTGAGCAATTGGAAACCCGCTACAGAAAATGGTTGGATAATGATGTTCTATGGGCAGATTTCACCCAATTTATACATGGCGATTTATATGCTGGGCATGTACTAGCTTCAAAGGATGGAGCTGTTTCAGGCGTTATTGATTGGTCAACAGCCCATATAGATGACCCAGCGATTGATTTTGCTGGGCATGTAACTTTGTTTGGAGAAGAAAGCCTCAAAACTCTAATCATCGAGTATGAAAAACTAGGGGGTAAAGTTTGGAATAAACTATATGAACAGACTTTAGAAAGAGCAGCGGCCTCTCCTTTGATGTATGGTTTATTTGCCTTAGAAACTCAAAATGAAAGCCTTATCGTTGGAGCAAAAGCTCAGTTGGGAGTTATATAATTTAAAAATATGATTGCTGAGGCACTGTTGCAAATAGTCGGTGGTGATAAACTTATCATCCCCTTTTGCTGATGGAGCTGCACATGAACCCATTCAAAGGCCGGCATTTTCAGCGTGACATCATTCTGTGGGCCGTACGCTGGTACTGCAAATACGGCATCAGTTACCGTGAGCTGCAGGAGATGCTGGCTGAACGCGGAGTGAATGTCGATCACTCCACGATTTACCGCTGGGTTCAGCGTTATGCGCCTGAAATGGAAAAACGGCTGCGCTGGTACTGGCGTAACCCTTCCGATCTTTGCCCGTGGCACATGGATGAAACCTACGTGAAGGTCAATGGCCGCTGGGCGTATCTGTACCGGGCCGTCGACAGCCGGGGCCGCACTGTCGATTTTTATCTCTCCTCCCGTCGTAACAGCAAAGCTGCATACCGGTTTCTGGGTAAAATCCTCAACAACGTGAAGAAGTGGCAGATCCCGCGATTCATCAACACGGATAAAGCGCCCGCCTATGGTCGCGCGCTTGCTCTGCTCAAACGCGAAGGCCGGTGCCCGTCTGACGTTGAACACCGACAGATTAAGTACCGGAACAACGTGATTGAATGCGATCATGGCAAACTGAAACGGATAATCGGCGCCACGCTGGGATTTAAATCCATGAAGACGGCTTACGCCACCATCAAAGGTATTGAGGTGATGCGTGCACTACGCAAAGGCCAGGCCTCAGCATTTTATTATGGTGATCCCCTGGGCGAAATGCGCCTGGTAAGCAGAGTTTTTGAAATGTAAGGCCTTTGAATAAGACAAAAGGCTGCCTCATCGCTAACTTTGCAACAGTGCCTTCTACGGCACGTTTGAAGGCGCGCTGAAAGGTCTGGTCATACATGTGATGGCGACGCACGACACCGCTCCGTGGATCGGTCGAATGCGTGTGCTGCGCAAAAACCCAGAACCACGGCCAGGAATGCCCGGCGCGCGGATACTTCCGCTCAAGGGCGTCGGGAAGCGCAACGCCGCTGCGGCCCTCGGCCTGGTCCTTCAGCCACCATGCCCGTGCACGCGACAGCTGCTCGCGCAGGCTGGGTGCCAAGCTCTCGGGTAACATCAAGGCCCGATCCTTGGAGCCCTTGCCCTCCCGCACGATGATCGTGCCGTGATCGAAATCCAGATCCTTGACCCGCAGTTGCAAACCCTCACTGATCCGCATGCCCGTTCCATACAGAAGCTGGGCGAACAAACGATGCTCGCCTTCCAGAAAACCGAGGATGCGAACCACTTCATCCGGGGTCAGCACCACCGGCAAGCGCCGCGACGGCCGAGGTCTTCCGATCTCCTGAAGCCAGGGCAGATCCGTGCACAGCACCTTGCCGTAGAAGAACAGCAAGGCCGCCAATGCCTGACGATGCGTGGAGACCGAAACCTTGCGCTCGTTCGCCAGCCAGGACAGAAATGCCTCGACTTCGCTGCTGCCCAAGGTTGCCGGGTGACGCACACCGTGGAAACGGATGAAGGCACGAACCCAGTTGACATAAGCCTGTTCGGTTCGTAAACTGTAATGCAAGTAGCGTATGCGCTCACGCAACTGGTCCAGAACCTTGACCGAACGCAGCGGTGGTAACGGCGCAGTGGCGGTTTTCATGGCTTGTTATGACTGTTTTTTTGTACAGTCTATGCCTCGGGCATCCAAGCAGCAAGCGCGTTACGCCGTGGGTCGATGTTTGATGTTATGGAGCAGCAACGATGTTACGCAGCAGGGCAGTCGCCCTAAAACAAAGTTAACCTCTGAGGAAGAATTGTGAAACTATCACTAATGGTAGCTATATCGAAGAATGGAGTTATCGGGAATGGCCCTGATATTCCATGGAGCGCCAAAGGTGAACAGCTCCTGTTTAAAGCTATTACCTATAACCAATGGCTGTTGGTTGGACGCAAGACTTTTGAATCAATGGGAGCATTACCCAACCGAAAGTATGCGGTCGTAACACGTTCAAGTTTTACATCTGACAATGAGAACGTATTGATCTTTCCATCAATTAAAGATGCTTTAACCAACCTAAAGAAAATAACGGATCATGTCATTGTTTCAGGTGGTGGGGAGATATACAAAAGCCTGATCGATCAAGTAGATACACTACATATATCTACAATAGACATCGAGCCGGAAGGTGATGTTTACTTTCCTGAAATCCCCAGCAATTTTAGGCCAGTTTTTACCCAAGACTTCGCCTCTAACATAAATTATAGTTACCAAATCTGGCAAAAGGGTTAACAAGTGGCAGCAACGCAGGTCACATTGATACACAAAATTCTAGCTGCGGCAGATGAGCGAAATCTGCCGCTCTGGATCGGTGGGGGCTGGGCGATCGATGCACGGCTAGGGCGTGTAACACGCAAGCACGATGATATTGATCTGACGTTTCCCGGCGAGAGGCGCGGCGAGCTCGAGGCAATAGTTGAAATGCTCGGCGGGCGCGTCATGGAGGAGTTGGACTATGGATTCTTAGCGGAGATCGGGGATGAGTTACTTGACTGCGAACCTGCTTGGTGGGCAGACGAAGCGTATGAAATCGCGGAGGCTCCGCAGGGCTCGTGCCCAGAGGCGGCTGAGGGCGTCATCGCCGGGCGGCCAGTCCGTTGTAACAGCTGGGAGGCGATCATCTGGGATTACTTTTACTATGCCGATGAAGTACCACCAGTGGACTGGCCTACAAAGCACATAGAGTCCTACAGGCTCGCATGCACCTCACTCGGGGCGGAAAAGGTTGAGGTCTTGCGTGCCGCTTTCAGGTCGCGATATGCGGCCTAACAATTCGTCCAAGCCGACGCCGCTTCGCGGCGCGGCTTAACTCAGGTGTTAGACCGCTATGACAGTCGCCCTCGACGAAGTATCTGAACTAAAGAATTTGCTTTCACCCTTGTTGGATGAATGCACTTTTGAAGAAGTTGAGTATGGTCAGTCAGATGCTCGAGTGATTCGAGTTCTATTTCCTGATCGCAATACCGCGTATCTAAAGTACGCCTCCGGATCTTCTGCTCAAGAAATTCTTCAAGAGCATCAGCGCACTAGATGGCTCAGAACACGAGCTCTCGTACCGGAAGTGATCTCATATGTCTCGACTTCAACTGTCACCATCCTGTTGACAAAAGCATTGATTGGCCACAATGCCGCTGACGCCGCAGATGCAGATCCAGTTATTGTTGTTGCAGAGATGGCACGAGCGTTACGCGACCTCCATTCGATCTCGCCTGACGATTGCCCATTCGACGAAAGGCTCCACCTGCGACTGAAGCTGGCTTCGGGCCGTTTGGAAGCCGGGTTAGTTGATGAGGAGGACTTTGATCACGCAAGGCAAGGCATGCTGGCGCGGGATGTTTACGAGCAACTTTTTATACAAATGCCTGGAGCGGAGCAGCTGGTAGTCACACATGGCGACGCCTGTCCCGAGAACTTCATCTTCCAAGGTAATGCCTTCGTCGGCTTCATAGACTGCGGTCGGGTCGGGCTTGCCGATAAGTATCAAGACCTGGCGCTTGCATCGAGAAACATTGACGCGGTATTTGGACCAGAACTCACTAACCAGTTCTTCATCGAGTATGGAGAGCCAAATCCGAACATAGCTAAGATTGAGTACTACCGGATCTTGGATGAGTTCTTCTAAGCGCGGTCTAACAATTCGTTCAAGCCGAGATCGCTTCGCGGCCGCGGAGTTGTTCTGTAAATTGTCACAACGCCGCGGCCGCAAAGCGCTCCGGCTTAACTCAGGTGTTGGGCGAACCCGGAGCCTCATTAATTGTTAGCCGTTAAAATTAAGCCCTTTACCAAACCAATACTTATTATGAAAAACACAATACATATCAACTTCGCTATTTTTTTAATAATTGCAAATATTATCTACAGCAGCGCCAGTGCATCAACAGATATCTCTACTGTTGCATCTCCATTATTTGAAGGAACTGAAGGTTGTTTTTTACTTTACGATGTATCCACAAACGCTGAAATTGCTCAATTCAATAAAGCAAAGTGTGCAACGCAAATGGCACCAGATTCAACTTTCAAGATCGCATTATCACTTATGGCATTTGATGCGGAAATAATAGATCAGAAAACCATATTCAAATGGGATAAAACCCCCAAAGGAATGGAGATCTGGAACAGCAATCATACACCAAAGACGTGGATGCAATTTTCTGTTGTTTGGGTTTCGCAAGAAATAACCCAAAAAATTGGATTAAATAAAATCAAGAATTATCTCAAAGATTTTGATTATGGAAATCAAGACTTCTCTGGAGATAAAGAAAGAAACAACGGATTAACAGAAGCATGGCTCGAAAGTAGCTTAAAAATTTCACCAGAAGAACAAATTCAATTCCTGCGTAAAATTATTAATCACAATCTCCCAGTTAAAAACTCAGCCATAGAAAACACCATAGAGAACATGTATCTACAAGATCTGGAGAATAGTACAAAACTGTATGGGAAAACTGGTGCAGGATTCACAGCAAATAGAACCTTACAAAACGGATGGTTTGAAGGGTTTATTATAAGCAAATCAGGACATAAATATGTTTTTGTGTCCGCACTTACAGGAAACTTGGGGTCGAATTTAACATCAAGCATAAAAGCCAAGAAAAATGCGATCACCATTCTAAACACACTAAATTTATAAAAAATCTAATGGCAAAATCGCCCAACCCTTCAATCAAGTCGGGACGGCCAAAAGCAAGCTTTTGGCTCCCCTCGCTGGCGCTCGGCGCCCCTTATTTCAAACGTTAAACATCATGAGGGAAGCGGTGATCGCCGAAGTATCGACTCAACTATCAGAGGTAGTTGGCGTCATCGAGCGCCATCTCGAACCGACGTTGCTGGCCGTACATTTGTACGGCTCCGCAGTGGATGGCGGCCTGAAGCCACACAGTGATATTGATTTGCTGGTTACGGTGACCGTAAGGCTTGATGAAACAACGCGGCGAGCTTTGATCAACGACCTTTTGGAAACTTCGGCTTCCCCTGGAGAGAGCGAGATTCTCCGCGCTGTAGAAGTCACCATTGTTGTGCACGACGACATCATTCCGTGGCGTTATCCAGCTAAGCGCGAACTGCAATTTGGAGAATGGCAGCGCAATGACATTCTTGCAGGTATCTTCGAGCCAGCCACGATCGACATTGATCTGGCTATCTTGCTGACAAAAGCAAGAGAACATAGCGTTGCCTTGGTAGGTCCAGCGGCGGAGGAACTCTTTGATCCGGTTCCTGAACAGGATCTATTTGAGGCGCTAAATGAAACCTTAACGCTATGGAACTCGCCGCCCGACTGGGCTGGCGATGAGCGAAATGTAGTGCTTACGTTGTCCCGCATTTGGTACAGCGCAGTAACCGGCAAAATCGCGCCGAAGGATGTCGCTGCCGACTGGGCAATGGAGCGCCTGCCGGCCCAGTATCAGCCCGTCATACTTGAAGCTAGACAGGCTTATCTTGGACAAGAAGAAGATCGCTTGGCCTCCCGCGCAGATCAGTTGGAAGAATTTGTTCACTACGTGAAAGGCGAGATCACCAAGGTAGTCGGCAAATAATGTCTAACAATTCGTTCAAGCCGACGCCGCTTCGCGGCGCGGCTTAACTCAAGCGTTATGCCTGAAGAGCAAATGACTGAAAGTATGAAGATTATCTACAAGATCACGTATCCGAATGGAAAAATCTATATCGGAAAGGATCTCACCAATAGCATCAATTATTGGGAGTGACGGGCACTGGCTGGCAATGTCTAGCAACGGCAGGCATTTCGGCTGAGGGTAAAAGAACTTTCCGCTAAGCGATAGACTGTATGTAAACACAGTATTGCAAGGACGCGGAACATGCCTCATGTGGCGGCCAGGACGGCCAGCCGGGATCGGGATACTGGTCGTTACCAGAGCCACCGACCCGAGCAAACCCTTCTCTATCAGATCGTTGACGAGTATTACCCGGCATTCGCTGCGCTTATGGCAGAGCAGGGAAAGGAATTGCCGGGCTATGTGCAACGGGAATTTGAAGAATTTCTCCAATGCGGGCGGCTGGAGCATGGCTTTCTACGGGTTCGCTGCGAGTCTTGCCACGCCGAGCACCTGGTCGCTTTCAGCTGTAAGCGTCGCGGTTTCTGCCCGAGCTGTGGGGCGCGGCGGATGGCCGAAAGTGCCGCCTTGCTGGTTGATGAAGTACTGCCTGAACAACCCATGCGTCAGTGGGTGTTGAGCTTCCCGTTTCAGCTGCGTTTCCTGTTTGCCAGCCGGCCCGAGATCATGGGGTGGGTGCTGGGCATCGTTTACCGCGTCATTGCCACGCACCTGGTCAAGAAAGCGGGCCATACCCACCAAGTGGCCAAGACGGGCGCGGTCACCCTGATCCAGCGTTTTGGATCGGCGCTCAATCTGAATGTTCACTTCCACATGCTGTTTCTCGACGGTGTGTATGTCGAGCAATCCCACGGCTCAGCGCGTTTCCGCTGGGTCAAGGCGCCGACCAGCCCAGAGCTCACCCAGCTGACGCACACCATCGCCCACCGGGTGGGTCGCTATCTGGAACGGCAAGGCCTGCTGGAACGGGATGTCGAAAACAGCTATCTGGCCTCGGATGCGGTGGATGACGACCCGATGACACCCCTGCTGGGGCACTCGATCACTTACCGTATCGCTGTCGGTTCACAGGCGGGGCGAAAGGTGTTCACTTTGCAAACTCTGCCGACCAGTGGTGATCCGTTCGGTGACGGGATTGGCAAGGTAGCCGGGTCCAGCCTGCACGCCGGCGTGGCGGCCAGGGCCGATGAACGCAAGAAGCTCGAACGGCTGTGCCGGTACATCAGCCGCCCGGCGGTATCCGAGAAGCGGCTGTCGTTAACACGAGGCGGCAACGTGCGCTACCAGCTCAAGACGCCGTACCGGGACGGCACCACGCACGTCATTTTCGAACCATTGGATTTCATTGCAAGGCTGGCCGCCCTGGTACCGAAGCCCAGAGTCAACCTAACCCGCTTCCACGGGGTGTTCGCACCCAACAGTCGGCACCGGGCGTTGGTCACGCCGGCAAAACGGGGCAGGGGCAACAAGGTCAGGGTGGCTGATGAACCGGCAACACCAGCACAACGGCGAGCGTCGATGACATGGGCGCAACGGCTCAAGCGTGTTTTCAATATCGACATCGAGACCTGCAGCGGCTGCGGCGGCGCCATGAAAGTCATCGCCTGCATTGAAGACCCTATAGTGATCAAGCAGATCCTTGATCACCTGAAGCACAAAGCCGAAACCAGCGGGACCAGGGCGTTACCCGAAAGCCGGGCGCCACCGGCTGAGCTGCTCCTGGGTCTGTTTGACTGACGAGCCTGAAGGCCAACGATACCAATCAAAATGCTGCGTTCACAGCGCCGCGGCAGGGATCCGCCGTGCTGGTTGTCGGAAAAGGAGCCGCTAGTGGGAAAGAGGAGGGTAAATTTTCAGCGTTGGTGGCTCCCCGTCAGCCGGATTGGGTTGCATCGCAGGGGTGTCGAAAGAGTCAACTGCGGTCCAAAGCTGTTGGACTTGGGTGAAAAGGGCGTTTATTCTTCCTATACGTTTAAATCGTTTAGGCATTTTGACAACAGCACCGAAATTGAGATTGATTATACGGCAATTTTAGCAATGGACCTTCCGAACGGCTTAAAAAAAGGGCAAGAGCTAACGTTATCAGGGAAATCCGTGTTTGAATTTGAAAACAACAAAGTGATTAAATTGACGGATATTAGCTGATTGACGATTTTATACAATTTTGTCATGCCCTGCGAAACTACCTTTGTAAACAGACAAAAAAACAATGAAGAAGTCGCAAATTCTGTAGTTTATTTATGCCCTTCAAAGTCATCTTTTGTTATAGGGCATACATTAGTTGTAGACGGTGGATTAACAGCAGGTTGATTGTAAACTAATGGAAAATAGAGAATAAGTAAGAACAAAAAATGAATTTATTAAACAATAAAAAAATTGCCATAATTGGTGCCGGACCCGTTGGATTGACGATGGCAAGATTGTTACAGCAGAACGGTGTGGACGTTACGGTCTACGAAAGAGACAAAGACCGGGATGCGAGGATCTTTGGCGGGACACTTGATCTGCACAGGGATTCGGGACAGGAAGCAATGAAAAAAGCAGGGTTGCTGCAGACGTATTATGACTTAGCTTTGCCAATGGGTGTAAATATTGCTGATGAAAAGGGCAATATTTTAACCACCAAAAATGTAAAGCCCGAAAATCGGTTCGACAATCCAGAAATAAACAGAAATGATTTAAGGACAATCTTATTGAATAGTTTACAAAACAATACCGTCATTTGGGATAGAAAACTTGTTGCCCTTGAACCTGATAAGGAGAAGTGGGTACTATCGTTTGAGGATAAGCCGAACGAAACAGCAGATTTGGTTATTATCGCCAACGGTGGAATGTCTAAAGTAAGAAAATATGTTACCGACACGGAAGTTGAAGCAACAGGTACTTTCAATATACAGGCCGATATTCATCAACCAGCAGTAAATTGCCCCGGATTTTTTCAGTTATGCAACGGAAACCGGTTAATGGCGGCACACAGAGGCAATTTACTGTTTGCCAATCCGAATAATAATGGTGCTTTGCATTTTGGAATAAGTTTTAAAACACCTGACGACTGGAAAAATAAAACACAAGTAGATTTTCAGGACAGCAATAATATTGTTGATTTTCTCTTGAAAGAATTTTCCGATTGGGACGAACGCTACAAAGAACTGATTCGTTCGACATCATCGTTTGTCGGGTTAGCAACGCGGATATTCCCCTTAGCCAAGCCTTGGAAAAGCAGTCGTCCATTACCCATAACGATGGTTGGCGATGCTGCTCATCTAATGCCTCCGTTTGCAGGGCAGGGTGTAAACAGCGGTTTAGTAGATGCCTTGATATTGTCTGATAATCTGATTGACGGGAAGTTTAATAGTATGGAAGAGGCTATTCAAAATTATGAACAACACATGTTTGTTTATGGAAGAGAAGCACAGGCAGAATCGACAATAAACGAAACGGAAATGTTTAGTCCCGACTTTTCGTTCCAAAAATTAATGAATCTATAAAACAGAAAGTCAATCTGGGTTTATATTTTAGAATTTTAAAAAACGGTATATCAAGCATTTACATATAATTAAAATTGATATATTCGCTAATCTGAGCGTTATGTGCCACCTAAAAAACAACAACGAGCAAAATTTCATATGAGTAAAGGGAAAAACATTTGATTCAAAACAACTATGCTAACATTATGACGTATAGAAAAAAAACCTAACACGAATGAATTTAGTAGCAGAAAACATGTATACATCAGGGAAGTGTTTTATTTATTAAAGGACAAAAATTATGATAGCGAAATTACTTTGGGAAATAGGAGCTTCCTTACAGATGCTGATTGGCGTAGCTCACGTATTGGGAACATTGTACTCCCAACTTCTTCATCCAGAAGATAAAAATCTTATTGAAAAAATGAAAAGCACATTGCTCAACGTAGATAAGAAAGCAACACAATGGAACGCTTGGATTTTCTTTAATCTTGCGTTTGGCCTTTGCTTGTTTATGGTCGGTCTTTTTTCTTGTGTTTTAGCTTATGAAGATTTAGAAATCATAAAAGGATTTACGGTTTTGACTTTAGGTATAGTGGTTTGTTCTATGCTCATAACATTTTTTGCGCAGAGGCTGGCAATTAGAAAAGTTAGAACAGTATTTGTAATAGTTACAGTTTTATATTTAGTCAGCATATTGCTAAATCAATGAAAAAACTGCCACAAAAAATGAGAAAAAACCCCTTTGCAATATCTACTATTTTATTGATAATAAACCATTTATATGAACAAACAAACAGAAAAAGCAGCGAAAATAATTAACGCAAATAATATTCAGCTTTGCACGGAAAGTTTTGGTAGCATAAAAAATCCTGCAATTTTATTAGTTGCAGGAGCCACTGTATCTATGCCCGGTATCCTGATCGCCATTGGCCAACTGCGGCATATACTGGGCATCGAGGCTGGCGGCCACAATGCCGCCGAACTGCTGCTGGCCTTGCTAAACGGGTTGCCAGTATTGCATTGGCCTACCCTGCTGGTGGGTGCCGGCAGCCTTTCGCTGCTGTACCTTGCCCGCTTTCACCTGAAAAACTGGCTTCTTCATGCCGGGCTTGGTGAGCCCCTGGCCGGCCACCTGAGCCGGACCGGACCAGTATTAACGCTGCTGCTGTCGATAGTGGTGGTCACTGCATTCGGACTGGCCGATGCCGGTGTTTCGGTGGTCGGTAATGTCCCCGGTGGCCTGCCACTGCTGACCCTGCCGGCTACAGATCCAGGACTTGCGCTGCAACTGCTCCCGGCGGCTGTACTGATCAGCCTGGTGGGATTTGTAGAATCCGTCTCCGTGGGTCAGACTCTGGCAGCCAAACGTCGGGAAAGAATCGAGCCCAATCAGGAACTGGTGGGCCTGGGCGCAGCCAATATAGCCGCCTCGCTTAACGGTGGTTTTCCGGTTACCGGCGGTTTTGCACGCTCGGTGGTCAATTACGACGCCGGTGCCCGCACCCCCATGGCAGGGGCATTTACTGCCATTGGCATTGCCGTGACCGTCATGTTGTTTACCCCACTCTTTCACAACCTTCCCCAGGCTGTACTGGCAGCTACCATTATCATGGCCGTGCTCAGCCTGGTTGATCTGCGCGCCTTGAGTCGCACCTGGCGCTACTCCCGCCCGGACGCCCTGGCTATGGCGGCGACCATGGCAGGTGTGCTGCTGATGGGCGTGGAAACCGGCATCCTGATGGGTGTCGGGCTTTCCCTGTTCCTGTTTCTGAAACGCACCAGCGAGCCTCATATTGCTGTCGTGGGCCAGCTGCCCGGCAGCCAGCATTTTCGCAATGTGGATCGTTTTCAGGTAGTGGAGAGCCCGACGGTGTTATCAGTACGGGTGGACGAAAGCCTGTATTTCCCCAATGCCCGCTATCTGGAAGACAAAATCGCCGAGCTGGTAAGCCGGAGGCCTGGCCTCCAGCATCTCGTGCTGATGTGCCCGGCGGTGAACCTGATCGATGCCAGCGCCTTGGAGAGCTTGGAAGCCATCAGCGAAAGACTTCATGATGCCGGTATTCAGCTGCACCTGTCAGAGGTCAAGGGTCCGGTAATGGATCAACTGCGGCATTCCCATTTTCTGACAACGTTTGGGGGGCAGGTGTTTGTCAGCCATTACGAGGCGCTGCTGGCACTGGACCCCGACTCTGCGAGGAGAGCACTTAAACCAGTTTCAACTGCATCAGAGATGACACACCATGGACATTGATCCCTTCCTTCTTGCCCGTATTCAATTTGCAGCGAACATCAGTTTTCATATTCTGTTTCCGTCCATCACCATGGGGCTGGCCTGGATTCTGCTCTATTTCAGGGTACGTTACACCCTGAGCCGGGATCTGGCTTGGGAGTACGCCTATCACTTCTGGGTCAAGATATTTGCCCTGAGTTTTGCCATGGGCGTGGTTTCCGGCATCACCATGAGTTTCCAGTTTGGTACCAACTGGCCCGGCTTTATGGAAAAGGCCGGCAATATCGCCGGGCCGCTGCTGGGCTATGAAGTCTTGACCGCTTTCTTTCTCGAAGCATCGTTCCTCGGCATCATGCTGTTCGGCAAAAACCGGGTATCCAATCGCACGCACCTGATTGCCTCTTTCCTGGTGGCGTTTGGCACCTCCCTGTCCGCCTTCTGGATACTGAGTCTCAACTCCTGGATGCAGACGCCGACCGGACATCTGCTCGAAAATGGCGAGTTTTTTGTGGACAGCTGGACGGCCGTGATCTTCAACCCCTCCTTCCCGTGGCGCTTTACTCACATGATGATCGCCACCCTGCTCACCAGCGCCTTTCTGGTCGCTGGTGTCAGCGCCTGGCGGGCCCGCAAGGGAGTGGAGGGGCCGGCCACTTGGAAGGTGATGAAAACCGGCGTGGTCATGGCCGCTGTGCTGGCACCGCTGCAGGTGATAGTCGGTGATTTTCACGGCCTCAATACCCTTGAACATCAACCCGCCAAAGTAGCTGCCATTGAGGCCGTATGGGAAACCAACGGGGTGCCCCTCTGGTGCTGTTTGGATTTCCCGACGAAGAGCGCCAGGAAACCCGTTGGGCCATTGAGATCCCCAATCTGGCGAGTCTGATTCTCACCCACGAGGCAGAAGGCGAAATCAAAGGATTAAACGAATTTGAAGGCCAGCACCCGCCAGTGGCACCCGTATTCTGGGCTTTCCGCATCATGGTGGGCATGGGTACGCTGATGGTTCTGGTCGCCTGGTGGGCCGGCTGGGGACTGAGGGGCGGCCGCACTCTTGGAGCCCGGCCTCTCGCCGCCTTGTCCTGGATGACTTTTTCCGGCTGGATCGCGGTGCTGGCCGGCTGGTATGTCACCGAAATTGGCCGCCAGCCCTGGATTGTGCAGGGTCTGCTGCAAACTGCTGATGTGGTCGCCGACCACAGTACGGCGACATTGAGTGGCACCTTGCTGGGTTACCTACTGCTCTATGTGTTTTTGCTGGCCTCCTATATCGGCGCCCTGCGCTACCTGTCCACCAAGCCGGCGCGATCCCTGGAGCTGCAGCCGGGCTACACCACTGTCGCCAATAGAGCCTGAGGAAAAATGACCATGGACCTGAATTACTGGCTACCTGTTATCTATATGGGCGTCATGGGACTGTCGTTGCTCATTTACGTTATTCTCGATGGCTATGACCTGGGGGTGGGACTGTTGCTGCCTGGTGCCAGCGAGCGTGAAAAAGACACCATGATCGCTTCCATCGGGCCCTTCTGGGATGCCAACGAAACCTGGATCGTGCTGGGCGTGGGAGTACTGTTGATTGCATTCCCGAAAGCCCATGGCATGGTGCTAACCTCGCTGTACATCCCCGTCACCCTGATGCTGTTCGGGCTGATCATGCGGGGTGTGGCCTTCGACCTGCGGGTCAAAGCCGGCGATCACCGCCGCAGATTATGGAATAACGCCTTTTTTGCCGGCTCGCTGATCGCCGCCCTCTCCCAGGGCTGGATGCTGGGTGCCTATATCACCGGGCTGGATACCAGTGGTTATGGAATACTGTTCGCCCTTCTCATCGCCATTACCCTACCGGCATTGTATGTGCTTCTGGGTGCCAGCTGGCTGATGATGAAAACCGAAGGGCAACTAATTTCTGAGCATGGTATTTTTCGTGGTATTTTGAATATGGCGATTTGTAACTGTATAAAAAATAAGAAAAATAAATGCTTATTTACAATCGAGTGGGAGTGACTGGCACTCACAGGCAATGTCTGGCACTGGCTGGCATCACAGCTGAGACTTCAATATCTCGCAGCTGAGCGATAAACTGTATAAAAACACAGTATCGCAAGGATGCGGATCATGCCCCAAGTGGCGGCCAGGATGGCCAGCCGGGACGAGAACACTGGTCGTTACCAGCGTCACCGGCCCGAGCAAACCCTGCTCTATCGGATCGTCGAAGAATACTACCCGACGTTCGCTGCCCATTTGGCGGCGCAGGGCAGGGAACTGCCCGGTTATGTGCAACGCGAGTTTGACGCCTACCTCAAATGCGGCCGTCTCGAACACGGCTTTCTGCGGGTGCGTTGTGAGTCGTGTCACGCTGAGCACCTGGTTGCGTTCAGCTGCAAACGTCGGGGCTTCTGTCCTAGTTGTGGCGCACGGCGTATGGCCGAAAGCGCCGCGCTACTGGTCGATGAGGTTCTGCCCGTACAGCCCATGCGCCAATGGGTACTCAGCTTTCCCTTTCAATTGCGCTTTCTGTTCGCCAGCCGGCCGGAGGTCATGGGCCGGGTGTTGGGCATCGTTTACCGCGTCATCGCCACGCATCTGGTCAAGAAAGCGGGCTATACCCACCAAGCGGCCAAGACCGGTGCCGTCACCCTGATCCAGCGCTTCGGCAGTGCACTGAACCTCAACATTCACTTTCACATGCTGTTCCTCGATGGCGTGTACGTTGAGCGTCCCAATGGAACAGCCCGGTTCCTCTGGGTCAGGGCGCCGACCAGCGCCGAACTCACCCAACTGGCGCACACCATCGCCCATCGGGTCGGCCGCTATTTGGAGCGGCAAGGCCTACTGGAGCGGGATGCTGAAAACAGTTACCTGGCCTTGGATGCGGTGGATGAAGATGCGATGACTCCACTGCTGGGGCATTCCATCACGTATCGCATCGCCGTGGGGCCACAGGCAGGGCGCAAGGTGTTCACCCTGCAGACACTGCCCGCCTGCGACCCGGAAGATCAGTTTGGTGACATGCCCGGTAAGGTTGCCGGTTTCTCGCTACATGCCGGCGTAGCGGCCAAGGCCCATGAGCGCAGCAAACTCGAACGGCTGTGCCACTACATCAGCCGCCCGGCGGTATCCGAGAAGCGGCTGTCGTTAACACGAGGCGGCAACGTGCGCTACCAGCTCAAGACGCCGTACCGGGACGGCACCACGCACGTCATTTTCGAACCATTGGATTTCATTGCAAGGCTGGCCGCCCTGGTACCGAAGCCCAGAGTCAACCTAACCCGCTTCCACGGGGTGTTCGCACCCAACAGTCGGCACCGGGCGTTGGTCACGCCGGCAAAACGGGGCAGGGGCAACAAGGTCAGGGTGGCTGATGAACCGGCAACACCAGCACAACGGCGAGCGTCGATGACATGGGCGCAACGGCTCAAGCGTGTTTTCAATATCGACATCGAGACCTGCAGCGGCTGCGGCGGCGCCATGAAAGTCATCGCCTGCATTGAAGACCCTATAGTGATCAAGCAGATCCTTGATCACCTGAAGCACAAAGCCGAAACCAGCGGGACCAGGGCGTTACCCGAAAGCCGGGCGCCACCGGCTGAGCTGCTCCTGGGTCTGTTTGACTGACGAGCCTGAAGGCCAACGATACCAATCAAAATGCTGCGTTCACAGCGCCGCGGCAGGGATCCGCCGTGCTGGTTGTCGGAAAAGGAGCCGCTAGTGGGAAAGAGGAGGGTAAATTTTCAGCGTTGCTGGCTCCCCGTCAGCCGGATTGGGTTGCATCGCAGGGGTGTCGAAAGAGTCAACTGCGGTCCAAAGCTGTTGGACTTGGGTGAAAAGGGCGTTTATTCTTCCTATACGTGCCGCGTTCCAGGCGGCGACTATGAGGGCTATGTCGATGCCCATGTGCGCCGGCTGGAGGCGCTACGCCGGGCCGGTATCGTCGAGCGGATCGACGCCGACCAATGGCGCATCCCCGATGATCTGGTCAGCCGTGCCGCCGCCCATGACGCCGGCCGAGACAGTCAGGCCAGCGTTCGCGTCCTTTCCCCGGTCGATCTGAACAAACAGATCGGATCGGACGGCGCGACCTGGCTGGACCGGCGGCTGATCCACGGCGAGACGGCCGACCTTGCGCCAACCGGCTTCGGGCAACAAGTCCGCGAAGCCATGGACCAGCGCCGCGAGCACCATATCGAACAGGGCGACGCCACCCGCAGCCGGGACAGCCGCGTCTTCTACCGGCGCAACCTTCTCGCCATCCTGCGGGAGCGCGAGGTAGCCGGCGTCGGATCGGATATGGCTTTGAGTAAGGGCCTGCCGTTCCGCGCCGCCACGGACGGCGAGAGCGTCAGCGGCAAGTTTACCGGAACCGTGCATCTATCGAGCGGCAAGTTCGCCGTGGTCGAGAAATCCCATGAGTTCACCCTTGTCCCGTGGCGGCCGATCATCGACCGCCAACTCGGCCGCGAGGTTATGGGCATCGTGCAGGGCGGGTCGGTGTCGTGGCAGTTAGGGCGGCAGAGGGGGCTGGAACGCTGAGTGCGCCCATGCCGCATTGCGAAGCAAAAGATAATCGGATAAAATGTAGCAATTCATATTCGTAAGCGTGGAGTAATCAGATGGGAAATTCCAAGTCAGCAGACAAGTAAGCCGCAACAACCAGTATTGTTGTTGCGGCGCTCTGTAAGGCTAGTCTCATCTGATTGCTGACGAGCAGACGTCGCCCGGTATTCCTTAATCGAGGGTTGATTCGTCATGACCACCACACGCCCCGCGTGGGCCTATACGCTGCCGGCAGCACTGCTGCTGATGGCTCCTTTCGACATCCTCGCTTCACTGGCGATGGATATTTATCTCCCTGTCGTTCCAGCGATGCCCGGCATCCTGAACACGACGCCCGCTATGATCCAACTCACGTTGAGCCTCTATATGGTGATGCTCGGCGTGGGCCAGGTGATTTTTGGTCCGCTCTCAGACAGAATCGGGCGACGGCCAATTCTACTTGCGGGCGCAACGGCTTTCGTCATTGCGTCTCTGGGAGCAGCTTGGTCTTCAACTGCACCGGCCTTTGTCGCTTTCCGTCTACTTCAAGCAGTGGGCGCGTCGGCCATGCTGGTGGCGACGTTCGCGACGGTTCGCGACGTTTATGCCAACCGTCCTGAGGGTGTCGTCATCTACGGCCTTTTCAGTTCGATGCTGGCGTTCGTGCCTGCGCTCGGCCCTATCGCCGGAGTATTGATCGGCGAGTTCTTGGGATGGCAGGCGATATTCATTACTTTGGCTATACTGGCGATGCTCGCACTCCTAAATGCGGGTTTCAGGTGGCACGAAACCCGCCCTCTGGATCAAGTCAAGACGCGCCGATCTGTCTTGCCGATCTTCGCGAGTCCGGCTTTTTGGGTTTACACTGTCGGCTTTAGCGCCGGTATGGGCACCTACTTCGTCTTCTTCTCGACGGCTCCCCGTGTGCTCATAGGCCAAGCGGAATATTCCGAGATCGGATTCAGCTTTGCCTTCGCCACTGTCGCGCTTGTAATGATCGTGACAACCCGTTTCGCGAAGTCCTTTGTCGCCAGATGGGGCATCGCAGGATGCGTGGCGCGTGGGATGGCGTTGCTTGTTTGCGGAGCGGTCCTGTTGGGGATCGGCGAACTTTACGGCTCGCCGTCATTCCTCACCTTCATCCTACCGATGTGGGTTGTCGCGGTCGGTATTGTCTTCACGGTGTCCGTTACCGCGAACGGCGCTTTGGCAGAGTTCGACGACATCGCGGGATCAGCGGTCGCGTTCTACTTCTGCGTTCAAAGCCTGATAGTCAGCATTGTCGGGACATTGGCGGTGGCACTTTTAAACGGTGACACAGCGTGGCCCGTGATCTGTTACGCCACGGCGATGGCGGTACTGGTTTCGTTGGGGCTGGTGCTCCTTCGGCTCCGTGGGGCTGCCACCGAGAAGTCGCCAGTCGTCTAACCGACGACTGGTAGCAGGCCCGCTCCGATGCGGCGCACTAACCATCGAAACCTCGTGAATGTCGGTATCCTGTCTGGCAGGATACCGCTCATTTCCCTTGTTCAGTTCATCGCCGTCGCCGAGCATCTGAATTTTCGGCATGCGGCCAAGGCACTTGGTATCAGCCAGTCGAGCGTCAGCGCGCGTGTGAAAGCGCTGGAGGATAACCTTGGTGTCCTGCTATTTGAGCGCCATGCGCGGGGCGTTCGGCTAACAGACGCAGGCAGGCACTTCATGGAGCGTGTCACGGCGGGTGTCGATCAACTCGATCACGCAGTGAAGACCGCGGAGTGACGGGCACTGGCTGGCAATGTCTAGCAACGGCAGGCATTTCGGCTGAGGGTAAAAGAACTTTCCGCTAAGCGATAGACTGTATGTAAACACAGTATTGCAAGGACGCGGAACATGCCTCATGTGGCGGCCAGGACGGCCAGCCGGGATCGGGATACTGGTCGTTACCAGAGCCACCGACCCGAGCAAACCCTTCTCTATCAGATCGTTGACGAGTATTACCCGGCATTCGCTGCGCTTATGGCAGAGCAGGGAAAGGAATTGCCGGGCTATGTGCAACGGGAATTTGAAGAATTTCTCCAATGCGGGCGGCTGGAGCATGGCTTTCTACGGGTTCGCTGCGAGTCTTGCCACGCCGAGCACCTGGTCGCTTTCAGCTGTAAGCGTCGCGGTTTCTGCCCGAGCTGTGGGGCGCGGCGGATGGCCGAAAGTGCCGCCTTGCTGGTTGATGAAGTACTGCCTGAACAACCCATGCGTCAGTGGGTGTTGAGCTTCCCGTTTCAGCTGCGTTTCCTGTTTGCCAGCCGGCCCGAGATCATGGGGTGGGTGCTGGGCATCGTTTACCGCGTCATTGCCACGCACCTGGTCAAGAAAGCGGGCCATACCCACCAAGTGGCCAAGACGGGCGCGGTCACCCTGATCCAGCGTTTTGGATCGGCGCTCAATCTGAATGTTCACTTCCACATGCTGTTTCTCGACGGTGTGTATGTCGAGCAATCCCACGGCTCAGCGCGTTTCCGCTGGGTCAAGGCGCCGACCAGCCCAGAGCTCACCCAGCTGACGCACACCATCGCCCACCGGGTGGGTCGCTATCTGGAACGGCAAGGCCTGCTGGAACGGGATGTCGAAAACAGCTATCTGGCCTCGGATGCGGTGGATGACGACCCGATGACACCCCTGCTGGGGCACTCGATCACTTACCGTATCGCTGTCGGTTCACAGGCGGGGCGAAAGGTGTTCACTTTGCAAACTCTGCCGACCAGTGGTGATCCGTTCGGTGACGGGATTGGCAAGGTAGCCGGGTCCAGCCTGCACGCCGGCGTGGCGGCCAGGGCCGATGAACGCAAGAAGCTCGAACGGCTGTGCCGGTACATCAGCCGCCCGGCGGTATCCGAGAAGCGGCTGTCGTTAACACGAGGCGGCAACGTGCGCTACCAGCTCAAGACGCCGTACCGGGACGGCACCACGCACGTCATTTTCGAACCATTGGATTTCATTGCAAGGCTGGCCGCCCTGGTACCGAAGCCCAGAGTCAACCTAACCCGCTTCCACGGGGTGTTCGCACCCAACAGTCGGCACCGGGCGTTGGTCACGCCGGCAAAACGGGGCAGGGGCAACAAGGTCAGGGTGGCTGATGAACCGGCAACACCAGCACAACGGCGAGCGTCGATGACATGGGCGCAACGGCTCAAGCGTGTTTTCAATATCGACATCGAGACCTGCAGCGGCTGCGGCGGCGCCATGAAAGTCATCGCCTGCATTGAAGACCCTATAGTGATCAAGCAGATCCTTGATCACCTGAAGCACAAAGCCGAAACCAGCGGGACCAGGGCGTTACCCGAAAGCCGGGCGCCACCGGCTGAGCTGCTCCTGGGTCTGTTTGACTGACGAGCCTGAAGGCCAACGATACCAATCAAAATGCTGCGTTCACAGCGCCGCGGCAGGGATCCGCCGTGCTGGTTGTCGGAAAAGGAGCCGCTAGTGGGAAAGAGGAGGGTAAATTTTCAGCGTTGCTGGCTCCCCGGCAGCCGGATTGGGTTGCATCGCAGGGGTGTCGAAAGAGTCAACTGCGGTCCAAAGCTGTTGGACTTGGGTGAAAAGGGCGTTTATTCTTCCTATACGTAACTGCCCGGCATGCTCGAAACCTAAACTATTGGCGATCCATGATCGAGGACATAAGGATATAACTGTCCGCTCATCATCCCGCTCGTCTGCGCTGGTTTGCTCGTTGGGAACCTCCTGTTCTGGCCAAAACTCTCCAAGTATCTGTGATGGGAGTTGAGCTATGAATTGATTTTCATTCTCAAAACAGGTAGCTTCTTTTACCTTGCCTTTTCCTCCATCCAATAAGCAAGCTCGGTAATATTGTATATAGTTCTTGAAATTAGCGGTCATATTGATAAAATTCAACCTAAAGCTATAAATAAAATACTATTGAAAAAATTCGATTTACATAGACAGTTCTAATGCAAGAACAGTATTCATCTAACCTGGCTGATAAAAATCGAATTGATTCCTTATAAATCTTTAAAACCGATTCTCTTGCCTTGGGCTACAGTCGTCGGCCTGCCCTAAAACAAAATCAAGATATTGTAACCTTTGTGTTATGATGACAGTAGAACATACTATCGGCATAGGAGTTGCCGTTATAACAGTATTCATAATTTTGGTTAATAATTGGTTAGTTAAAAATACCTGAAGCCCCCAGCTTCAGGTATTTTTTTGTGATTTACTTTCCCTATCTTTAAAGCACCATGTTAGAAGTAACCTGCGCTATAATAGTCCACGAGAATAAAATTCTCATCTGCCAACGATCAGCCGCAATGAAGATGCCGCTAAAATGGGAGTTCCCAGGCGGTAAGGTCGAAGATGGTGAATCAAAAGAAGATTGCCTACGACGAGAAATATGGGAGGAGCTAAGAATTGATATTACGATTAACAAAGTATTGACTCTAGTAGAATATTAACGACCTTTGCAGTCCTTCAAAAGAAGAACAAGTAGTGGCAATGATTGTAAATGAGTTTTCATCTATCTTCAGCGCTGCTAGAATTGACATTATATTATATATTATTAAAACGAGATTTAACATTTTAAGAGAGGAGGCGACATGTTAAATATTATCAATAAATTTTTCAGTAAACGCCAGGAATCAAATTCCATGAGGATCCCAACCGTACACCAGGTTTCAAATCGTGAAGAGGTTTTTCTTCTAAAATTTGAAAACCTACTCATCGGAGAACTTAGTTATAAGGAAAATGAATGGCAGTTTAAATATTCAGATGAATTTAAAGAGGTTAAAGACAAATATAACCATATCGCTGGTTTTTCGAACCTAAATAAGGTGTACCGTAATAAGGACTTATGGCCCTTCTTTCAAAGTCGTATTCCCGGTTTAAAACAGCCTGCTGTAAAAGAGATTTTAAAGTTAGAGCATATTGATGCTTCCAATAAATTCGAGTTGCTGAAACGCTTTGGTAAAGAAAGTATCAATAACCCTTATGAATTAGAACTTGTATAGTTTATAAACTATTGCTTACAGAATGATAAAATAGCCTGCAAAATAATCTTGCAGGCTATTTTAATTAACTCCCTGTCATACCATCTACTGTAGTTGATATATTTAATGAGGGAGCCTACGAGACACCTGGGCTGCTATGCGTGCGGAAGCAGGATTGATCGAGAACCTAAATCGATCGAATGAAAAACAATATAGAGCCATGCTTTCGAAAAAATGGGCAGCAACGAATTCGCTCTCCTACTTTAGATATGTATTAGCCTTGTCTAATCGATATTTTAAAGTAGATGAAGCTAATCTTACTGAGTTAGACAGGCTTTACCTTACGATGTTGCACTACGACTTTTGGCAAGAAGCCACTACAAATATGTCGCTTAGTGACTCTATTGCAACGATAGGCAGTAACAAAGATTATTTAGCGGAGATAAAGGAGTATCTGCATCTACGCATTAGCTTAATCGATTTTGAGGAGTCAAAATGTTCACTGGGTTATGAACAACCGCTGCAACTTCATGCGCGATATACTCGTGACCAGATATTGGTTGCTTTTGGATTGAGCACTTTACATAAGAAAAGTTCTAATAGAGAAGGGACAGCAGAAAACAAGAAGCTAAACACAGAGCTATTATTTATTAATCTGCAAAAATCAGAGGAGGACTTCTCTCCTACAACAATGTATGATGATTATGCGATAGATGAGACTTTATTTCATTGGCAATCGCAAGGAAGAACGGCTGATAACTCAGCCACTGGAATGTCGTATATCAAACAAGTGGAACTGAATAAAAAAATAATTTTCTATCTTTACAACTATGTTATACTTCTATGATAAGGCTATGATGGCAAAGCCTTGGTTTTCCTAATCAAATAGTCGCCGAGATGGCTTCAATGCGACAGTAGGTCTACTGTCTCACAATTAATTCATGTATCAGATTTTTGTTCCCTGATGGGAAGTGTTATCCATACGAAAAGAATATGGGTAAAGTGTTACACCTGTATATGACATTCAGAATGTCCTGTCGGGGGAACTGGTACCAATTTAATAAAAGAAAACAGTATAGAAATGACAATCGAAGATATGCAAACATTAGCCCTAGAGCATGGGCTGAGAATTTCGGAAGAGATGAGCGTCAATGAGATGGGCATCGACTTTAGAGTTGCCTTTGTAAAGGAAGTAAACGGTGAGAACTGGGTACTCCGTATACCTCGAAGAAGCGATATGCTTGAACAAATCGAAAATGAAAGTAGAATATTGGATTTAGCCAAAAGAAACCTGTCGATCAATGTCCCTGATTGGAAAATTGTATCGGAGCGCCTAATAGCCTACCCTTTACTGGAGGATGCGCCTGCTCTGACATTCGATGCGATAACACATGAGGTATCTTGGAACATAGATCGCGATAGCATAGCTTATGTGGAGTCTCTGGCAAAATCATTGGCCCAATTACATCGTATTACAGCTGACGATGTGAGAAAGAGCAACTTGAAAATAATGACTCCAAGTGAATTGAGGACCGAAATAGCTGACCGTATCCACTTGGTGAAATCTGAGATAGGTATCAGCGAGCCGTTGGAAAACAGATACCGTAGATGGTTGGACAATGACCCTTTGTGGCCTGAATTCACTTGTTTCATCCATGGCGATCTCTATGCAGGGCATGTCTTAACCTCGAAGGAAGGTAAGACCTCTGGTATCATAGATTGGTCTACTGCGCATATGGGTGATCCTGCACTGGACTTTTCTGGTCACGTATCGGTTTTTGGAGAGGATAGCCTGAAGAGTTTGATAACGGAGTATGCTAAACAAGGCGGAACGATATGGGATAGGCTCTACGAACAATCTATAGAGAGGGCTGCTGCAGCTCCACTAGCATATGGCGCTTTTGCGGTAGAATGCAACGACGATAATCATGTCAATGCCGCCAGAGCAGCCTTAGGTATTGTTCAATAAAATGATGTGAGGATACTTTTTTAAATGCTAAAATAGGAGTTCGATTGGTGCCACTTAAGAGTATCATTGATTTCTATTTTAGCCAGTATCCTCCACTTTTAGGAGCTCCTCGAAACTCGATTTTATGATCATCTCTTAAGATTTTGAGCCACCGCTCTACTATCTTGACAGGAACTAATAGCTCGTTTACTAAAAATGGTGCACGCTTTCCTGGATTAGTTCTTATCTGATTAAACATTAGATTTACTCCCTCATTTACTCCCTCATTAGATTCGAAAAGTAGCTTTGATGAGACAATAACTCGAAAACCGTGCTGGAAATTTTCAAAGACAGGGGGACGCAGACCATAGGATGCGAAGTCTTCTTGGATTCGTTTGATACCTGACCCCTATTTTTCAATAAAATGCATACGTTGTCGGCAGCGGGCCAAAAAGGAATACGTCCATGCCCATCGAGGTGAAACCGGCTGTGAGCGCGGGTTCAAGCATATAGCCCGACAGGCGCGTATCCTTGCCGATCACGACACGATGGCGGTGGTCACCGCGACGAAAGACACGGCCAGCCGCCATGCCGACGCGCAAGGCGGTTTCCGCCGTCATCGCGCCTTCGTTGGCTTTGCCACGAATACCGTCTGTGCCGAAATATTTGCGCACCATAAGGTCGATTATCCTGTCGTCGGGTCGCCCTCAAAGGGGACATGCCTGCTGAACCGCGAATATAGAGAAATATCCCGAATGTGCAGTTAACGAATTCTTGCGGTTTCTTTCAGCGCCGCCAATACCGCCAGCCCGTCGCGCAAGGGGCGCGGCTCGTGTGTGCGGATGAAGTCAGCTCCACCTGCGGCGGCGGCAAGCTCTGCAGCGAGTGTCGCGGCCCCGACATCCCCCGGACCACGGCCTGTGAGCGCGCGCAGAAAGGATTTGCGCGAAACAGACAGAAGCACCGGCAAATCGAAGCGCAGCCGCAATTCATCGAACCGCGCCAGCACCGAGAGCGAGGTTTCGGGAGCAGCCCCCAGAAAAAACCCCATGCCGGGATCAAGGACAAGGCGGTTGCGTTTGATACCGGCACCCGTCAGCGCCGCGATGCGCGCGTCAAAGAACGCCGCAATGTGATCCATGATGTCGCCAGCGGGTGCCTCGCGCCGATCTGCCTGCCCGTCTTGCACCGAATGCATAACGACGAGTTTGGCAGATGATTTCGCCAATTGCGGATAGAACGCAGCGTCTGGAAAACCGCGAATATCATTGAGATAGGCCACACCACGCGACAAGGCATAGGCTTGCGTCGCGGGTTGATAACTGTCGAGCGAGACGGGAATGCCATCTGCCTTGAGCGCGTCCAGCACCGGCGCGATACGCGCGATTTCTGTGTCGGACGAAACAGGCGCGGCGTCGGGATTGCTGGATGCCGGACCGAGGTCGATCACATCTGCCCCCTCGGCCATCAGCTTACGCGCCTGCGCAATGGCTGCGTCTGGCGCCAGATACCGGCCTCCATCGGAGAAACTGTCCGAGGTTATGTTGACGATGCCGAAAATGATGAGCGATTTATTCATGGGGGCTTCTATAATAATAATAATCGAGCATGAGTATCATACGGATGCTCGGGTCGAAAGGGAATCCCCAGGCGAGTAACCTGTTTGCGGTGATCCATTAGCTGCAGGAGCAGAAGAGCATACATCTGGAAGCAAAGCCAGGAAAGCGGCCTATGGAGCTGTGCGGCAGCGCTCAGTAGGCAATTTTTCAAAATATTGTTAAGCCTTTTCTGAGCATGGTATTTTTCATGGTATTACCAATTAGCAGGAAAATAAGCCATTGAATATAAAAGATAAAAATGTCTTGTTTACAATAGAGTGGGGAGTGCTAGTAGCGAGCTGATAGCAAGGGATTTTACGCCTGAGGAGCGTATGGATATGACCATTCGCCGGGAAGTCATTTTTATGTCAGATGAGGCATCCGAGATTAATCGTATGGAGTCTGTGCTGATTCGGGAGTACCAATCAAACAACCTGGATGTTGGCTACAATCAATGGCCAAAGTTCAAGGGCAGTAGCAATGCATAACAAGGCGCATCACTCGCTCCCTTTGGTCGCTGGGACGTCAACCCGCTGCGCGGCTCGCCGCCCGTGTGCTTTGCGTTAGCTGTTCGTACCAATACCTGGGAGAGAGTCGTGATCAAGATGTTCACTCAATTATTTACAATACCAGCCACCGTACTCGCTGGGCTGCTGTTTACTTTTACAGCTGTTCCAGCCTTGGCGTCTTTGGATTGTGGGAGCTTAAAAGGTTGCGATAGGAAGTTCTGTGAGATAGAGAATCAGCTCAACATTGCCGAAGAAAAAGGTAATGATCGCAAGGCGGCTGGATTAGCAAAGGCATTGGCTGAGGCAAATCTGCACTGTACTGATGAAGATCTTCGCGAGGACTTGGTCGAAGAAATAGATGAGGCCAAAGAAGATCTTGCAGCGTATGAGGCTGATCTCAAGGAAGCTGAAGAAGATGGAGATATGGATGATGTTCGCAAATATCAGAAAAAGATTGAAGAAGAGAAAAACGAAATAAAACATCTTGAAAATGAGCTTTCCAATCTAGATTAAATGCAGCTAACAAGCGGCAGCACGGTGACCGCTTTTCCACCGCTTTGCGGTTCCACAGCGGCACATGTGCCGAGCGTTATGCATTAAGGGGGAGTCAGTGCTCGAGCCAGTAGTTCAGGAAGAAACCACGGGATGCGGAATCGCGTCGGTTGCCAACATTCTGGGCAAGACGTACTCAGAGATGAAGGCCGTAGCCAATGCTATGGGTATCCATGCTTCGGATAAGTCGTTGTGGTCGGATACGGAGTATGTCCGGCGTATGTTGTCGAGCGCAGGTGTCAAAGCTTCCGCTGATGAAACCCCATTTGAATCTTGGGAGGCATTGCCCAATCTGGCATTGTTGTCTATCAAGCACCATCAGGAAGAAGGCAAGGACTTCTGGCACTGGGTTGTATTCAAGCGTGTGGGAAGCCAGCCTTTCGTGCTGGATTCGGCTAGCTACCTGCCATCCAATATCCGTCAGGATTTCGACGCCATGCAGCCCAAGTGGTTCATTGAGGTCGAAAATGCATAACAAGGCGCTGTTGTCGCCGCTATCGCGGCTGGGACGTCTTACGCTACGCTCCAGTCGCCCCAAAGCTTGGCGTTAAACATCATGAGGGAAGCGGTGATCGCCGAAGTATCGACTCAACTATCAGAGGTAGTTGGCGTCATCGAGCGCCATCTCGAACCGACGTTGCTGGCCGTACATTTGTACGGCTCCGCAGTGGATGGCGGCCTGAAGCCACACAGTGATATTGATTTGCTGGTTACGGTGACCGTAAGGCTTGATGAAACAACGCGGCGAGCTTTGATCAACGACCTTTTGGAAACTTCGGCTTCCCCTGGAGAGAGCGAGATTCTCCGCGCTGTAGAAGTCACCATTGTTGTGCACGACGACATCATTCCGTGGCGTTATCCAGCTAAGCGCGAACTGCAATTTGGAGAATGGCAGCGCAATGACATTCTTGCAGGTATCTTCGAGCCAGCCACGATCGACATTGATCTGGCTATCTTGCTGACAAAAGCAAGAGAACATAGCGTTGCCTTGGTAGGTCCAGCGGCGGAGGAACTCTTTGATCCGGTTCCTGAACAGGATCTATTTGAGGCGCTAAATGAAACCTTAACGCTATGGAACTCGCCGCCCGACTGGGCTGGCGATGAGCGAAATGTAGTGCTTACGTTGTCCCGCATTTGGTACAGCGCAGTAACCGGCAGAATCGCGCCGAAGGATGTCGCTGCCGACTGGGCAATGGAGCGCCTGCCGGCCCAGTATCAGCCCGTCATACTTGAAGCTAGACAGGCTTATCTTGGACAAGAAGAAGATCGTTTGGCCTCGCGCGCAGATCAGTTGGAAGAATTTGTTCACTACGTGAAAGGCGAGATCACCAAGGTAGTCGGCAAATAATGTCTAACAATTCGTTCAAGCCGACGCCGCTTCGCGGCGCGGCTTAACTCAAGCGTTATGTTTTCAACTAAGGAGAAGTATTGATGTCATGGAAAGAGTTTATGGCTCTGGTTTTATTAATCGAGGTTATGGTTCTGCTTGGTATGCTGATTTGGGCTATACCGGCAATAATAGACGGAATTATAAAAACAAATAGACGCAATCGTTTTGGCAAAGAGTTGTCCGAGCTTTTCGAAAAAAATAAACTAGATAGGCAGCAAATTGAAATTTTATCTAAAGAGTACTACTTAAACTCAAAAGATATTCAGCTGGCCGCAAGGCGACAATTTAAAAATGCTTTAACTTCTGAACAAGCAAAAAAAAATAAGTCTGATTATTTTCAGGCGTTGTTTGAAGATTATGAAAGGGATGAACCCTTTGAAGGTCTGCCATCAGATGTGCGCCTTCACTTAGAGCGAGTGAGGGAGGTGCTAGGTAAAGAAAATGATCATATGCTTCAACCCCTTGCCTCTCAATTACAAGACTTAAATGACGAGAATGTCAGGAAACATAAGAAAATGTGGTGGGTATCCGTTGCTAGTCTAATGATAGGTATAGCATCCTTGGCTTTTGCTGCTTATGTATATTACAAGCCAGCAGAAAATATGCAGCCAGTTGGGGCACAAGAACATAACAAGCTAATACAACCGACGCCAAAAGACGGCGCGGCTGATTAAGGCGTTATGTTTTCACAGAGAATTTCGCATGAATATTAGAGAAGCAATAAGAGAAGATTGGAATGCAATCTGGCCGATTTTTCATGAAATTGTTAAAGCCGGAGAAACTTATGCATACGATGTTGAAACCACGAAGGAACAGGCAGAGAAAATCTGGCTAGATGCACCCCGCAAGACATATGTTTTTGAAGAGGCCGGTCAAATACTCGGCACATACTATATAAAAACAAACCAAGCTGGGCCTGGTAACCACGTTTGTAACTGTGGGTATATGGTTTCATCAAAGGCACGAGGCAAAGGGTTAGCTACAACAATGTGCGAACACTCTCAAAAAATTGCATCTGAGCTTGGCTATAAAGCAATGCAATTTAACTTTGTAGCATCTAGCAACGAAGGGGCAGTTCGCTTATGGGGCAGGCTTGGCTTCGAAACGGTTGGTCGTCTTCCTCAGGCATTTAATCACCCTAAAAAAGGGTATGTAGATGCATTGGTCATGTATAAATGGCTATAAAAACATAACAATCGCAAGCACGCGGACAAACCTACGCTGCGCTTCGGTTTGCCGGTGTTGCGGGCGTTATGCATTAAAGGAGAATCAGTGCTCAAACCAGTAGTGCAGGAAGAAACCACCGGATGCGGAATCGCATCGGTTGCCAACATTCTGGGTAAGACGTACTCAGAGATGAAGGCCGCAGCCAATGCTATGGGTATTCATGCTTCAGATAAATCGTTATGGTCAGATGCGCAGTATGTCCGGTGTATGTTGTCGAGTGCAGGTGTCAAAGCTTCCGCTGATGAAACCCCATTTGAAACTTGGGAGGCATTGCCCGATCTGGCCTTGTTGTCTATCAAGCATCATCAGGAGGAAGGCAAAAAATTCTGGCATTGGGTTGTCTTCAAGCGGGTGGAGGGGCAATCTTTCGTGCTCGATTCGGCCAGTTATCTTTCTTCCAATATCCGTGAAGATTTTCATGCGATGCAGCCTAAATGGTTTATTGAGGTCAATGTAGAGAATAAGGTGCTGTTATAGCCGCTGTTGAAGTTAGAGCGGTTTACTTTTGGTTGCAATCATCACACAGCTTTATGGAAACATATACCTATGTCAGGAGTTACAGAGCTAACTGAGTTATTGAGTTCAATGGAGCCACAGTTACTGGAGGCAGAATTTGTGTTTTGTACGGTCTCTGGTCCTATTATTGATTATGTTTCGCTTAATCCAGTGGCAACATTTTTAGAGGCTGAAGGTTTAACGTTAGTCTTGGAGAAAAATAAAGCTGAACATGCTGGCTTGCAGTTTGAAGGTTCATTTCGTCAAATTACTTTAAATGTTCATTCAAGTCTTGAAGCTGTGGGTTTGACAGCGGCTGTATCAGCAAAACTAGCAGCTCAAGGTATAAGTGCTAACGTTATTGCAGCGTATTATCACGATCATATTTTTGTTCAATCAGCTAAAGCAGAAATGGCGCTTTTAGCGTTGCAAGAACTGAGTGCATAGCAAGGTCAATCACAAAAGCCAGTAAGCGGGTTGGACTCGCTACACTCGTCTGTGCTGACGGCGTTAAATTTTACCCAGCAAAGGTGTCTTTACGCGTTGTCGCGTTGATCGCCATGGAAAATGGTTACCAAAGTCGCGAAAAGCCTCGTACTTTGAGTGCGAAGAGCCCCTAAAGCCGAAATCTGGCAGTATTCCGGCGCGGGCAACCCACCTCCCAAGCCGAAAGATTACAGCGGGCCGGTTGGTTATTACGCCGCTCTGCAATCGGTCAAAAAGCGGGCGCGCACGGCCAGGCCTTCGGCTACAAGACGCCCAACGCTGACGCTCTGGGCTGGCGCATAAGGCGCCTTAAAGGCTTGTTGTGTTACTGTGTAGTAGCACGCTTTCTTGCAGCGTAGCAAACTCATAATATAACAGTTAAGGAATATTGATTATGTCCGTTCGTATTGATGATATTGCTCCAGATTTTACTGTGGATTCCACCGCCGGTAAGCTGAATCTCCATGAGTGGATCGGTGACAGTTACGCTATTTTGTTCTCACACCCAAAAGACTTTACTCCAGTGTGCACCACTGAGTTTGGTGCTGTTGCGCGTCTTGCTCCTGAGTTTGCCAAGCGCAATACCAAGGTGATGGGCGTGTCAGTGGACAGTGTTGAAGAGCACGTAAAATGGCAGCGTGATATTGAAGCGTTTTCCGGCGCGCCAGCAGACTTCCCAATCATTGATGACACCTCTTTAGAAGTATCTAAATTGTACGATATGCTGCCAGCGGGCGCTTATTTGCCTGAGTCGCGCACAGCAGCAGACAGCGCTACAGTCCGTACTGTATTTATCATTGGGCCGGACAAAAAAGTACGCTTGACCATGTCGTACCCAATGTCGGTTGGCCGTAACTTTGCTGAAATCATGCGTGCTTTGGATGCGATTCAAATCACTGACGGTGTAGCACTAGCAACACCTGCGGACTGGGTTCCAGGTGAAGATGTGATTGTTGGCTTAAGCCTCAATGATGAGCAGGCGAAAAAAGAGTTCGGCGATATCGATATTAAGTTGCCTTACTTACGCTTTGCTAAAGCACCTGCAAAGTAAGTTATTGCGCTAGGTTGCAGATAAAAAGGGCTGAAATATTTCAGCCCTTTTTGCTTAGACTTAAACGCAGCGCTACTCAGTTAAGTACTTGCTGGTCGAGTATGCTAAAACCAGCTCAGCATAAACGGGAAACACTCCTGATAGGTCTGCACGCACTCCGGCCGTTCAAGTCGCTATACAGGCCGAAGCAGATGGATTCACAGGCTAACAGCTTAGTGGATTTGTTAGTATGGGTGCTTTTCATCCCCATAGTCTTAAGCCCTGACCCATGAATGCGCCTTTTAAACTGCGGCCTTACCAGCAAGAAGCTGTGGATGCCACGCTCAAACACTTTCGTAAATCCGATGACTCAGCGGTGATTGTCTTGCCCACCGGTGCCGGTAAAAGCCTGGTGATTGCTGAGCTGGCGCGTTTGGCGCGGCGTAAAATATTGGTGGTCACGCACGTGAAAGAGCTGGTAGAGCAAAACCACGCCAAGTACCAAAGCTATGGCGTGCAGGGAGGTATTTTCTCGGCGGGATTAAAGCGTAAAGACAATCAGCATCAGGTGACCTTCGCCAGTGTGCAGTCGGTGGCGGCCAATCTCGAGCGGTTTCAGGATGAGTATTCCTTGATCATTATCGATGAATGCCATCGCATCAGTGGCGATGAAAACAGTCAGTATCAGCGGATTATTGAGCAGCTACGCCAACAAAATACAGGCTTGAAAGTGCTGGGCCTGACTGCCACGCCGTATCGTTTAGGCATGGGCTGGATCTACCGTTATCACTATCGCGGTTTTGTCCGTAGTGAAGAAGATAAACCTTTTGTGCACTGCATTTATGAGCTGCCGCTGATTTATATGATTAATCGCGGTTATCTGACCAAGCCTGATTTGGTTGACGCTACTGTGGCGCAATATGATTTCTCCGCGCTGGCGCAGAACCGCTTTGGCGAATACGCAGAAAAAGATGTGAATGAGCTGCTGGGTAAACACCAGCGCGTGACCCGCGCCATTATTGAGCAGGTGGTGGAGTTAGCGGTTGCGCGGCAAGCAGTGATGATTTTTGCTGCGACGGTGGATCATGCCAAAGAGATCACCGGCTATTTGCCGCCAGAGCAGACTGCCTTAATTACTGGCGCGACCGATCAGCGTGAAAGGGATGCATTGATTCAGCGTTTTAAGCAGCGCCAATTAAAATATCTGGTGAATGTCTCGGTACTCACCACCGGTTTTGATGCGCCGCACGTGGACTTTATTGCCATTTTACGCCCGACGCAGTCGGTCAGCTTGTACCAGCAAATTGTCGGCCGTGGCTTGCGTCTGGATGAGGGTAAAACAGACTGCTTGGTGATTGATTACACCGGTAATAATGTCAATTTGTACCATCCAGAAGTCGGCGAGAAGAAGCCCAATTCCGATAGCGAACCGGTGCAGGTGCTGTGCCCAGGTTGTGGTTTTGCCAATATTTTTTGGGGCAAAACAGACGGTGCAGGGCAGGTGACGGAACACTATGGTCGCCGTTGTCATGGCTTGCTGGAGTGGGATGACGAGGATGAGCCGGCAGCGCCGCAGCAGTGCGATTACCGTTTTCGTTTTAAGGAGTGCCCACACTGCGGCAGCGAAAATGATATCGCTGCGCGTAATTGTCATCAGTGTAAAAAGGCCATTATTGATCCTGATGATCAGCTGCGCGATGCGCTGAAACTCAAAGATGCCATGGTCATTCGTTGCGCAGGAATCACGCTTAATGCTCATGACAGCAATAACGCCAGCAAGCTGAAAATCACCTATCACGCTGAAGATGGTGAGGAGCTGAGTGAGTCTTTTGATTTCGGTAAGCCCGCGCAACGCAGTGTGTTTAATAAGCTGTTTGGTCGGCGTTTAGCCCATGGCCAAGCGCCGCAAGAATTCAGCACACTGGCAGAAGTGCTGGCGATGCAAGCCGTATTACCGGCTCCAGACTTTGTCATTGCCCGCAAGAAGAAACACTATTGGCAGGTGCAAGAGCGGATTTTTGATTACCAGGGCGGCTACCGCAAAGCGAATCAAGCATGATTTGATTGTGCGATCTATTATTAGAGCGGAATGTTTGCCGTGTAATATATCTAGCTGCAGGGTTAGTCCTGCTTGATGGTAACCAATGTGCCGTTGTCATCGAGGTCCAAAACGTATTGGCGACCCGCCAATAGCGCCATTGCGGCAGCAAAAGCCAGCACAGTCAGTAACAACCAAGTGATGCCCTGGATGCTCATATTGGCATCAATCATTAGGCCCACAGCCAGCGGGCCCATTGCTGCCAAAGTGTAGCCGCCACCTTGAGCGAGAGCAGATAACTCACCAGCAATTTTACTGTTACCACTGCGCAGGACAATCAGCGTCAGCGCTAAGCTAAAGGAGCCACCTTGGCCCAGCCCCAAAAGTATTGCTCCGGGCCAACTCAGCGCTGGCGAGCCCAGCAATAGCATCCATAAACCAAGGCCAACCAGTGTTAAAACAGCAATAAAGGCTGGGCGTTGATCTTTGCTCAACCGCGCCAGCCAAGGTGCGGCAATGGCTGAAAACAGCTGGATGAGAATGGATGCGCTCATTAACCAGCCCGCTTCACTTTCTCCGTAACCCTGCTGTACCAGTAACGTGGGGAGCCAGCCAAAGACGATATAGGCAAGCGAGGACTGACTGCCCATCAGAAGCATGACCTGCCAAGCCAGCGGCTGGCGTAATAATGCTCGGGCGTAGCCTGTAGTTTCTTGCTGCTGTTGGTCTGCTGCCGGCTGCGGCATGATCCACCACCACGCTAGCAAAGCGGTGAGAGCAAAACTGGCCCATGACATCAGGCTCAGTGACCAGCTGCCCAAGAGGTCAGCCAGCGGAATGCTTAATCCTGCGCCTAAGGCACCGCCTAAACATAACGCCATAGTGTAAACACCGGTCATTAAATCAGCACTGTCGGCCAGTTCACGTTTCACTAATGCGGGTAACAATGTGCCAAGCACACCGATACCAGCACCAATCAGCAATGTGCCGCTATAGAGTGTTGGTAGGCTGACAATGCCACGTAACGCCAAACCTGCACTGAGAATGATTAGAGCCAGAGCTAGACTGCGTTCCAGTCCAAGCCGCCGGGCCAGCCAAGGGGCAAATGGCGCAAATAAGCCAAGGCACAGCACAGGCAAGGTGGTGAGCATAGATAGGGTCAGTACTGAAAACTGTCCTTCGCTGGCAATGCGCGGTAACAGAGGGGCCAGCGATGCTAGTGCGGGGCGTAAATTGAGCCCAACCAAGATCATTAACACGATAAAGGTCAGTTGGGTTGGGTTTTTGCGGCTGTGGGTAATGGGCAGCATCGGGGGGTATGAGCTCCTTTATACGAATTTAAAATTGAACAAAGTGCTCAAGTACAAATGTTTAACAAGCTAGGCTCTAGCTTAGCGTTAAATATGGGCCGACCAAACCAGATCAAGCTATTTTAGTGTAAATTTAAAAGTCGACTTTGCCGCGTAAGGCTTTCGTTTGGCTGCGTTGCTTTTTTTGCTCCACACGCTTGCGCCGAGCATTTTTGCTGGGTTTGGTAGGGCGACGAGCTTTATTGATGTGGGTGGCGTCAATTATAAACTGCTGCAAACGCTGAAAAGCATCCAGTTTGTTTTTTTCTTGTGTACGAAACTGCTGCGCTTTAATGATCAAGACGCCATCTTTAGTGATGCGGCTGTCTTTGCTTTCAAGTAAGCGCTGTTTGTGAAAATCACTCAAACTTGAGGTATTAATGTCAAAGCGCAGGTGAATTGCAGACGAGACTTTATTAACATTTTGCCCGCCGGCACCCTGTGAACGTATCGCACTCATTTCCACTTCATCATCGTCAAGGCTAATGGTGTCGCTGATAAAAATCATGCTGGCTCTGTATCTGCATCAGTGGTTAAGGGGTGTCTATCATAGATCATTGGTAAGCAGACTGTTGTTGGGTGAAGATTGCAGTACTCGTCAGAATACGCGCCATTGTGTTGTTGCAGTGGCGCAATCTCAGGTGGAAAGACGTACCAATCTGCTGCTAAGTATGCTCAACTTGGACGCAAATTTTGTCACCGCCCCAATTAACCTTGTGAGTATCATTGCTATCAAACCGCAGCCCGAAACTGAAATCACCTGTGCCAACTGCCGTGCTTGTTGCTGCCGTTTAGAGGTGATGATTATTAGCGATACGGGTGTGCCTGCAGAGCATATTGCCGTTGATAAGTGGGGCGCAGAAACTATGTTGCGCTTAGCCGACGGCTGGTGTTCGGCGCTTGATCGCGACACTTTTATGTGCACGATTTACGAAAACCGTCCGTGGATTTGCCGTGAGTTTGCAATGGGCTCTTATGAGTGCCAAGACGAAAGAGCGACGCTCATTATAGTTGCCAGTTAATAGTCCGTACCTGTTGCATAGGCGCGTATGCACTGTGTCGCCATTTTTGGAAAATATATGAAAAACGTAACTCAAACCGCTGCGTGTATTGACGACGAACAGGTCATTTGTGCAGTACGCAACTGGGTTGAAACCTTTGTGGTTGGAATGAACTTATGCCCGTTTGCTAAGCGTGAGCTGGTGAAAAACCGTGTGCGTTTTGTGTGCAGCGCGGCAACGACTCAGGCGCAATTGTTATTGGCTCTGCAAGCAGAGCTAGAGTTGCTCGATGCTGAGCCAGCGGTGGAAACGACTGTTTTGATCCATCCTGCGGTGCTAGGGGAATTTTACGATTTCAATGATTTTCTAGATTTAGCAGATCGCTTGCTGGTGGAGATGCAGTTGGAAGGTATCTACCAGATTGCCAGCTTTCATCCTGACTATCAGTTTGCTGGTACCTTGGCGAGTGATGCGGAAAACTATACCAATCGTGCGCCTTATCCGGTGTTGCATCTTTTGCGTGAAGAGAGTCTAGAGCAGGTGATTGCTGACTACCCAGATGTGGATGATATTCCTGAGCGCAATATTGCCTTAATGAATAAGCTTGGGGCCGAGCAGTTACAGCAATTGTTGCAGTCGTGTTCACAGCCAGACGATAACTCGCCCAGCTGATGTTCCCAGCAGCTTTCCTCTCACCTTTCGCTCTTGTCGCAATGGCCGGGTTAAGCAACGCAGCTGTTAAAATGGCGCATAAAGCCCGAGGTTGGCGCATAATAGCCGCTTTTTAAACCGCTGACTGACTGCCGCATAGCAGCTAAGCAGCAGTGCATCTGGGGGAAAGAGTGAAAAATAGTGCCTTTGGAAGCACCTTTATTGTCGCTGGTACGGCTTTAGGTGCGGGGATGCTGGCCATGCCCTTAGCCACAGCTGGGATTGGCTTTGCTACCGCTATGCTGTTGCTGTTTGGCTTATGGCTTATCATGGCGTACACCGCGCTGCTGCTAGTGGAAGCCTACCAGCACAACGATGCCAATATGGGTTTGAGCTCTCTGGCCTATAAATATTTAGGCCATCCTGGGCGATTGATTATTAGTTTGGCATTGCCGTTTTTGCTGTACTCCCTGATTGCCGCTTATTTGGCTGGCGGTGGTGAGATTATTAGTAAATCCATCAATAGTTGGCTGGTGTGGCAATTGCCTGATTATGTTGGGGTGTTGTTGTTTGCCGTGATTGGTGGTGGAGTTGTGTGTTTTGGTACGCATTCGGTTGATTTGATTAATCGCTATTTATTTGCCACTAAAATCTTCTTTTTAGCCACTATGCTGATTTTGCTGCTGCCCCATGTGCAGCAGGTCAACTTATTAAGCATGCCCGTTAAGCAGGCTCTAATTCTGTCGGCCATTCCCATTGTGTTTACCTCTTTTGGCTTTCACGGCAGTGTGCCTAGCATTGTCAGCTATATGCAGGGCGATACGGTAAAGCTGCGCAAGATTTTTATTTTGGGCAGTGCCATTCCGCTGCTGGTGTATATTTTTTGGCAGGTGGCCACTTTAGGAGCTATTGAGACCGATACTTTTGTGGGTATTTTGGCCGATGAAAGTGGTTTAAATGGACTGCTAGCCGCGGTGAAAGCAGTGGTTGGCACGGCGCGGGTAGAGATGGCAGTACGCCTCTTTGCTGCTTTAGCGTTAGCAACATCGTTTTTGGGGGTGGCGCTGGGTTTATTTGATTTTTTAGCTGACTTCTTCAAGTTGCCCAGTACTGTGGCTGGGCGTTTGCAAACTGGCGCTATTACCTTTGTGCCGCCACTGTTGTTTGCTTTGTTTTACCCTAAAGGCTTTATTTTTGCCCTAGGTTTTGCCGCGATTGCTTTGTCGGTGTTGTCCTTGCTGCTGCCCGCTTTATTGGTGCGAGAAACACGCAAGCAACATGCCGAGGGCTATCGGGTTTTTGGTGGGCAATTAGGGTTGTGGCTGGTGTTTGTGTTGGGGGTTGCCATCATTGTGATTCAGCTGGCGATTGTGAGCGGCAATTTACCCCGAGTTGATTAGCGCGACTGGGGCGATGCCATCATCACCCAGCTGGTTACGCCTAAAATAGTTGGTGTTGCCACAGTATTAAAACCAAACCTTTGGTACAGCTCTACGTTGCTTTGCTTATCTGTTTCGAGGTAGAGACTGGCATCGAGGCACTGGCTAAAAGCAAACTCTATCATCTGTGTGCCGGCGCCTTTATGTTGCCAAGCTGGCGCTATGGCTAGCGGGCCAAGATGCCAGTGCGCTGCTGCTGGATCAATTTTGGCCCAAGTGCCGAGCCAGATAGCTAGGCGGAGAAGGCCAAAAGGGTGGCTGGCAGTTAGCAGGCGCGGCAGTAAACGGCACAGGTCTAGCAGCGCGGGTTGGCAGCTGTGCGGTGGCAACATGCCTAACACGCCAATTAACTCACCATCGACAAAGGTGCCATAGAGACTGCCTTTGCGCTGCACATAGTGAAGGAGAGCGGGAAATAAACGGGCCAGACGTCGTTCGCGTAACTGCCGCTCAGTACCGAACACTTTAATGTGGATGGGGTTGTCAGCCATGGCCTGCGCGCAGATAGTTGCCGCCTGTAATAGGTGCTGGCACTGTAAAGGGTGAATGGCATAGTGTTTTATATTCATTGCCTAGCCCTTTTTAATATAGGAGGCTGCAGTAACCTGTTATTAGTCTAATGCTTAAAGCTGCAGCTTTAATAGTCAGGCGGCAAACTAGATCGCCTTGGTTTTTATGATGTGCTGGCCTCTTTTGCGTCGTGGAACTTGGTCGACGGGCACTGCTGTGCGACACACTGTTATACCTTTTTTACGCATGCGCTGGCGATTTCCGGCTAGCAAAGGATGCCACTTAGGTAGGGATTCACCGCGGTAAATGCGGCGGTATGAGCAGGACTCTGGTAGCCAGTCATATTCTGGTATTTTTTCCGCGGTGAGCTGATGACAATATGGAACCTTGGCGAGTCTATTTTGGTAGTCGCTGCATCTGCTCTTTTCTATATCAAGTAGCTCACAGGCAATGTTAAAGACAGTCACTTGATTATTTTCTACTTCCCGTACTAAACAACATTGCCCACAGCCATCGCACAGAGCTTCCCATTCTTTGCTGTTTAATTCGCCTAGTGAGTAGTTCTCCCAAAATTTTTCCCGCATTATCGTAACCTCCGGCTAAATTCACAGTAGCGGTATTAGACGATAATCGAGACATTTAGTCTATTTTTGATGCTTTTGTTGTTTTTTCGCGTGCTTTTGAGGAAGGCGGTATGCTGATTACTCTAACCAGCGATACAGCGTTCGCCGAGTGATGCCTAAAATATCTGCAGCTCGCCGTTTGTTGCCTTCAGTTGCGGCCAGTACTTGCTGAATATATTGGCGCTGCACGGTTTCTAAACTGGGTAAGGCTTCAGCTTCGACCGCTGGGTTGGCAAGCGCTACTGCCACAGGGCTGATAGCGGGGGCGTCTGTGGCGTTATTTTGTTCACGAATCCGTTGCGGCAAGTGCCGAGCCTGGATCAAGGGGCTGTCGCAAAAAGTGGCTGCGCGCTCCACGGCATTTTGCAGCTCACGTACATTCCCTGGAAAACTGTAGCTTTGCAGGGTGGCTAAAGCGGCATCACTAAAGCCTTTAATGCTTTGTTTTTGTCGGGCATTAAAACGAGTTAGAAAAAACTCAGTGAGTTGTTGAATGTCTGCGCCGCGTGCGCGCAGTGGCGGGACTTGCAAGGCAAATGTTTCTAAGCGGTAAAACAGGTCCTCGCGAAAACTGCCGTCGGCAACTGCTTCGGTTAGGTTGCGGTTGGTTGCGCCAATAATGCGTACATCCAGCTGGATTTCATGATCACTACCCACAGGACGCACTTTGCCGTCTTGGAGCACGCGCAACAGTTTGGCTTGTAATGCTAAGGGCATTTCCCCCAATTCGTCGAGCAATAAGCTGCCGCCGTTGGCTTGCTGAAATAAGCCAGCACGCTGTGTGCGTGCGCCAGTAAAAGCACCGGCAGCATGGCCGAAAAACTCGCTTTCCATCAGCTCGCTGGGAATGCCGCCGCAATTGACCACCATATAGGGACCATCGCGACGGCTGCTTTGATCGTGCAAGGCACGGGCCACAAGTTCTTTACCAGTACCGCTCTCGCCTTGAATTAAGACTGGGCCATCGGCATCGGCAATTTGTTTTATTTGATGAAACATATGCTGCATGGCTGGGCTTTGGCCAATCATGCCATTGAACTGTTTAACCGCAAGTAAACTGCGGTAGTGCTGCACTTCATTGCGCAGTTTTCTATTCTCGAGCAAACGGCTCACAGTCAGTAAAAAGTGATCCATTTCTAAGGGTTTAGTTAAAAAATCATCAGCGCCTGCTTGCAGGGCTTTGACCGCTTGCTGCACTGAGCCAAAAGCCGTAATGATCAGTACCGCGGGTGCTGAGTCTGTATGGGTAAGGTTGGGTAACAAGCTGAGGCCGTCGGCCCCTGGTAAACGCAAATCGCTGATTAACAGGTCAGGAATCTGGCTGTTGAGCAGCGCTAGGCCTTGCTCGGCATCGCCACAGGCAGTGACTTGATAGCCTTCGGCTTCGAGTTCTTCTTGCAGTAACTCACGCAAGCCGCTGTCATCTTCAACCAGCAAGATAGTTTGGGTTTGACTCATGCTGATGCATCCCTTGAATTGTCTGAAAGAGGTAAGGTCAGGCACACCTCGCAGCCGCCTTGGGCGCGATTCTTAAAGCTGAGCTGAGCGTTATGTTCATCGCTGACGGTTTGCACAATAGCTAAGCCAAGACCGGTACCTTCACCGGGGGATTTAGTGGTGAAAAAAGGCTCGAGCAAGGTTGCTAATGAAAACTCTGAGGCTAAGCCTGGGCCATCATCGCTGATGCGAATATACAGGTGGGTTGCATCGGCGCTGGCCGCAACCACCACTTCGCTATTGGCTGCTTGCAGGGCGTTGCGGATTAAATTGAGTAGCGCCAACTCTAAGCGCCCAGCATCACCATGGATATTGGGTAGATCTGCAGCGATCTCACTCCTGAGCTGGCGCTGGAGAGTTTCCAGCTCAGGTTCAATAGCGGCGATAACATCGGTTAGCAATTGTGCTGGCGCCAAGGTTCTTGGCGTAGTAGCTGCGGGGCGACAATAATCGAGCAATTGCCGCACGGTGCGGGTGAGGCGGTCCACTTGAGCGCGGATACCAGTAACGTGGCGCAGCGCCTGCTGGTCCAATTGACCGCTACGTTGCAGCCGCCGAGCACGCCCATCAATCACGCTTAAAGGTGCACCCAGTTCATGGGCAATGCCTTGCGCCATACTGCCGATGGCCACCATTTTTTCATTGTCTTTAAGTTGAGCAATAAACTGCGCTTCGGCGGCGCGGTGGGCATCCAGCTCCCGGTTGGCCCGCTCAATGCTGTCGAGCATTTGGTTTAAACCTTGGGCGATGCTGGCAACTTCGCTGGGGCCTTCGAGTGCGGCACGGTAGGCTAAATCACCTTCAGCAACACGCTGCATGTGGGCGCGTAATTTATCCACATAACGGCCGACACCACCGTAATGACCCAGTAAGACAGCCGCGACAATCGCTAAGCTAAATACGCCCCAAACCAGCCAGGCAATCACCGTGAGCTGGCGTAAAGCGCGGCCAAAGTCACTGGCTTTGCGGGTAATTTGAATCAAGCCTTGGATCTGATCAGTGGCATCAAATAGCGGTAAAAAGTGCGAGAACACGTTGCGCCCTCTGACTCGGCTAAAGGCCTCTTGTCCTTCGCCGGTGCTACGAATGCGCGCGGGGATGCTGGTATCGCTTAAGTCCGATTCGGTAATCCCTGCTGAGGCAATGCGATTGCCGTCCACATCAAACACTGAAGCGCCATACACCTCACCTAAAACAAACACAGAGCCGAGGGCTAAATTAACCGCAGCTAAATCCTGATTATTGAGTGCCGTGCCTACTGGTAAGCTAATGGCGCGGCCGATGAGTTCTAAGTCGTTTTTTAAACGCTGGTTTTGAAATTGACTGGCTTGGTCTAAACCAAAGCGAATGCCGAGGGCTGTGAGCAGTACTAACGGTAGTACGACAAACAACAATAGGGTGCGTTGCAGGCTACTGAGGCCAATAAAAGGCCAGAAAGAGGCCTGTGTGCTTTTTTTAAACGGATACTTTTTGCTCATGTGTAATATTTATACACTTTAGCCGTCTAAGGTAAAGCTAAGAGTATTGATAAAAAACAGCTGTTTTTTTGTTTTCCTTTGAAATCAATTGCTTAGGTGTTTTTTAACAAGCTGGCATGGAATGTGTAAGTAGTTAGCTACTTTAAACAAAGGAGAGCATTAATGATTAACCTTAAAAAGCTAACCCTAGCCGTTTCATTCGCAGTTGTAGGATTGAGCGCTCCTGCCGTGATGGCGGAAAATAATGCACCAGCACCCACTGGCGCAGCGGTGCAGCAGCAAGGGCAGGCAACGGTCAGCGATGCAGAACTGCGTAAGTTTATGCAGGCGAGCGTTGAGGTATCTCGAATCCGTGAGGACTACACGCAAAGATTGAACAATGCTAAAGATCAGCCCATCGCGCAAAAATTACAGCAAGAAGCGCAAGATAAAATGATTGGTGCGGTTGAAGCAACAGGCTTTGATGCGGCCAGTTACACCGAATTGGCTGAGCGAATTCAGGCCAGCCCAGAGTTACAAAGCCGTATGCAAGAACTGCAGTAATAGTTGGCCTAGGCTGCACACCGCGGGTTTTACAGCCTGCTAAGGTAAGCCTAGGTTAGTGCTTTGCGGAATGGCTAGACATCATGCAGCTGTTCCGGAGCACTGCTGCACGACTCAGTGTTGCAGCTCTGTGTTCAAGCTCAGCAGAGATTTCAACTTATAAGCACTGGGGCTTTTAACCTTTGACCACAGCCAGTGGCTGCAACTCAATTTGTATGTCGACCAAATCTTTTTGGTTGTCCATCACTTCATCAATATCTTTGTAAGAACCCGGCGCCTCATCAAGGTCTTTGCGGCTGCGGATGGCATGCAAAATACCTTGTTCTTTGAGGGCTTTAACTTCAGTTCTGACATCCAGTTGTTTACGTGCTTGGGCGCGACTCATAATGCGTCCGGCGCCGTGCGCACAGGACTGAAATGATTGGGCTTCCCCTTTACCCTTCACCAGAAACGAGCGCGTTCCCTGCGAGCCAGGAATCATGCCCCATTCACCTTTGCGGGCGCGGGTTGCGCCTTTGCGGTGGACGATGACAGTTTCGCCAAAGTGCTCTTCTTCAGCAGCAAAGTTATGGGGTTTGTTAATGAAGTCAGCAAACTCAACCTCAGGTATCACCTGTGTAAATGCAGTTTTAACGCGTTCCATCATCAGGGTGCGATTGGCTAAAGCAAACTCTAAGCAGTAATCCATTTCGTTTTTGTAGAGCGTAAAATACTTTGATGACTCAGGTAGAAACGCTAAGTCATTGGCAATATCTTCACCCGCTGCTTGATTGAGTTCTTGAGCTATTGCGTGGTAATGGTTAGCGACGGTAAAGCCGATATTGCGTGAACCCGAGTGGACCATAATCCAAATGTAACCGTCTGAGCCTTGCTGGATTTCAATAAAGTGATTGCCGCTGCCTAAAGTACCAATTTGATACAGAGCATTGTCATACTCTTGCGTGACTATGGGAAGGTTGCCTGTTACTTCTGGCATCCATGCAGGATCTTGAGCGGTTTTATGGCGGTTGAAGCCCACCGGAATTGTCTCGCGAATGATTTTGATGATTTCTTTGAGGTCGTCTGTGTCGATCTCGGTCAAATTAGTCCGCAGCGAACACATGCCGCAGCCAATATCCACACCTACAGCGTTGGGGATAATAACGCCTTTAGTAGCGAGAATCGCGCCAATTGGCATGCCGTAGCCTTGGTGGGTATCAGGCATAATGGCAATGTGTTTAAAGGCAAAAGGTAAATTGGCAAGGTTGCGTGCTTGTTGCAGTGCACCTTCGTCCATTTGCTCTTCTTTGAGCCAAAGCTTGATGGGCAGTTTCTCTGTTTTAATAATTGCTCGTCCGTTTTTGTGCATAACATCTCCTGAAACCAATTAACCGCGGTGAAAGTTAGCGCTATGAGTGTGGATAGATTATCGGGCTTTGCTAGCGCCAGCAAACAGCGCTGGCGTTGCGCTCGGTGACCACAGCTGTAGCGCTAAGGGTGGGTGTTTTAAGCTGTAACCTGAAATTTCTTGTGAGTATTTAGTCGCAGTAAAGCGTTTAAATGCTGGTTTTGTCCTGTATTGCCTGACTCTGGCAGAAAAAACCCGCTCTGCTGATCTGGCGCAGCTTTTTATTGCCACAGATCTGGTACAGTCAAGACTCAAATAATTTGCAGGAGGCTTCTTATGTATTATGTTGACATGCCCAGCGCCGAAGAAATCGGTGACCTCAACCTAGTGCGCTCTAACGCGTGCGTTTCAATCTACCTGCCAACTACCCCAATTAGTCGTGAAACAGAACAAAGCCGAATTAACCTCGGTAATCTGGTTAAAAAGGCTGTTGCTCAGTTGGAAGCTGCTGGTCTTGAGAAAAAGTCCATTGCATCGTTGCAAGAGCAGTTTGCTGATTTATTAGCTGATGATGAGTTCTGGAACCACCAAGCCAATAGTTTGGCAATTTTAGCTACGCCAGACTCTTTACGTACTTATCGCATGGCGAATAAGTTGCAAGATATCGTTGAAGTATCGGATCGTTTTCATCTCAAACCTTTACTGCGCGCAATTACTTTCCCACATGCTGCGCATATTTTAGCTTTAGCCGAAAACTCAGTGCGTTTAGTTGAGGTTTCTGCAGACTTACCTGCACGTGAAATTGTTGTGCACAATATGCCAACCGATGCAGCCACCGCTGGCGGCAAAGCAACCAATAAAGACTACTCCGGCACGGGTCATCGCCATGGCTCACAAGGACAAAACTTTTATCAGGCGCGCTATGTCCGCAAGATAGATGCAGCGTTACGTCCTGCTTTACTGGGCTCTGATTTGCCGCTGATTTTAGCAACCACCAAACCGCTGGAAGCTTTATTTCGCTCGCTGAGTGTTATCCCTGCATTAGCCGACATCATTGCTGGTAACCCAGAGCACCTGAGTGAGGCAGAGTTAGCCAGCGCCGCCCGACCAGTGCTGGATGCGCATTATGCGGAGCAAATTAAAGAGTTCCACCGTTTGTTTGAGCAGCGTACCGGCCAGCAGCGTACCACCACTGATATTACTGATGCCGCGCGTTTGGCTACCTTTGGTGGTATCGATCGCCTGTTAGTGGATATCGATGGAGTGATTGACGGTACCATTGATGACGAAACGGGCGAGGTATCGTTTGCCGCAGAAGGCGATGCAGTGAATTACGGCATTGTCGATGAGATCACCGGCCGTGCCTTACGCACTGGTGCCAAGGTGATGGCTGTGCGTAAAGCCGATATCCCTGGTGGCCAAGATCTAGCAGTGATTTCTCGTTACCCAATCTAACGGTTCTTGAGTCGTTTGGGCCGCATTATTTGCCCATGCTAAATAATGCGGCATAGAAAGATTCAGCCTGTGCGTGCAGTGCAGGCTGATCACCTTCCCATAAGAGCTAAACTAAGTTTCATTTCGCTTGCCTAGGCGGCGTGCCACCCAGCGGTGGTAGAGCCATGCAAGGGTCGGCCGAATAACGGGTAAAGCAATGAGCCAGGCCACTGGTTTGAGAATAGGCACCCGTGCCATCAGTAGAATATAAGCGGCCATTTCACGGTGTATCTGTCCTTGCGCATCTTGCACATGCAATTCACGCAATGCATGGTACGGATCAATCCCTAGCTGGCGCAGTTCGTCGTCGCGCCCAGTAATATCCAGCCACTGTACTGAGTCTTCAGTGTGTTCTTCTAGCTTTTCATACCAGCGTCGGTCGCGCACACAAACAGGGCAGGCGCCATCATAAAAAACCGTTAGCTTTCCTGAGTTCATCGCCATACAACACCTCTGTAAATGCAGCTCGCTGGCTGTAGACCCTAGCATAAAGCCGTTAGCGGCACAGAGGGTGGTTTGTCTTGGTTCTAATGTAAGTTATTAAGTTTGGTTTTTTTAATATTTAAAAAGCAAGTGATAATCAATCGTATTTAATATAAGTAGTTCAATGGTAAGCCTAGCGACTTGATACTTAAGTTTATTTGCAAGTTTGTAAAATACATGTTTCCCTCTTACTATGCATTTGAGTCTTAGCCTGATTCTGTCGGTGATTAATAAGTGCAAATAAAGGGCATTGTATTAATCAACAAATGCTCAGTGATTCCAATGAATTTATAATTAAGAAGGTAAATCCCATGGCTAATCAAAGTCGTCGCAAATTCATGCGTACCAGTCTGCTCAGTATCGCTGCTCTGCCTTTTGGAGCGAGCATTCTATCTCGCCAAGCTTTTGCTCAAACCCTTGAGCCGCTTGATCCAGCTGCACCGCAAGCACAAGCTTTGAATTATGTAGAGATTGCTGCGGATGCTAGCGATAACGCTGCATATAAAGAGGGTAACAACTGCTCTAACTGCATGTTCTTCCAAGAAGCCAATAACGGCTGCATGCTCTTCCCAAACAACAGCGTTGCGCCAGAAGGCTGGTGTCAGTCTTGGGTGCAGAAGGCTTAATTGCTTCTAAGCTACTCGCTGTTAAGGAAAACCGAGGTGGATGCGCGATGCGGCGCTGCCTCGGTTTTTTTGTTTCTGCAGTTTGAGTTGAGCGGCTGCTAGGTGCTGATGTATAGGATTTAGAAAAGCCTGTCGCAGACTCTTTATTTTACAGTTGTAGACTATTGAGCTGTATCAAGTCTGGTGTGCTTAGATTGCTTATGCTAATTATAAAGTAAACCCTAAAGAGCAATGCAGGAGAGCAAAATGTTTTCACTAAAAGATCAAGTTGCCATTGTAACTGGTGGTGCTAACGGTATTGGTAAAGGCATTGCCAGTGTGCTGGCTAAAGCTGGTGCGCAGGTAGTGATTGCTGATATTGATACTGAAGCGGGTAAACGTGCGGCAGAGGAAATGGGGGCAACATTTGAGCAATTGGATGTCACCGACCAGCAAGCTTGTCAGCAAGTAGTGGATGCCGTGCTTGAACGTTGCGGTCGGATAGATATTTTATGCTCGAATACCGGTATTTTCCCGCAGGCCAATTTAGAAAGCATGACCCTGGAGAACTGGGAGCAGATGATGAACGTCAACCTGCGCAGCACTTTCTTTATGGTGCAAGCAGCGTTACCAAGTATGCGTCAGCGCAATTATGGTCGCATTGTCATTACCTCCTCAATTACTGGCGCGATTACCGGCTATCCAGGTTGGTCGCACTATGCTGCAAGTAAGGCCGGGCAATTAGGCTTTATGCGTTCTGCAGCTTTGGAGTGCGCGCGCGAGGGGATTACGATTAATGCTGTGATGCCGGGTAATATCCGCACTGCTGGTCTAGAAGCCCAGGGCGAGGCGTACTTAAAAGAAATGGCCGCCTCTATACCTGTGAAGAAGTTGGGTGAGCCGGAAGATATTGGTTACGCTGCTTGCTTCTTGGCGTCGCCGCAAGCGAGCTTTATTACCGGACAAACCATTATTGTTGATGGTGGCCAGATTCTGCCTGAGTCTTTTGAGGCGGTGCTGTAACAAGCAGCTGGAAATCAGGGCAACCGGAGGCTGTCGACACCTAGCTCCGGTTGTTGGTTGAATCCTTTAATCAGTGCTCCATGTGCGGGGTGAGTGGCACTGGGGCGCGCTTTAGAAGAGTGCAACTTCTTCTGGCGTCAGCGCGCGGCTTTCCCCAGGCGCAAGAGTTGGGTCGAGGCTGAGTGCGCCGACCTGTTCACGGTGCAGTTGCTCTACTTTGTTGCCGACTGCAGCGAACATGCGCCGCACTTGGTGGTAGCGGCCTTCATGCACATGCACTAAAGCTTCACGCTCACCAATAATTTCTAAGACCGCAGGCTCCGTTAATGTGGTTTCATTGCGCAACTGTAGGCCTGCAGCAAATGCAGTGACATCGGCTGCGCTGAGCGGGTCTGCCAGCCATGCACGGTAGGTCTTCGGGCACTGTTGTTTGGGCGAGGTGATGCGGTGCGACCATTTTCCGTCATCGGTAATTAGCAATAACCCTGAGGTGTCCAGATCAAGACGGCCAACGGTGTGCAGTTTGCTGGGGTTGGGCACGTCCAAGTAAGTGAACACGGTTAAATGCAAAGGATCGTCGTTGGCGCAAACGCAGCCAAGGGGCTTGTGCATCATCAAATAAGTGGGGCCGCTTAACTCAAGGCGGGTGTTGTTATAGAGCACCTCTGCGCCTTGCGGGACTTTAAAGGCCGCTTTTTTCTGGGCAATGCCATTTACGGTCACTGTTTCTCGCTGCAGTGCTTTGCTTGCTTCTTTGCGGCTCATGCCGGTGGTTTCAGAAATAAATCGATCAAGACGCATGGCGTTGTTTAATCTTCTCAAAAGTAAATTGGGTTCATTATAACGCACATCGCGATGTGCTTATTAGCCACTGATAAGTTTGCTGAACGCTGTGGTTATACTGCGCCACTGGTTAGATTCCTTACTGCTTACACGGCGCGCTTTTGAGCAGAGCTTTGCGCTGCATTGTGGTAGACTGAGATCTTTTAATTGAGCGCATGCTATGGGTAAAACTAGACTGTTAAGTAGCCTCGCATGTGTGGTTTTTTTGCTGAGTGCAACTGTGTTAGCCCATGCGGATGAAGTGGCGCAATTACGTGAGCGCTTGCTGCATATCCAGCCTGATTTACCCATAGAGAAAATTACTCCCAGCCCAATGGCTGAGCTATATCAGGTGCAGTTGCGTGGCGGGCGTATTCTTTATGTCAGTGCAAGGGCTGAGTTTATTTTTCAAGGTCAGTTGTTACAGGTGCAAGATGGTGTGCCGTTGAATTTGACTGAGCAGGCCGAGCGTAAGGCGCGAGCAGAGCAGATGCAGGCCTTAAATCAGTCGGAAATGGTCATTTTTCCTGCGCAAAACCGGCAAACCGCTATCACGGTGTTTACCGATACTGATTGCGGTTACTGTCAGAAATTTCATACTGAAGTGGCTGAGTTGAACCGTTTAGGTGTGGAGGTGCGTTACTTAGCCTTTCCACGCAATGGTCTTTCCGGTGATGCCTATGATAGTTTGGTCAGTGTGTGGTGTGCAGATGATCGTTTGGCTGCGATGACGCAGGCTAAAAACCGCGAGTCAATTGCCAAGCAAACATGTAAACACCCTGTTGATAAGCATTTTGCCTTAGGGCGAACGCTTGGTGTGCAAGGCACGCCGACTATAGTTTTAGCCGATGGACAGATCATTGCTGGTTATCAACCTGCACAACAGTTGGCTGCGCAAGCACTAAAAGCGCGACAGTAGGTTGACCGGCCTCTAGGGGCTTCGTACAGTGCAGTATTTTTACCGCTCATGCGGCTTGTGAGCGGGTTTATTTTATTTAATAGTGGGGACGATGCAGCGTGAAACCAGTAAAAGTAGGAATTTGTGGTTTAGGCACCGTTGGCGGTGGTACTTTTAATGTTCTTAAGCGCAATGCTGAGGAAATTTCACGGCGTGTAGGCCGTCAGATTGAGGTCGTGCAAGTTGCATCACGTACGATGAATCCAGAGTGCGATACCAGTACTACCGAAGTGGTTGATGATGTGTTTGCTATCGTCGATAACCCTGAGATTGAAGTTGTTGTTGAGTTGATTGGTGGCGACACCTTAGCGAAAGACATTGTGCTGCGCGCCATTGAAAATGGTAAGCATGTGGTGACCGCCAACAAGGCGTTGATTGCCGTACACGGTAATGAGATTTTTGCCCGTGCCCGTGAGCGTGGGGTGATGGTTGGTTTTGAAGCGGCGGTAGCCGGCGGTATTCCTGTAATTAAAGCGATCCGCGAAGGTTTGGCGGGCAATCGCATCAATTGGTTGACCGGCATTATCAACGGTACCGGTAACTTTATTCTCAGCGAAATGCGTGAGAAAGGCCGCACCTTTGAAGATGTTCTGCAAGAAGCGCAAGCGCTGGGTTATGCCGAGGCTGATCCAACTTTTGATGTGGAGGGCATTGATGCCGCGCACAAGTTGACGATTCTGGCATCCATTGCTTTTGGTATTCCGTTGCAGTTTGAAAAAGCCTACACCGAGGGTATTGCTGAGCTGACTACCGCTGATGTGAATTATGCAGAAGCTTTAGGCTATCGCATTAAGCACTTGGGTATGGCGCGTCGCACCGATTTAGGTATTGAGCTGCGTGTGCATCCGACTTTGATTCCTGCTGATCGCTTGTTAGCGAATGTAAATGGCGTGATGAACGCGGTGATGGTCAATGGTGATGCGGTGGGTAGCACGCTGTATTATGGTGCGGGCGCAGGTATGGAGCCAACCGCTTCAGCAGTGATTGCCGATATTATTGATGTGGCGCGTTTTATGGCCTCGGCACCTGCGGATCAAGTACCGGCCTTGGCGTTCCAGTCTGGTGAGCTATCTGAGCATCCTATTCTGGCAATTGACCAGTGTGAAAGTGCCTATTACTTGCGCATTCAGGCTAAAGATCACCCTGGTGTGCTTGCGCAAGTGGCAAGTATTTTCTCGGTGCGTGGGATTAATATTCAATCGATTATACAAAAAGAAGCAGAAGAGCTGGATGGTTCAATCCCCATTATTTTGCTCACGCACCGCGTCGAAGAGCAGCGCATTAATGATGCGATAATTGCTCTAGAAGCACTGGATGCTTTGCAAGCAGCAGTGGTGCGTATCCGCGTTGAACAGTTGGGTTAATTTCAAGTTAGGCGACTCTGATAAAGGTTGTTACTTATGCGATATATAAGCACGCGTGGCCAAGCCCCTGCGTTAAATTTTGAAGATGTGTTGTTAGCCGGTTTAGCCAGCGATGGCGGTTTGTATGTGCCAGAAAATTTGCCGCGCTTTACTGTAGAAGAGATCGCCTCATGGGCTGATCTGCCGTACTACGAATTAGCCTTTCGTGTGATGCGCCCCTTTGTGGCGGGCTGCATTGAGGATGCTGACTTTAAGGCAATCCTGAAAGACACCTATGGTGTGTTTGAGCACAGTGCGGTGGCGCCGTTACGTCAGTTGGATGGCAATGAGTGGGTGATGGAGTTGTTCCATGGCCCAACCTTGGCTTTTAAAGACTTTGCCCTGCAGCTGTTAGGCCGCTTGCTCGATCACTTCCTCACTAAGCGCAATGAGCGTGTGGTGATTATGGGTGCGACTTCTGGTGATACCGGTTCTGCTGCGATTGAAGGCTGCCGTCGCTGTGAGAATGTCGATATCTTTATTTTGCACCCGCATCAGCGGGTATCTGAAGTACAGCGCCGGCAGATGACCAGTGCGCTGAGCGATAATATTCACAATATCGCCATTGAAGGAAACTTTGACGATTGCCAGGAAATGGTCAAAGCCAGTTTTGCTGATCAGTCGTTCCTCAAGGGCACGCGTTTGGTGGCGGTAAACTCGATCAATTGGGCGCGCATCATGGCGCAGATCGTTTATTACTTCCATGCGGCGATTCAGCTCGGCGGTCCACAGCGTTCCATCGCTTTCTCGGTGCCGACCGGTAACTTTGGTGATATTTTTGCCGGTTATTTAGCGCGCAATATGGGGCTGCCGATCAATCAGCTGATTGTGGCCACTAACCGTAACGATATTTTGCACCGCTTTATGAGTGGCAACCGTTATAACAAAGATGAGCTGCATCCAACCCTGTCGCCGTCGATGGATATTATGGTGTCGTCCAATTTTGAGCGCTTGCTGTTTGATATGCACGGCCGTGACGGTGCCAAAGTGGCTGAGTTGATGGACAGCTTCCGCGCCACTGGCGAGATGAGTGTCGCTGAAGAGCGTTGGACTGAAACTCGCAAACTATTTGACTCGTTGGCGGTAGATGATGAGCAAACCTGTGCCACTATTGCGCAGGTTTATCAGGAGACGGGTGAGTTGCTTGATCCGCACACAGCAATTGGTGTGCATGCGGCGCGTGAATGCCGCCGTAGCCTTGCTACGCCAATGGTAACGCTCGGTACTGCACATCCAGTTAAGTTCCCTGAAGCAGTGCAGAAGGCCGTGCCAAGCGCCAGTCCAGTATTGCCAGCGCATATGGCTGACCTGTTTGGGCGTGAAGAACGCTGCACCGTTTTGGCCAATGACTTGGCTGCAGTGCAAGATTTTGTCAGTCAGCACGGTAACCGTGGCAAGCCTTTGTAAACTGTAGCTCCGTTATAGATAAAGCCCCAAGTCTGGACTTAGACATTGGGGCTTTTTTATACGCTAGAGAATAGATACGGCAATGCTGCCCGGCAGTCGTTGGGCTAGGGCTTTGTATGTTGTTGGTTGGTAGTTGTACGGGGCGGCTGGGAGATTTGTACAGGGGGCGGCGGCGGGCCTAATCAATAGGCAATAAAAAACCGGCCTAAGCCGGTTCTTTATTAAACATGCTGTCGCAATTAAGCGGCTGCTGCTTCACTCAGCGCTTTGATGTGCTGGTTCAGGCGGCTCTTGTTACGGGCAGCTTTGTTTTTGTGAATGATGCCTTTATCGGCCATACGGTCGATAACAGGAACAGCTAATTTATAAGCTGCTTGGGCTTTTTCTAAATCATTAGCTTCGATGGCTTTAACTACATTTTTGATATAGGTACGCACCATAGAACGTAGGCTACCGTTATGGTCTCTACGCTTATCAGCCTGTTTAGCGCGTTTTTTGGCAGAAGGGCTGTTGGCCACGTCGTACTCCTCGAAAACTTTTAGTTGAATGAAACAAAATAGGCCGCGAATTATGCGACCGAGTGATTAAATTGTCAAGCTGCTGGTATAGAATAAATAAATAGGCACTATCCAGAGCCTTAAAATCACTCATGCAGCAAGTTAGCTAGCGCAGTATACGCAGGCAACATGCAGAATGCATGCTTTCTCTGCAATCTTTATGGCATCCCCTCGGGCAAGCGACTAAACTTGTGCGCTGAATTTGGAAGAGTGCGCCATGAGTAACGCTGTTGATACACCCACTAAACTAAAGTCCTCCAGCCTTTTACGCTCCAGCGCTGTGGTGAGCGTGATGACATTATTGTCACGGGTGCTGGGCATGGTGCGCGATATGGTGATCGCCAGCTACTTTGGTTCTGGTGCTTCAGCTGATGCATTTTTTGTCGCCTTTAAAATTCCTAACTTTTTACGCCGTTTATTTGCTGAGGGTGCTTTTGCTCAGGCGTTTGTCCCCGTGCTGTCTGAGTATCGAGAAAAGCGCTCCTTTGCCGAAGTAAAACAATTGGTGGACCGCACCGCAGGCATGCTGGGTTTGATCCTAGTGGCTCTGACGGCGCTGGGCGTGGTGATGTCGCCCTATTTGATTATGCTGTTTGCCCCAGGCTTCCATGATGAGCCCAGCAAGATGCAACTGGCCGGTGAGTTGCTGCGTATTACGTTCCCTTATTTGTTGCTGATTTCTTTAACAGCTTTTTGTGGCGCTATTCTCAATAGTTATGGGCGCTTTGCGGTGCCAGCTTTTACTCCAGTGTTGTTGAATGCGTCGATGATTGGCGCAACTGTATTTTTAACCCCTTATTTTACTGAGCCAGTGATGGCGTTAGGCTGGGGAGTGTTTATTGCTGGAGTGGCGCAGCTGTTGTTCCAGATGCCATTTCTATGGAAGATGCGCTTGCTGCCGCGACCGCGCGTGGTACGCAATGATCCCGGTGTTAAGCGCATTATGCTGCTGATGCTGCCAGCTTTGTTTAGTGTGTCGGTCAGTCAAATCAACTTGTTGCTGGATACGGTGTTAGCGTCTTTCTTACAGACCGGTAGCGTTTCTTGGTTATATTATGCCGACCGCTTATCAGAATTACCTTTAGGGGCATTTGGCATAGCCATTGGCACGGTAATTTTGCCGGCCTTGTCGCGACAGCATTCCAAAGACAAGCCTGAAGAGTTTTCTGCCACCATTGATTGGGCGCTGCGCATGGTGCTGCTGGTTGGGGTCCCAGCGGCCTTAGCTTTGGCCATTTTGGCTGAACCGTTAATTGCTACGCTGTTTTTCTATGGGGCAATGACTGCCAACGATGTTACGCAATCGGCTGCAGCTTTACGGGCGTACTCATTGGGGGTGCTGACCTTTATGATGATTAAAGTATTGGCCCCAGGCTTTTTTGCTCGCCAAGATTTAAAAACCCCAGTGCGCATCGCCATAATATGTATGGTAGTTAATATGCTGCTAAACCTTATTTTTATCTGGCCACTGCAGCATGTGGGTTTAGCTTTGGCGACATCATTGGCCAGTATGCTCAATACCTGCTTGTTAATGTGGGGGCTGTACCGCATTGGTATCTACAAGCCGTCGCCAGGTTGGTTGTTGTTCCTGTTACGACTGTTGGCAGCTTGTGCGGCGATGCTGGCGCTGGTGTTCTGGTTGAATGCGCCAAGCGCTGATTGGTTTGACTGGAGCTGGCAGCGCCGAGTGTGGGAAGTAACGGTATTGGTCTGCGGTGGGGTTCTGGTGTTTGCTGGTACGTTGTTTGCCACGGGCCTGAGAATGCGTCATCTGCGCCGTTAAATGGGCTAAAGGTGCTCTAATGCCTTAGCTATGGTTATAATCAGAGTCTTTTCTGGCAAGATAACAAATATGCAGTTGGTTCGCGGTTTGCACAATGTACGACCATCCCACCATGGATGCGTTGCTACCATAGGTAATTTTGATGGTGTTCACTTAGGACACCAGGCGATATTAACGCGTCTGCGCAAAAGCGCGGCACGCCTCAATGTACCCAGTTGCGTAATTGTTTTTGAGCCACAGCCGCGGGAATTTTTTAACCCTGAGACTGCACCTGTGCGCTTAACTCGCTTGCGTGACAAGCTCCAATTATTTCGCGAGGCGGGTATTGATCAGGTGCTGTGTATTGCCTTTAATAAACGCTTTCGCCAACTTAGTGCAGCCGACTTTGTGCAAACGGTGCTGATTGCAGCGTTGGGTATTAAGCATTTACAGGTGGGCGATGACTTTCGTTTTGGTTGTGACCGCGCCGGTGATTTTGCTTTTTTACAGGACGCTGGGCAACGCTATGGATTTAGCGTCGAACCCACCGCGACCATAGAAATTGATGGGCAACGGGTCAGCAGCACTCGCTTGCGCAGTGCCTTGGCCGCTGCGGACTTTACTTTAGCGCAGCGCTTACTGGGCCGACCTTACAGTATTGATGGCCGTGTTTTGCATGGTAAAAAACTGGGTCGAACCCTAAACGCACCCACTGCCAATGTGCAGCTCAAGCGCCACCGCGCACCTTTGCATGGTGTGTATTTGGTGTCTGTGCAACTGCAGAGTGGGCGGCATGTGCCCGGTGTTGCTAATATAGGCACACGCCCTACGGTAGATAACACCCAGCGCGCACATCTGGAAGTGCACTTATTGAATTTTTCTCGCGATTTATATGGCCAGCATCTTGCTGTCACTTTTCAGCAGAAAATTCGTGACGAGCAACGTTTTGAATCTTTGCCTTTGTTACAAGAGGCAATTGCTGCGGATATCGCGCAAGCACATACACTTTGGCAGCACTATCACACCCTTTAATGAGTGACTTGGAATCGACATGACCGACTATAAAGCGACGCTTAACCTGCCGAAAACGGCATTTCCGATGCGAGCAGGCCTACCCACCCGTGAGCCACAAATGCTGGCGCACTGGGACAGCATTAACCTGTATCAGAAAATGCGTCAGATTGGCGAAGGTCGGCCCCGTTTTATTTTGCATGATGGCCCTCCGTATGCCAACGGCAGCATCCACATTGGTCATGCGGTGAATAAAGTCATTAAAGATATGATTGTGCGCAGTAAAACCTTAGCGGGTTTTGATGCCCCTTATGTGCCGGGCTGGGACTGTCATGGTTTGCCTATTGAGCACCGCGTTGAAGTTAAGCACGGTAAAAACCTACCGGCGGATAAAGTACGTGAACTGTGTCGCGACTATGCTGAAGAGCAAATCACTGGGCAAAAAGCGGAGTTTATTCGTTTAGGTGTCGTGGGTGACTGGGACAATCCGTACAAGACCATGGATTTTGCCAACGAAGCCGGTGAAGTGCGTGCTTTAGCAAAAATGGTTGCAGGCGGTTTTGTTTTCAAAGGTTTAAAACCAGTGAACTGGTGCTTTGACTGTGGCTCGGCCCTCGCTGAAGCCGAAGTTGAGTATCAAGATAAACGCTCAGAAGCCATTGACGTGGGCTTTAACAGCACTGATTTAGTTAAGTTGGCACAAGCATTTTCATTGCCAGAAATTAGTAAAAATACTCAGATTGTTATCTGGACTACTACGCCATGGACCATTCCTGGTAACCAAGCGCTCAACGTCCACCCTGAAGCCATTTATGCCTTGGTGGATGTGGGTGACAAGATTTTACTGTTAGCGGAAACTTTGGTTGAAAGCAGCCTGACGCGTTACGGTCTCGAAGGCGAGATTATTGCCCGCTGTAATGGTGATGCATTGGAGCATTTAGAGTTTAATCACCCCTTCTATGAGCGTGTGGCACCGGTGTATTTGGCCGATTATGTTGAGCTGGATGCTGGTACTGGTATCGTGCACTCAGCGCCTGCTTATGGTGAGGATGACTTCTATACCTGCAAGCGCTACGGCATGACCAATGATGACATTATCAGCCCAGTCCAAAGCAACGGTGTCTACGTGGATGACCTGCCATTCTTTGGCGGCCAGTTTATTTGGAAAGCCAATGCCAACATTGTTGCGAAGCTGGAAGAAGTGGGCGCATTGCTCAAGTATGAGCCAATCGAACACAGCTACATGCATTGCTGGCGCCACAAAACCCCACTGATTTACCGCGCTACGGCACAGTGGTTTGTGGGCATGGATAAGCAGCCTGAACAGGGTGCGCCATTACGTGAACGTGCTTTACAGGCCATTGAAGAAACCGAGTTTACCCCAGCTTGGGGTAAGGCACGTTTGCATAATATGATTGCCGGACGTCCAGACTGGTGTATATCTCGTCAGCGTAACTGGGGTGTGCCGATACCTTTCTTTTTGCATAAAGCTACCGGTGAGCTGCATCCGCGTACTGTTGAGCTAATGGAAGAGGTGGCGCAGCGTATCGAGCAAGAAGGTATTGAGGCGTGGTTTAAGTTAGACCCTGCTGAGCTTTTAGGCGCAGAGGCGGCGGATTACGAAAAAGTGACCGACACCTTGGATGTTTGGTTTGACTCAGGTACCACCCATTGGCATGTATTGCGTGGCTCGCACCCGCTCGGGCATGCTCACGGCCCACGTGCTGACCTGTATTTGGAAGGCTCGGACCAACACCGCGGCTGGTTCCACTCGTCTTTGTTGACCGGTTGTGCCATTGATGGCCATGCACCGTACCGTGGTTTGCTGACCCATGGTTTTACCGTGGATGAAAATGGCCGCAAGATGTCCAAGTCATTGGGTAACGTGGTTGCGCCGCAAACTGTTACCAATAGTTTGGGTGCTGATATTTTGCGCTTGTGGACTTCGTCGGCAGATTACTCCGGTGAAATGGCTGTCTCTGACACCATTTTGCAGCGTAGCGCTGATGCTTACCGCCGTATCCGTAATACCGCGCGCTTCTTGCTGTCGAACCTTGATGGTTTTGATCCGGCCACTGACTGTGTGCCCGCTGAGCAGATGATTGAGCTGGATCGCTGGGTGGTGGATGCGGCTGCGCGCTTGCAAGATGAAGTGGTGCAGGCCTACGACGAATACCGCTTCCACAATGTGTATCAAAAGGTTCATAACTTTTGCGTACAAGAGTTGGGCGGCTTCTATCTGGATATCATTAAAGACCGTCAGTACACCACCGGTGAAGACAGCTTACCGCGCCGCTCATGTCAGACCGCGCTGTATCACATTGCTGAGGCCTTGGTACGTTGGGTTGCACCGATTTTGGTGTTTACCGCAGACGAAATCTGGCAGCACTTACCCGGTGAGCGTAATGAGTCAGTTATTCTCAATACTTGGTACGAAGGTTTGTCGCGTTTGCCTGCCGAGAGTAAGTTGAGCAGTGCCTACTGGGCTGAGCTGATGGCGGTTAAAGTTGCGGTGAACAAAGAGCTGGAAAACCAGCGCAATGCTAAAGTGATTGGCGGTAACCTGCAGGCGCAAGTGACTCTGTATGCAGATCCTGCGCTGGTAGAAAAACTCAATCGTTTAGGCGATGAGCTGCGCTTTGTGCTGATTACTTCGACTGCGCAAGTGGCTGATTTAGCCCAGGCCCCGGAAGATGCAGTGAGCACTGAGTTGGAAGGCCTGAAGCTGCATATCAGTAAATCCAGCGAGCCTAAGTGTGCCCGTTGCTGGCATCACCGTGCTGATGTTGGCTCAGTGGCAGCGCACCCAGATGTCTGTGCCCGCTGTGCAGACAACTTAGATGGTGCAGGTGAAGTACGTCACTATGCATAACTCTTTCGTCACCTATCGGAGTGCAGGTTAATGACTGCGCGTTTTGGCAAGCTGGCATGGCTGTGGCTCAGTCTCTTGATTATTGCTGCTGATCAAATCACTAAACATTGGTTTGACAGCAACTTTAATTTGTATGAGCAAGCGGTCGTTATTCCTGATGTGTTTAGCTGGACTCTGGCTTACAACCGTGGCGCTGCCTTTAGTTTTTTAGCTAACGAGGCGGGTTGGCAGCGCTGGTTCTTTGCCGTGATTGCTTTGGCAGTCAGCGTAGTGCTAGTGATTTGGTTAAAGCGTCTTAAAGCCAACGAAACTTGGCTGGCGATTGCTTTAGCGTTGGTGCTCGGTGGCGCAATCGGCAATTTGTATGATCGCGTTATCTTAGGCCATGTGGTCGATTTTATTTTAGTGCACTGGAAAACCCAGTGGTATTTCCCTGCTTTTAATATTGCCGATAGTGCAATCACTGTGGGAGCGGTAATGCTCGCATTGGATATGTTTCGCGGCACTAAACAAGCAAGCAGCAGTTCAACTGGAGCGCAGAGTAATGAGTGAGCAGCGAATAGGGCAAAACAGTACGGTAAGCCTGCATTTTGCGTTGAAGTTTGATAACGGGGATGTGGTTGACAGTAATTTTGAAAAAGACCCAGCTACTTTTACAGTGGGTGATGGCAGTTTGCTGCCCGGTTTTGAAAGGGCTTTATTTGGCCTGAAAGCGGGTGATAAACGCAGTTTTCAAATCCCGCCAGAGCAGGGCTTTGGGATTCCCAATGAGCAAAATTTGCAAACCATGCCACGCACTCAATTCGATAGTATGGATTTGGACTATGGTGTGTTGGTGATCTTTAAAGATGCTGCCGGTGGTGAAATGCCAGGCGTGGTTAAAGAGTTTGATGATCAGCAAGTGACGATTGATTTTAACCATCCGTTAGCCGGTAAGGTCATCACTTTCGACGTGGAAATATTCACGGTGCAAAACAACCAGTAACAATGTAGAGGCGGTATTGATGCGCATTAAGTTAGCCAATCCACGGGGTTTTTGTGCCGGTGTTGATCGTGCAATTGAAATTGTTAATCGAGCGTTAGAGGTTTTTCAACCGCCTATCTACGTGCGTCATGAAGTGGTTCATAATAAATTTGTGGTTGAAGACTTGCGTGCCCGTGGGGCCATTTTTGTGGAGGAGTTGGATCAAGTTCCCGACGATAATATTGTCATTTTTAGTGCCCATGGCGTATCCAAGGCGGTGCGCGATGAAGCTGATCGCCGTGGTTTAAAAGTCTTTGATGCAACCTGTCCGCTGGTCACAAAAGTGCATCTAGAAGTTGTGCGCTACAGTAATCAAGGGCGCGAGTGCGTACTCATTGGCCATGCTGGACACCCAGAAGTTGAAGGTACGATGGGCCAATATGATGAGCGCCATGGCGGACATATTTATTTGGTGGAAAATGAAGCAGATGTCGCCACTTTACAAGTTAAGGCGCCTGAGACTTTAGCTTTTGTAACGCAAACCACTTTGTCGATGGATGATACCAGTCGAGTCATTGATGCTTTGAAAGGGCGCTTTCCTGCGATTAGCGGACCGCGTAAAGATGATATTTGTTATGCCACGCAAAACCGTCAAGATGCGGTAAAACAACTGGCGCAAGCCTGTGACGTTGTATTAGTTGTGGGCAGTCCTAATAGCTCTAACTCCAATCGTTTGCGTGAGTTATCAGACCGCATGGGGACGCCGGCGTACTTAATTGATGGTGCGCAGGACTTAGACCAAGCCTGGTTTAAGCAAGGAGCAGTGATTGGTGTGACTGCAGGTGCTTCGGCGCCTGAAGTGTTGGTACAAGGTGTGATTGATTGCCTACGTGACTGGGGCGCACAGATGGCTGAAGAGCTTGAGGGGCGTCCAGAGAATGTAACTTTTTCCATGCCTAAAGAATTGCGAGTTGTTGCTATCGAGTAATTAAGCAATAAAACCTAATGTTAGGTTGCAGGTGCGTTTACCGATGATAACGATTGGGCTTAAGTCCCTAAGGTGTTTACGCGTTGTTCTGCTAACCTATACTGTATTATCAAATGATTAAGTGTTGCCTGCGATGATTGGGCAGCGTCAACACAGCCGCATGCCGCGCGGCTTCTGCAGAGGATTGACCGTGAAAAAAGTCGTAATCAGTGGTACAGGCCTATTTACACCCGCGCAAAGCATTTCCAATGATGAGTTGGTTGCCGCCTTTAATGCGTGGTCACAACAGTTTAATGCTGAGCACGCTGCAGAAATTGCTAGCGGTGAAATTGAAGCTAAACCAGAGTCCAGTTCAGCGTTTATTGAAAAAGCATCAGGAATTAAAAGCCGCTTTGTTATTGATAAAGCAGGTATTTTAGATCCACAGCGGATGAAACCACGTATCCCCGAGCGTTCCAATGACGAGTGGGGTATCCTTTGTGAAATGGCAGTGGTTGCTGCGCAAGAAGCCCTAGCGCGCGCAGGCCGTAGCGCCGCGGATATTGATGGGGTGATTGTTGCGTGCTCAAACTTGCAGCGCGCTTACCCAGCAGTAGCCATCGAAGTGCAGGCAGCTTTAGGCATTGAAGGCTTTGCCTACGATATGAATGTCGCGTGTTCTTCAGCCACCTTTGGCATTCAAGCTGCTGTTAATGCAATTCAAACCGATCAAGCCCGTGCCATTCTCATGGTGAACCCGGAAATTTGTACGGGGCACTTAAACTTCTGCGATCGTGACAGCCATTTTATTTTTGGTGATGCCTGTACTGCAGTTGTGTTGGAGGAGGCTGAATCAGCGGACTCCAAGCATCAGTTTGAAGTGGTGAGCACTAAATTGCTGACGCAGTTTTCGAATAATATCCGTAATAACTTTGGCTACCTAAATCGCTGTGCAGAAGAAGGCATTGGCGCTGAAGACAAGCTTTTTGTACAAGAGGGTCGCAAGGTCTTCCGTGAGGTTTGCCCTAAAGTTTCAAACTTGATTGCTGAGCATCTAGCAAGTAATCAGATTGATGTGCAGGATGTACAGCGCTTTTGGCTGCACCAAGCCAACTTAAATATGAACCTGTTGATTATTCGCCGCTTGCTTGGCCGTGATGCTACAGAAACAGAAGCACCAGTGATTTTAGATACCTACGCCAACACCAGTTCGGCTGGTTCTGTGATTGCCCTGCACTTGCACCAAGATGACTTGGCAAGTGGTGCTATTGGTGTTCTTAGTTCGTTTGGTGCGGGCTATTCAATAGGCAGCGTGATTTTACGTAAGATTTAACTCACCCAGCAGCGCATAGGGTTGTACGCCGTATGCGCTAGCTAGATAAAGGTTTTAATCAATAGGTTTGATGCGCTTGGCAACAATTTTTTGTAGGCGCGGCGCACCAATCATAATAAGCATAAATGCAATTGGCCAAGCGATATAAAAAGCTCGAAACCAACGTAAGCTAAAACCAGCAGACATACCTGTATTGACCCAAGTAATCACAAAGGTCATTGCGGTAACCATATAGATTGACATCAAAACAGCAAAAACCAGTGGTGCAAAACGTGGTGCAATCACTAAGACACTCCTCTATAAAGTTATACCTTATTGTAAAGCACCTCGACTGAAATCTCACCTTTAACCTGTTGAAAAGGCTGGATCGATACTATGTACGCATTGCATTTTTACGTTCCTGCAAGCCATCTTGAAGTTGTTAAGCAGGCGGTTTTTGCTGTGGGTGCGGGCAAAATTGGTGATTATCAAAACTGCTGCTGGCAAGTGCTAGGTGAAGGGCAGTTTAAACCCATGGCGGGCAGCCAACCCTTTATTGGTAGCCAGGATCGCTTAGAGAAAGTGCCTGAATGGCGTGTGGAAATGGTGGTCGCAGCGACCCATATTCAGCAAGCAGTTGCCGCTCTGAAAGCAGCACATCCCTATGAAGAACCAGCTTACTCTGTGTTGAGTTTAGTGCGCTTTTAGTGTGCTGCTGACAGTCTGTCACTGAACGTTCACCTGTTAGTCATCGCTTTGTAATAGCGACTTGTCAATATCCCCTGCAACACCAGTGAGGTTTACCGCACTGTGTTTTTGCCAATATAAGGGGAGTTTTCTATGATGCGCTTGCAGGTTAAACCAGTTGCCCGCACGGCTTTTGCAGTTAGGGTCTGTTGACGTTTCATTACATTTTAGCCATAAAAACCCACAAGCCATGGTGACAACACTTTGATAATTACGTTTTAACTTATCATATCGCGTTGCCAGTCCTCGAAATTGCTTCAAGCGCGCAAAGGCATTTTCAACTAGATGACGGTCACGGTATAACGGCCAATTCATGCCCCCATTGCCCACGACCGAGTTTGATCTTCTTGGTATAACCGCATCAGCGCCTTTACTTTGAATCTGCTCACGAATCTTTCCGCTATCATAGCCTTTGTCCGCTACTATCGCGGTCGTAGGCGGTAGTTTTTCAATCCGTTCACTGGCTGCAGTGCTGTCATGAATTTCGCCACCCGTCACTGTAAACTCAATGGGTAAGCCGTAACTATCAACAGCTAAATGAATTTTAGTTGTATTGCCTGCACGACTTTTACCGATTGCTTGCGGCTCAACACCTTGAGCGCCTGCGCTGTGTTGATGGGCTTTAACATAGCTGCCATCGATAAATATCCACTCGGTATCAGGCTCTCGGGCAAGCGTTTTAAACAACGTGAGCCATTTTCCTTTTTTTGACCATTCATTAAATTTTTTGTAGACCGAATTCCATCGTCCAAAACAAGACGGTAAATCTCGCCACGCACAACCAACACGCAGCCGGTACAGCATTCCTTCAACAGCCATGCGTAAGTCATACTTGTTATAAATATTTTCTTGAAGCATCATTCCTTTTAGCTTCGACCAGTGCTCATCGCTGAGCATGAATCGGGGCATAGCAAACTCGTTGTGTAGGAGCTTAAATATTACGAGTTTGCTTCTTTTTTTCAATGACTTACGGGCAAACGTCAACAGGCCCTAGGCTCCGAACTAGGTTTTTTTGCTGAGTTCGGATTCCGAACTAGGGTAATTTTTCCGCGTTCGGAATCCGAACTGCGAGGCACTTTTTGTTGGCTTGAGCTTGTGTTCTCAATTCTTTGTTGCAGAATATCAAGTCGTGTGGGGATAACAGTGCCTGCAGCTTCTGCAAGTTCTTCTGCAACGTTCCCAGCGACGATTCGCACTGACTTAATGTTGTGATGTAGGTTTTTAGTCACAAGCTCAGCGTAGCCAGTGTCAATCATTTCTGCTTCCTGCACTGTTACAGGATCTTCGTGCAGTATGTACATATTGCCGACTATCCGGCCCGTACCGCTATCACGTCCCTGTGCTAACAAGCTGATCCAGCGTGTCATGCGTAGAATTGCAATGACTCTTGAAATTGTTTCCCGTGATGCTTGTTCTCCGTAGGGAGTTTGAGCCAAGTATGGTTGTAAGTCCTGGTACCTGGGAACTGAATACCCTTGCTTATCAAGCAACATTTTGAAAACGAGCCAGCCATTTCTTTCCAAAGGTGTGAGCCGGCTATCAAGTAGCAGGCGCTGAGGTACGATTTCTTGTCTCAGTCCGCTATAAACAAAACCTGCAGCTCCAGAGGAGGATGCTTGCCCTCCGGGAGTAGGTTGATTGAGCTGAGGAATCTCAGGCCATTTTTCGGAAACAGTTCCGTCAATAGTCTGTGAGAGTGTTAGCCAGTTATCTTTGCTCATGCTAAGCATCCTCTCCTGACTGGCATTCGGCTATTTCCAGCCAGATTTGTCCCACCAAGATGTTTTGTTCTTCTGCAATTACCAGCATGAGGTCCAACTGATTCATTTCGTCCAGTTCAGCACCACTCATGATGTTTTGGATTGAAGCTGCAGGTTCACATCCATGGCTCTTTTCAAGCTGCTGTACTAACGCCACCCAGCGCTCCCAGACAGCGTGTCTCTGTTCATTGCTAAGAGCAGGCAGGCGTCCGGTTCTTGACTGAACTTGCAAGGTACGCCGTCGCTCAGCAACTTCGGTGTGAGACAGGCCGAAAAAACTGTTCAGCATTGGTGTAGTAGCCCCGAGCTTGATTGCGCGGTTGATCAATCGCTCCAGCTCTTCGTCACGATCAATTTTGTCCAGTATTAATTCAAGAGCTCGAGGATCTATCGACGGTTTAATCCATAAATACGGGGAACTGACCACTTTATGTAACTTGGTGGGTGCAAGGCTTTGCAGTCTTAAAACAAGATCAGGCGTAAATCCTAATGATTTGCAACGCTGCATTTTCCCTTCACTGGCCTCCTGTAAGACCAGCGTGACGAGGGCTTGATTAAAAATGTAGCTTGGGACCGGAGCCACCGGTGTTATTTTGTTGTCATTTGCCATCCTGGCCGGTACTCGGCTGGATGAGGGCACAGGAGTGACCTTTGATAATGGAGTAAACTTACAATCCCTATTCATGGTTCTGCTCCTCATCAGATTGCTCTACCAGCTCTTTTTCCAAGTCAACCAGTACTCGTGCCAAGCGTATGATGCGGAAAAGCTTCACTAGCTCAGCGTCTTCCAGGCGAGCCAACCCAACATCCGCAGGGCCGTTCAAGCCGACTGTAATGTCGTAGCCGCCGATCAGGACTTGTGAGAATAGAGCGGATGAGAGTGGGATAGGTGCTTTCTCAGAAAAGCTGTCAGTTGTGCGTAGAATTGATAGCAGCATCAGCTGTACGCCTTGTGATATAGGAGTGCCATCAGTACCTAGTTTGCCAAAAAGGCCAAACCCTAAACCTTCTTTTGTTGCTCCAAATCCTGTAACGCCAGTTGTCGAGCAGATATCTTTAACTAAAAGCCAGATATTGTGTCGCAGGCTCAGTGGGTCTTTTATGCGTGTCTCGATGTACCAGACATCTGAAACGCTAGAGGAAGGACCGCCTGCGGTAACAGGAATGGAGGTCAAGACCGATTCTTTGAAATCAGGCAGTTGATCACCGTTGTGCACTGCTACCTGCTGTCTTGTTCTCAAAATCGTATCGCTTTCTTGAGAAGGGGTGACAATGTGTCCGTCAATAAATGCTTCAGGGTCTATGTCTTTGTCGGATTGAGACTTTGGCTCAGCTTCAGGAATAGACTGTGAAGATCTTGCAGCTTGAGTAGCTGGCTCCCGTGTGTGCGTTGCACTGCTTGCCACAGGGGTTTCCTCTTGAGTCGGACTGACTACTTGGGTTGCTGTGTCTTCTACGTCATGATGTTCGGTATCTGATTCAACAGGGCGGGGTGGGTTTTGAGCTATGCTGGCCAGTTGCTCAACTGAGAGCGGGTTTTTGTTAACAATACCTTCTGATGCCACCGCCAAATCTAGCTCTAGGATATTGTAGCTTTGTCCCAGCATTGCGGACATTTGCCCAATAAGCTCATCTTGAATCACCTCATAGTTATAGGAGTCTACGCCAGTGTCGTGCGCTGCTAGGACCATCAACCAAAACTCAAAGAAGTCACTGCCGCTGTCGTCGTATTTGTCCCAGACTTTAGTAAGGTTGTTTTTAAGCACAATTAGCTTGGCTACTTGAGCTCTACCAAGCCCCTGCATCAATGTATTGGGCAGGGCAGGTAGGATGCTGTTGATGCACTCAAGCATGTGCCCTAAAAGGCTATGTGAAACAGGATAGCCATCCTGTTTCAGACGATCAGAAAGCTTGCGTAGAGAAAGCTGCTCACCATCATGCTCCTCGTACATGGCTTTGATTTGAGCGATACCCTGAGCTTTGTCGATAAAGCTTAGCTGTCCATGCAGCTCGTTTTCAGCAAGGTGTCCGGCTAACGCGTTGATCTCTGACTGCCAAGGCTTGAACAGGCAGTGGATACGGAAGAACTGCTCATCTTTAGTTTCACGCCACAGTTCGTTTAAGATCTCCAGTCGGGTGTTACCACCGTTTCTTATGATGTAATGATCTTCACCAGGGCGACGTGTAATGAGCGGTGGTTGATCCAGCCCACGGGCTTTAATTGATGCCTTGATCTCTTCATATAGAGGGTTGCGTGTTTTACGCGGGTTATGTTCATACGAGCGTAGCTGATCTAGAGTGACCACCATGGGTGTGTCTTGTAGGGGATCAGTGAGACGTTTGAGCGGAGCTGCATTCGATGAAAAACCTTTGGCTCCCATCTGCCTTTCAATCAATTCCTTGGTGACCTTGGTATTCATGAGTGCTGCTCCTGGTTAATAACTGAGAATGCTTTTAAAAAAACCGGTGAGCTGTAGATTGTGTTAACTGCTTTGAGCTGTCTTGCGATACAGCCCATCACAGTAAAGCTATCCGTTACTCCGAAAAGACAGACAACACAGCGATTGCGCACTAGGCTGGCTTGATGATTGGTTGTACGAATACTTTTGTGCTCGTACAAATTGCTTTTGTTTTGCTGGCTTTCCAGCATGTCGATAAAGCTGGAGAAACTGGGCAAGCTACACTCGATTGTGAATGTAATAATATCTTTGCTGTTCATCCTCGCCCCCCTTCCATGTTGGCGTAGTTAAGGTTGTCAAACCGGATCTGATCTGGAATGAATGCAGCTCTGACAACGCCGGTTGGGCCGTTCCGGTTTTTACCTAGAATTATTTCTGCAATACCTTTCTCATCCGAATCCTCGTTGTAGTACTCGTCTCGGTAAATGAACATGATGAGATCGGCATCTTGCTCAAGGGAGCCGGAGTCACGAAGATCGCTATTGTTTGGCCGCTTGTTGGGACGGTTCTCGACGCTGCGGTTAAGCTGTGACAAAGCGATCACGGGGCAGTCCATTTCTTTGGATAAGGCTTTGAGACCGCCTGAAATCTCAGCAACTTCAAGATTACGATTTTCACGTTTCTGGGATGAGTGCATGAGCTGAAGATAATCAACCACAATGAGCCCCGGCTTCCCAAACTGCCTTGCTGCTCGGCGTGCTTTTGAGCGAAGTTTTGATGGGTTCATGTGGCTGTCATCGTCGATGACTAGGCGATCGCGCAATTCGTTAATTTTAGCAACGGCGGCGGCTAATTTTGCCCAGCCTTCATCGTCAAGTTTCCCGCTCCGAAGCTTCTGCATGTTGAGCTTGCCGATTAAGGCTGCAAGCCTGTATGCAATTTGTTTTGAGGGCATTTCCAAACTGTAGAATTGGACGGTTTGTTCTTTAGGTAATGTGTCTAAAGCTGCTTGGATGAACCTGAGACACAGACCTGTTTTTCCCATTGAAGGCCGTGCTGCAAGTATGTTGAGACCTGTAAACCAACCGCCAGTAAGGTTGTTTAGGTCGATCAGTCCAGTGTCTAGACCTAGTAAGCTGATGTTGTTTTGAACGGCGAAATCCACTTCATCAATCACCTCCAGCATGACCGCCCGGAGGTCGGTAAAATTGCTGGCTGATTCGGACGAAAGCGTGAACAACTCCCGCTCAATTTCCTCACGTACATCTTCACTGACAGCCTCTTTAGAGCTGGCCAAGCGGGTGCAATCATGGCCAATCTTGATCAGTCGTCGCAGCTGTGAGCGCTCTCGAACAATGTCGCGGTAGGCTTCAATGTTTGCAGTAGAAGGGGTGTTGAGACAGATTTCACCAACGTAGGCCAAAAACTCTTGGCTGCCCATCTCGCGTTGCATGGCAAGCTCGGAAATAGTAATGACATCAAATGGCTCGCTGCGCTCGGAAAGTTCGCGAATCAGTTTGAATAGCTGCCTATTGTTAAACTGAAAGAAATCCGACTCGGTAAGCACTCCGGCAATTAGGTCCCAAGTCTGGTTGTCCAGAATCAGGCCGCCTAGTACGGCGTGTTCTGCTTCGAACGAGTAGGGTGTAGATGTGGATAAGGTAGTCATTCGCGACCTTCCTCAACTTCAAGCTGAGCAAGCGTAGAAGTATCAAACATGCTGTTTACTTTCTCTGGGGTTAGCTGTCGAAAGTCATCTGCCCACTCTGGGAAAAGCTCAATGGCCAGTGCAGTCATTGTTTCCAATGCTGACGGAGCTTTTCTGCCTGACGGTTTGCGTGTTTCAATTCGGTGGGCAGGCATTGAAAGACTTGCTGCGCGTCGGTACGAGGCTAGGTTGGGAACAGATGTGTTGAGTACGCGAATGCCTGAATCACCATCAAATGTGCTGTGCAGGTTTTCTGTAATCAATCGTGCATCAGTTGTGACTGCATCGGCTCTGTTGATAAAGACCTGCAACTCTGGCAGCTGAATACCCATGTATTGATAGCTACTAAGCTCATCAAACAGCGCTATGGTTCCACGCCGAAACTCACGTGCTGCGAGTAGCTCCGGGATAATTGGAGAGATTGCGGTGTCAGCTGCCAGCAGTGCCATTTCGAGCGTGACGGAGCGTGCGCCTTGGGTGTCCATGACAACCAAGTCGTAATCGTCTTTAAATGCTTCCAGTAAACGGAGAAGTCGTAGGCGACCGTCAGCAGCGTTAAGTAGCAGACTGTTCAGCTGGCCCTGATCATCATTTGACTTGATGACATGAAGATTCGGTATGGAGGTACCGGAGATGATTTCGCTGTGGCGAGTCTCGTTGAAGCCAACGAGCTGAAATATGCCACCATCAGCTTCGGCTTCTAGGTGGAAATAACTGGACAGAGTTGGTTGAATGTCCAGATCAAGGAGCAGAACACGCTTTCCAGCATCAGCAGCAATACCTGCTAGGTTGACTGCTGTTGTGGTTTTGCCTACGCCACCTTTAGTGGAAATAACGGCTACTTTTTTCATGTTTACCTCACAGAAAGAATGATGATCTGTGAGGTGCTTTGAACCCTTAGCAAGGGTCAGATTTGGCGTGATGACTTGTAATCAGTAGGTCCCGAGTTCAACTCTTGGTGCCGGCACCATATACAGAAAGGCCCACAGCAATGTGGGCCTTTTTTGTTTCTGGGTTGTGGTTACGCGCCGGATTTATGTTTTTCGATGCCTTTTCGGTTGCACTGTGTGTTCGTATGGCTCGATATAGCGCGAACACAAGCAACATGGTCACGATGAGACCATGCGGTGGCATAACGATCATTCAAATGGCTTGGCTCATTCTTACAGGAACCGACAGCCGAGCAAAGACTGTCGGAGGGCTGCCGAGCGTTACTTCTGCACTGCTCGTTCCAGTTTAAAGCGATAGTCATGTCGCTCTAGCGGGCCATCCAGTCCCACCTGGTAGGTATCCACAATCACTTGGTTGTCATCCATAACCGTCAATACGCGGAACATCGGCACGTGATGGTCTTCATCCGGGATCTTGGTGCGTTCCAGTGCAGGGATGTGCAGGTGATGCACGCCGTCGATCTGTTTGGAGTGCTCGGAGCGCTCCAGATCCATGTGCAGGTCGCCAGAGATCATGGCAATCAGGTTGGATTGGGCGCTGACTTCGGCGAAGCCTGGGTGGTGAATGCCCTTGTCGGCGCGCTCGGGGAAGGTGCCGGCGGGAGCGCCATGCACGACTAGCAGCACGGGCTTGGGATGCAGCTGCTGGATCTGCTGTTTCACCCAGGCGACACCTTGGTCATTGAAGTCCCGGCCTTCGTCGGGCGAGGCCATGACCAGTGCCAGTTGGTCGAACTCCTTGATGTAGCTGGGTCCCTCGATCTTGACCTTGCCTTCATTCCAGCGCTGGACGTATTCCATATAACGCTCCACGGTGGAGTCGTGTTCTTCGTTGCCCATGATCGGGTAGAACGGCAAGGTCAAGCGCTGAAGTACCGGGGTGACGGCTTCGTATTGCAGCTCGGTGCCCTTGTGGGCGATGTCACCGACGCCGATGACAAAGTCCAGATTGAGGGTGTCGGTCAGGTGGTTGACGTGGCCGACGGCCGCGGACACGCCGGGGAATTCTGCCTTGGGTTTGGGCTCGGCGTCGCCAAGAATAGCGAAGCGCAGCACGGGTTCAGCGGCGCTGGTCAGCGCCGGAGCCAGCGCGCTGGCGAGCAGTAGGCAGGTAGGTAACAGGGTGCGGAGTTTCATGTTTATTCCTTATAGTAGGTGGCTTGGTATTGGTGCAAAGGCGCGTGCTGGATTGCCGCCACCAGTGGCTCGCAATAGCCTGGGGACGTGAATTTTTTCCAATCATCACCCCCTATTGTCATTACGAAGCGCGCAACGCTGAAGTAATCCATTGGCAAAGGCTGGATTGGGGCGGTAGCCCATGGAAGTGATCAACTGCCAATCACCTGGCCCTGGTCATGGGTAATAACCACGGTGGTGGATCGGGGACGGCTGTGGCCGTCGCTGGCGGGGTAGCTGATGCCGGGGTGCTGGACGTTGATCCATAGGGTGCGGTAATCGGGAGTCCAGGTAATACCGGTAATCTCGCCGCCCCGTGGGCCGACCAGAAAGCGGCGTACTTCTTTAGTCTGCGGATCAGCGCAGAGCAGTTGGTTACAGCCAGTATTGACCGTGTGAGCCGCCTCTTCGTCGGAGTCGGTCTGGATCCACAAGCGGCCGGCGCCGTCGAAGGCCAGGCCGTCGGGGGAGGAAAAGATGTCGCCATTGATATTGCCGATCAGGTTGTCTAGCAATGGCTGGCCGTCAGCGTCTGTGGCGCCGGGCTGATCGCCAGCGAGCAAGAACACATCCCACTCGAAGGTGGTGGCGGTCGGGTCGGTATTGGCTTCGCGCCAGCGTATGATCTGGCCGTGCTGGTTGTTGGCTCTGGGGTTGGCGGCGTCCAGCGGGAAGCGACTGCCGCGGTCGCGGTTGTTGGTCAGGGTGATATACACCTCGCGGCTGACCGGGTGCACGGCGACCCATTCCGGGCGGTCCATCGGTGTGGCGCCGAGGATATCGGCAGCACCACGGGCGTTGAGCAAGACGGCCTGCTGATCGGCGAAGCCGTTGTCATCGGTCAGGCCGTGCTCGCCCCAGATCAGTGGCAGCCATTGTCCTGTTCCATTCTCATCGAAACGGGCGGCATACAGGGTGCCGCTATCCAGCAACTGGCGGCTGGCGCTGGGGTTGCTGGCGTCATGGCGGCCATCGGGCACAAATTTCCAGACGTATTCGCCCCGGGCGTCGTCGCCGGAATAGACCGCCATGCGGCCGTCATCGCCTAGCGAGACAACCGAGCATTCCCGACCCAAACGGCCCATGGCGGTACGCTTGATGGGTTTGCTGTCGGGGTCGAAGGGGTCGATCTCCACAACCCAGCCGAAGCGGTTTGGCTCGTTCACATGGCCAAGGTGGTTCTGGGTGGGATCCGGTGTGGCATCGAAGCGCGGATCCACCGACTCCCAGGCGTAATAGGCACTGCTCTGGCCTTGGCCGATGCCGTAGCGCTGATGGGTCGGGCGGGCCGCATGGTCGGCGGCGTTGCGGTTGACGAAGTAGTTGTGGAAGTTTTCTTCACAGGTCAGGTAGGTGCCCCAAGGCGTCACGCCCATGGAGCAGTTATTGAGCGTGCCCAGCACTTCGGTGCCGCTGGGATCGCTGATGGTGCGCATACGGAGGTCCCCGGCCAGTGGGCCGCTGATGGCCATCGGAGTCATGGCGCTGATGCGCCGGTGCAGACGCGAGCCTGCTACCCGCTGCCACTGGCCCTCGGCATTGCGGCGGATTTCCAGCACGCTGACGCCATGGGCGGCCTGTTCTTTACGTACCTGATCGATTGGCCGCTGGCGCCGACCGTCTTCCAGCTGGGCAAAGGTCAGGCCATCGGGGTGCAGGGTGGGGTTGATGTATTCGTGATTGAGCACCAGCAAGCCATGTTCGTTGGGGGCCTCTTCGAAGGGGAAGAAGTGCATGCCGTCGTGGTTGTCACCGGCCTGCAGCAGCTGCACCTGCCAGTCCTGGGAGGCGTCATCCAGCCACGCGGGGGCGTTATCCAGCACCGCATCGCCCCAGCTGAAGAAGGGCTGGGCGGTGTAGCCATCGGCTACCACAACTTGGTCGAAGGTTGGCGAAGTCTGCGCCGCTACACCGGTAAAGCCCATCAGCGGAGCGGCGGTCGGGGCGCCGGGATGGCGCTGACAACCAAGTAGACCACCGCCGAACAAGCCGATGGCGGCCAGTGCCAGGCCGCCCTTGATTACTTGGCGGCGGCTGCGGTTAATGATGGTGTCGAGATCGGCGGCCTGACTGGGGTTGAGCCGGCGATCGTCTACCGCAGCGAGGTCGGCGTGGTAATGCTGATGTTCTTGTCTCATGTTCTCTCCGTCATTGGATGCGATAGCGGAAGGTATTGCGGATACCGGATACCTCCACCGGCTGGCCGTTAATCAGGCGCGGCTGGTAACGGAAACTGTTGGCGGCGTTCAGTGAGGGGCGCTCAAACATCGGGTCGTCACAGGCACCATCGACTACCTGCGGGTTTTTTACCCGGCCCTCACGAGTCACCGTGTAGGTCACTGTGCAGTCTCCTTCCTTCCCGCTATCCAGTGCGCGGCGCGGGTAGGCCGGCGGCTTCTTGCTGATTGGCTGGTACTGGGCAATGGCGGCTTGTTCAGCGGCGCGGCGTGCAGCGTCTGCGTCGGCTAGCGCACGGGCTTCGGCAGCCAGCCGTTGCTGCTCGCGGGCGCGTTGTTCGGCCAGCTCACGTTCCTGTTGTTCATGGCGGGCCAGTTGTTCGCGTTCTTGTTGTCGCTGTTGCTCCAAGCGTCGCTGGGCGAGCCGTTGTTGCTCTTCTTGCACGCGCTGCTGCTGTTGCTCCAGTCGCTTACGGGCGATTTCCCCCTGATCGATCTGTGGTTCGGGTGGTTTAGGCTGGGCTTCGACAACCGGTTCTGGCTCAGGCGCTGGCTCCGGTACAGGCTCAGGTTCTGGCTCCGGCGTTGGACTGGGCAGAGTGACTAGCTGGGTAATCATCACCGTCTGTGGTGCGCTGGGTGGGGCCTGCGGCGACCAGCTGTGCCAGAGCATCAACACGGCGACGCCATGTATCAGGCCGGTGGCCAGCGTTGATGCCAGCCAGTGCTCCGGGCGACGGCGTGAAAGCGGGGCGGGGTTAGGGATCAGGTTGTTCATGTTGTCAGGGGGCCTCAGTGATCAGACCCAGGCGGCTGATGCCACCCTGTTGCAGGGCGGCCATACCTTCGATCACCAGACCGTAATCGGCGTGGCGGTCGGCACGGATAAATACCTGGGTCTCGGGACGGGCAACAACCAACGCACTGATGTGTTGGCGCATCTCTTCCAACGACTCGCTGCTGTCGCTGTAGTCTTCGGTATTCACCGTGTCACCCTCGTTCCAGTGGTAATGCCCCTGATCATCAATCGACAGGGTGACGATATTCAGCGGATCATTGTTGGGCATGGCTTCGCTGGCGACCTTCGGCAGTTCGATCTGGATGCCTTGAGTGATCATTGGTGCGGTGACCATGAAGATCACCAGCAACACCAGCATCACGTCGATATAAGGCACCACGTTCATTTCTGCATTGGGCCGCAGCTTTCTCCGAACCGGGCGCATGGCTTAGCTCCCCTTCCGGTTGTGCAGTCGGCGATGAAGGATGGTCGAGAACTCTTCGGCGAAGGTGTAATAGCGGCTGATCAGCCCTTCACTGCGGGCAGCAAAACGGTTGTAGGCGATCACTGCAGGAATTGCAGCGAACAGGCCAATGGCGGTGGCGATCAGAGCTTCAGCGATGCCCGGAGCGACCGCCGCCAAGGTAGCCTGCTCGGTTTGGGACAGGCCGATAAAAGAGTTCATGATGCCCCATACGGTCCCGAATAGGCCGATATAAGGGCTGACTGAGCCGACGGTGGCAAGGAACGGCAGGTGTTTTTCTAGTCGTTCCTCTTCTCGGGAAATGGCCACGCGCATGGCACGCTGGACACCTTCCATGACCGCGTCGGGCTCGCTTTCCTGATCACTCAGGTGGGCGAACTCATGGTAGCCGGCGTGGAAAATGCCTTCCACGCCTGGGGTTTCTGCTGTTTGCGTCTGGTATAACTGGCCCAAATTAGTGCCTTTGCTCCAGAAGCTCTGTTCGAAGCGCGTCAGCGAATTCCCTGCGGAGCTCATCAGGCTGCTGCGCTGAACAATCAGAAACCAAGAGATGATTGAGGCCAAGATTAGGATCAACATAACCAGTTGCACCAGCAGGCTGGCGTCAGCGATCAGTGTCCAAGGTGACATGCTGTGTGTTGTCGGTATAGGCAAGGGTAGGTTCTCCATTAGTCGAGTTGTAATGCGTCGGCAATGCTCTGCCATGGCACAAATTTGTAGTTCTGGTTGCCTTCAGGCATACGTTTGCGTCCGTCCTGCACCATTAGCATGCCTTGGCTCCATTGCCCGCCGAGGTTGGCTGAGGTGACTTCTAAGCCATCGGTTTCGGATACACCATCAATGCCTAGGGCACTGTTCAGGCCGACACGAAAACTGCCGCGCAGCTGATAGGGTGGTTCGGCATTAATCACCACGTAGCTATCATTACCCTGACTGGAGATCACCAGATAAGGATGTTGCGGATGCTGATAGATAGCCAGCCCTTCGATGTCTGCTTCGATCAGGCCGCCGATGCCGATCACACGGGTCATCTCGGTGGAGGCGTTTTCACCTGCATCCAGCGCCCACACGGCTGTGTCTTCCTCGCCGATAAATAAGCGTTGGCGCTGATCATCCATCACGCAGCCCTCCGGTTGGGTGGCGACGGCAAATTCGCGCACCAGCGTGCCGCTAAGCTCGCCTTGGCTGCCGTCCAGTCGGTATTGCACAAAGCGCCCATCTTGGTCGTTGGCAATGGCGTACATGGCACCGTCATTGCTTTGACCCATACAGAGGCCGTAGATGTCCGACAGGGCAGTGGCAATCTGGCCCAGTTCGCTGATCTGGCCGTTGGCAGGATCGATGGTAAACACCTGCAGGCTGTTGTGGTCACGGTTGCTGGCCACCGCTAGGTCGACTTGGCGCTCACCCAGTTGGAAGCCGTGGCGCACATCGACGTTGTTCAGTCGGCCGACCGGCAGATACTGCAGTTGCTTGCCGTTAAGATCGTATACCGCCAAACCGTTGCGTTTGTCGGTGCCCAGTACTCTGGACGCACTCGGGTCGCTGGGGTGTAGCCAGATAGCCGGGTCATCGGCGGCATCGCCGGGACTGGGAATCAGCTCGGTCTGTACGGTGGGCAGCAGTACTGGCAGCTTGGCAGTGGCAGGCAGGGCGCTGACCGGCCAGTCGATACGGGTCTGGTAGAGCTTGTCGTCGTCGCCATCGACCAGCAGCAATTGATGCTGGCTTTCGGCGCTGTGTACAGTGAGGCGTTCTGGCTCGATGCTGCCGTCCAGTGTGATGGGCTCAAGGCTGTCCCAGCCATCCTCGCTCAGGCGGTAACGGTGCAGTTGCTGGGCATCGGCATCCAGGGCTAGCAGGCCGCCGGGTACAGTAGCCAAGCCCGCTACCATGTGCTGAATGGCGCCAAAGGGCTTGACCATATCCACCGGCTGGCGGCTCTGTTCTGCTTCGGGATGGGCGCCATAGGCCCAGATACCGATGCTTTCCTCGCTGACATATAACAGGTGCTGTTGATCGTCTACTGCACAGTGCTCGCCTTCCGGAGGTAGGCGTAGGCTGCGTACATGGGCGGCGCTATCCAGCAGGCCGCTGGGGTTGCCGACCAGCCACTGATCGCCCATACCTTCCTCGCCGACCACGAACAGATGCAGATTTTTCGATTCGTCCTGATACAGACAGAGGTTTTCGATACGGTAACTGGTGGCCGGTAGCACCAGTTGCTGCTGTATATGCAGATTGGCGGCTTCGGCGCGCAGCAGGGTCGGTTGCTGACTTCTGGTCTGGGTGGTTGCGATCAGCAGTTGATCGTCCTGTTGGCGCACATCCAAGCTATAAAAGTGACCGGGGTGCTGGGCAAGGCGGTTGCCCTTGGCGTCTAGCAGCCAGATGCCCTTAGCATCCGCAGCCAGCCGTTGATTATTCGCCAGCAATTGCCAGGATTCGGCCCCTGCGGCATGGCTCGGCTGCCAGTGTTGTAGTTTACTTGAGGCTGGTGTAACGGCCGTCTCTACTGCAGTGGAGCTGTTGGAGTCGGCGTTGGAACAACCCAACAACAGGCTGGACAGGGCCAGCGCGGCGAGGGGTTTAAGTGGGTATCGCTGCATGAATATTTCCGTACTGATAAAAGGTCTGGGGCGTGGTGGCAGGTAGAGCGCCTACCACCCGTGCTGAATCAGAAGTGGTTAAGGGTCAGGCCGATCTTGTAGCTGGGGCCGTATTCCTCGTACTGGCTGTTGTAGCGGCGCTTGCCGGTATAGACGTAATAGGATTCGTCGGTGAGGTTCTGTGCCTCGAAGAACACCTGCAGGTTTTCGCGCAGGAAGTAGCTGGCGCTAAAGTCAACGAACAGCTGATCGTCAACCGTGTAGTCATAACGCTTATCCAGCACGCTACCGACCTCATGCAGATAGTCAGACTTGTAGTTGGCTGATAAACGCAGGCTGGTACGGTCGTTTTCCCAGCCCAGTGTTAGGTTTCCGGTGATATCAGATTGTCCGGGCAGACTGATGCTACGGCTGCGCATGCTGCCAAGATCGGGGTCGAACTGTTCGATGTCGGCGTCCGAACGGGTGAAAGTACCGTTGGCGTTCAGTAATAGGCCATTCCAAGGTGCTGGCAACCAGCTAAATTTCTGCGAGTAGGCCAACTCCAAACCGTAGACTTTGGCGCTGTCACCGTTGACCGAGGTGATGGCTTCGCTGAAGTCGGTATAGGCGCCGGTGCCTGCAATGTCGGCGGTGTAGACAAAGTTTTTGATGTCCTTGTAGAACACGAACGCGGAGATGGCCCCAGCACGGCCCATGTAATGTTCGATGCCGAGGTCAAAGTTAGCAGACTCTAGGGGCTTGAGATTAGGATTGCCAAACTCGGCCTCGTCGTCATCCAGCACAAAGCCGGGGAACAGCTGGCCAAAGGTCGGGCGCACCACGCTGTTGGTCCAGGCCGCGCGGATCTGGGTCTTGTCATTGAGCTGATAGATACCGTGTAAGCCGGGCAGCCAGTGGTCGTATTTCTTACTGGTGTTATTGGCAAAAAAACCATTTTCATCCAGCCCGGTGCCTTGGGCTTTCATGCGAGTGCCTTCATAGCGCAGACCGGCAATGATGCGCAGGTCATCAATATCCAGAGTGTTCATCACATAGGCGGCGTTGATATCTTCTTCGATAGTGAAGTCGTTGATGCGCGATTCCTGTTCATCGTAGAATTCGTCACGATTCAGGCCGCTGATTAAGTCTTTTACCGCGTTGTCGGAAATCGCCGGCCCGAAGCGGCCCAAGCCGTAATCAGTCGTGCCGCGGGTAAAGCCGGGCATATTCAGTTGCTCAGCGCTGAAACCCAGCGTGTCGAAATCTTCGTAGATCCAGACATCTAGGTCATTGTCCTTCTGCCGACGGCTGAGCTTGCCACCAAAGGCCAGGCGCGAGGGCATGCTGTTCAGATAAAAGTCTCGGGTCAGGTCAAGTTTGATGTTTTTCTCGGTATCGGTGGTGCGGTGCTTTTCCCACTCCACCTCGGCCAGGGAAAAGTTGCTCGGGTCATAGATATTCTGCCCAGCCTGCAACTGCGGCTTGCGCATACCGCCATAGCCGACGTCTGCGAAATCACCTTCGAAAGCGGCGCTGGCAATACCACCGGGGTTCTTCTCGCCAGCCTCGCTATAGCCGGCTTGAGCATTGACGCCCCAGTCACCTAGTTGACGCTTGCCACCGAAGACAAAGCTCTTGACCTCCTGAGTATCGGTACGTGCTTTGAGTTTACGGCTGACTTCAGCATCACTCAGCTCGCCAGCCAATTGTGGATCGGCAAACTTGGTGACCATGCTTTGGCGCACCTCATCGTCCTTGAATCGGCTATAAAGGCTGCGCAACCAGATCTCGCTGTGCTCGTCTGGCCGGTAATCCAGGTTCAGACCGAAACCGGTGCGCTCTCGGGTGATGTCGTAGCGGCGCTGTTCCAGTTTTCCTAAGCGGTCGCCGTCATCGAAATCCCAGGCGCCACCGGTCTCGACGTTGTCGGAACCGAATTCCCGCTCCTGCCAACTCAGGGCAGCGGCGACGCCAAAGTTGTCGATCCCATCACCGATGCTGAAGCGGTTGCTGAAGGCGCCGGACAGCTTAGGGCTATTCTTGCCGGTGTTGTCATCATGACTGCCTTCGGCGCTGAGGCTGTAGAACAGACCATCGTGATCAAAGGCCGACAGGCTTTCCACCTCAATGGTGCCGCCGAGGGAGTTGGCGTCCATGTCCGGGGTCAGGGTCTTGACCACCGACAGCGACTGGATCAGTTCGCTGGGCAACACGTCCATGGCGACCGCCCGGCGGTCGTCCTCAGGGGCGGGTACCAGCGTGCCATTGATGGTCACGCTGTTGAGATCGGAACCCAAGCCACGGACCCGCACAAAGCGGCCTTCACCCTGGTCACGCTCGACCGATATACCTGGGATGCGTTGCAGTGCCTCGGCGGCGTTGTCGTCCGGCATCTGGCCGATGGCGTCGGCGTGCACCACGCTCTTGATGGTATTGGCGCGGCGCTGATCATCCAGCGCCTGCTCCAGTTGAGCGGCCTGGCCGATCACATCAACCACTTCCGGTTGCTGCGCCTGCGCAGCAACCGGAATACTGACGGCGATAGCCAGCGCCAGAGCGCTGAGACGAAACCCGGTACTTCGGGCGGTAGCGAATTGCACAGACATTGTTCTTCTCCTGCAGTATGCGGCCGTTGGCGGGGCCGTTCTGGGGATGCATCTTAGGTACAGCAGATGTCAGTTATGTGACGATGTGGTGAGTCAAGGCGGATAATAGGCTTAGTCGGCACTAAAAGCGGTCAGTTTTGAGCTGATTTGACTCTGCTTGGTAGGTTGCTGGTTGGGTGTGAGCCTATCCTCAACGCAGGTGCCGGCTGCAGGCCGGGATTGTTGCTTTCTGCCGGCTTGACATGCCGGCGTCGGATCGCTTTAAGGCTCGTTATGGTACGGGGTTGGTCAAAGGCTTAGGCGCACAGTGATACTCGGCTGAGCTGATATGACCCCTTGCCTGTCACTAGGCTGTCATACCTATTTGCTTAGCTAGGTAGTAGTAAGGAGAATGACTATGCGATCCATGCTTGCCGCCCATCGTATACAGCTGACCCAGCTCATGCTGCCCAATCTGCGCGCGCGTGACCTGCTGCAACGGCTGAGCATTTTCATGGCTCGAGCCAAACAAAACCTAAGGGTGTGTTATGCATAAGCTCGCAGGGAATGGCAGCTGGCTGGAATGTGACACGCGTTTTATCCCTGCGCACTATCAGCCGGCCAGCCTGATTGATCTGGCCCTGGGTCGGGGCGTGAATGCCCATCGATTGTTGCAAGGTACAGGGCTGTTTCACGAGGATATTCTTACCGGTAATCGGCTGATCAGTGCGCAGCAGTTTCTGAGCTTGATTAGTAATTTTCAGCAGCAAATCCCAGCTGATGACACCAGCTTCCTGATCGGTCAACAGTGGTTGCCCGGGCATTACGGCGCGGCCAGTCATGCCCTGCGCCATGCTGCCAACTTGCTGGAAGCGTTGGAACGGCTGGTCCGTCTGCAGCCGTTGCTCTGGCCATTGTTGCGGCTAAGGCTGCGCATTGATGAGCAATATGTCTGGCTGGAGTGGGGCGATAGCTTTGGCGCTGACGCGCAGGGCATGTTTCTTATCGAGGCGAGCATGGCTGCGGTGACCGGTATGAGCCAGTGGCTGTCCGGGCAACGGTTGCCATGGGTATTTCATCTGGCCTGCGACCAGCCGCGCTATATCGAGCAGTATTGGGTGCATCTGGGCGAGGAGTTGCGCTTTGCTTGCCCACTGAATCAGATGTGTCTGCCCCGCAGCTTTCTGCATCAGTCCTGGACCGGCGCCTCGGTCACTGCTGGCCAAGTCGCTGAACAGGAGGGGTTGGCCATGCTGGATGCTCTACCAGCCGAGAGCAGTCTGCTGGATGCCCTGCATGACTATCTAGTGCAACACGCCCGTCAGCCGCTGCGACTGGAAGGGGTAGCCAAGGCTTTCGGCATGAGCCCGGCCACACTCAAGCGCAAATTGCACAAACACGGCACTGGTTTTCAGCAGCAACTTGATCGGGCTCGCGCCAGTGTAGCGATGGATCTCTATCAGAGTCGTGGTTACGCCAGTGACGAGGTAGCGCAATACCTCAACTTCAATGACCGGGCCAACTTCCGTCGTTCTCTGCGCCGGTGGACGGGGTTGCTGCCGAGCGAGCTACGGGACTGGTTGGCCAATGCAGGCCACTGAGTGGTGATAAGGCCTGACTTTCTCAGACACTTTTTTGATTCATAAAATACTGCTTTTCATAGTTCATTGGTGACACCCGCTGATTGTGCGTGTGCCTGCGTTTTGGATTGTAAAACATCTCGATGTAATGAAATATAGCCCGCTTTGCTTCTTCCCGTGTTTTGTACTTATGGCGGCGTATTTTTTCTTTTTTAAGGTTGCCAAAGAAGCTTTCAGCAACGGCATTATCCCAACAATTGCCTCTGCGGCTCATGCTGGCTTCCATATTAAGTGAACTGAACAACGTCCTAAAATCACGGCTGCTGTATTGAGAGCCTTGATCCGAATGCAGTCGCACAGTGCCTTCTGGTTTACGGCGCCAATAAGCAGCCATTAAAGCATCTTGAACCAGAGTGTCAGTCATCCGCTCAGACATCGACCAGCCAACAATGCTGCGTGCGAACAAGTCCATGACCACCGCTAAGAACAAGAAGCCTTCCTGGGTGTGAATGTAGGTGATATCGCTGACCCACCACTGGTTTGGTGCAGACACATTAAAAGCACGGTCGAGCGTGTTGGGCGCTGTGATATCAGGCTTACCACTATAATAACCTTTAGGTCTTTTATAGCCGCGTTGCGCACAAATCTGCGCCAATCGCATTAATCTCAGTGTTCGATCGCGCCCACATTTGATACCAGCCTCAGCAAGATCAAGATGGATGTTGCGATAGCCATAGTGTCCACCGCTTGCCAGCCAATAGTGTTTAACCAGAGGCAATAAGCGCTGATCATCCTTGCACCGCTTGCTCTCTGGCGCTTTAACCCAAGCGTAATAGCTGCTGTGATGAACACGCATCACTTTGCAAAGCAAGCGCACAGGATAACGGTGGCGACGAGATTTTATGAACGCGTACCGTTCTTTGACTCGCTGGCAAAGAACACGGCGGCCTCCTTTAAGATGTTGCGCTCTTGCTCAACACGCTTCAGTTCGCGCTTTAAACGGGCGATTTCTGTTTGTAAATCATTATCTTCCAGTCGTTTTTTAACCGGTTTGGAAAAGATCTTAATCCAGTTGTACAGCGTCTTATCGCTGATGCCTAAGCGCGTAGCAACGTCTACAACAGCATAACCATGGACGGTCACTTGGTTGACAGCTTCTTGCTTAAACTCATCTGAATAACGGTAGCCTTTGCTCATGTTTAACCCCTTATGGTTGTTTATCTTTTTACCATAAAAAGTGTCGGGGTTAGTCAGGCCTTATCATATTGAATGAATCGGATATGTACCAAGACAGCCGTTTATCAGGTTTTTGCTGTGAGCACTTTAGCAGTGTTTATTTCAGTACAAGCCACAGCGGGGACAGTGACTACCGATGGTCCTGATATCGCCATAAAAACCAAGGGTGGTTTTGCCGTAGCGACTGTGGATCAGGCTTTTTCGTTTAAGTTGGGCGGGCGTATCCAAGCCGATTTTGATCAGTTTGATGGAATTTATACCAAAAATGGTAAGAGTGCCAATGAGGCGTATTTCCGTCGCGCCACTTTAGAAGTGTCGGGGCATGCTTATCACGACTGGCAGTATGCATTTAAGCTGAACTTTGCTGATGATGGTAATAGTAAGTGGGATGAGGCTTCCATTGCGTACACAGGCTTTAAGCCCGTTAAAGTCAAAGTGGGGCGTTTTGATCCTGACTTTGGTTTGGAAAAAGCCACCAGCTCGAAATGGATCAGCACCATTGAACGCTCGATCATTTATGACGCAGGCGACTGGGTCAATGATAATCAAGACGGCATGGGCATCCAGATGAGCGCTAGCAGCGGAATGTTGTATGGTTCTGCAGGAATAAATCGCGGCAAAGATAACGAAGACAGTAATGGTAGAAATAATAATACTTATAACCTGCGCGGTGTGATTGCGCCCATGGCTGAAGCCGGTAATGTGCTGCACTTGGGTTTAAATTATGCCAAGCGTAGCACTGAAGACTTTGATGGGCGTATTCGTTCCCGGCTTGGTGTTCGTGGCACAACCGAAGACAAAACGAATGGCAACCGTCCTGTACTCGCTAGCAGCCGAGGTGGTCAGTTTGATGGCGATACTGCTTGGGGCTTAGAAGCAGCTTATGCACGAGGACCTTTCTCAGTACAAAGTGAGTACCTGCGTCGCGATATAGCAGCGAAATCTGGCTCAATGATGAAGGATAGAGAAGCCAGTGGCTATAACGTGCAACTTGCTTACACCTTAACGGGTGAGCCGCGAGGCTATAAACTGGATGGCGGTAAGTTTGAAGGAATTAAACCTAATGATAAGCAAATAGGTGCTTGGGAACTGGTTTATCGCTATGACAATCTGACTGTTAAAAATGCTGATATGAATCCAGTAGGCAAGTTTTATGATACAGAGGCAAAAGTACACACCGTTGGTGTGAACTGGTATGCCAATGACGCCATTCGAGTTTCGGCTAACTATCTAAAAGCTAAGACTGACAAAGTGGTAAACGCTGCTAATGATGACAGTGGTGACGCTGTCAGTCTGCGTGTGCAGTACGTTTTCTAAAAAAGTAATCATGTTGTAGTTTGATGTGCTCCTTTTACCCCGCTTTAGCGGGGTTTTTTTACTGGCTAGATAGGTAATAAATCGACTTTTTCTATGCAATTGCTGACAATCACCGCAAAACGAGGCATATTCAACCTATTATTTTCTAGCGCAAGGTTTTTGAATGGCGTCTTTTCTAGTTTTGCATGGCCCGAATTTAAATCTACTGGGCACCCGTGAGCCAGATGTGTATGGCGCAACCACATTAGCGCAGATTAACCAGGCTTTAGTCGCGCAAGCACAGGCTGCAGGACATCGTTTAGAATTTTTACAAAGTAATGCTGAGCACCTGCTGATTGAGCGAATTCATGCGGCTCAAGCGGAAAAAGTCGATTGTATAATCATTAATCCAGCAGCTTTTACTCATACCAGTGTCGCATTGCGTGACGCGTTGCTTGCTGTGAACATCCCATTCTTTGAAGTGCACCTTTCTAATGTGCATAAACGAGAACAATTTCGTCATCATTCCTACTTTTCAGATGTGGCTGTAGGTGTGATTTGCGGTCTAGGCGCCAGCGGTTACCGTTACGCTTTAGACGCAGCAATTGAACATATTAAATAACAACCTCTCAATATTGGAGTCAGGGTCTATGGATATTCGTAAAGTTAAAAAGCTCATTGAATTGCTGGAAGAGTCGGGCATTGATGAGTTAGAAATCCACGAGGGCGAAGAGTCCGTTCGTATTAGTCGTCATAGCAAACAAGTCGCGCAACAGCAGCCTGTCTATGCCGCTGCTCCACAAGCAGCAGCGCCAGCCCCCGTTGCTGCAGTAGAACCCGAAGCTGAGGGTGCATCTTGCCCTAAATACACCGGTACCGTAGCACGCTCACCAATGGTTGGAACTTTCTACCGTGCTGGTTCGCCTACTTCCGAGGATTTTGTATCCGTAGGCCAGACCGTGAAAAAAGGCGATGTGTTGTGCATCGTTGAAGCAATGAAAATGATGAACCATATTGAAGCCGAAGTAGGTGGAGTGATTGATTCGATCCTAGTCGACAATGGCCAGCCGGTTGAGTATGACCAACCTTTATTCACCATTGTCTAACTGACTTAGGAGTTTACAATGTTGAAGAAAGTCCTGATTGCTAACCGTGGTGAAATTGCCTTGCGCATTCTCCGCGCCTGTAAAGAATTAGGTATCAAAACAGTAGCGGTGCACTCAACTGCAGACCGCGAACTGATGCATTTGTCTTTAGCTGATGAGTCTGTTTGCATTGGCCCGGCACCAGGTGCCTTATCGTACTTACATATTCCGGCTATTATTGCTGCCGCTGAAGTCACCGGAGCTACAGCGATTCACCCAGGTTACGGTTTCTTGGCAGAAAACGCCGACTTTGCTGAGCAGGTGGAAAACTCTGGGTTTGCCTTTGTGGGGCCTAGCGCAGCAGTGATTCGTTTGATGGGCGACAAGGTTTCTGCAAAAGAAGCAATGAAAGCCGCAGGCGTACCCATAGTGCCAGGCTCTGATGGTGCCTTACCTGAAGATCCTGAGAAGGCTTTGGCTATCGCCCGAGAGGTTGGCTACCCTGTCATCATTAAAGCGTCTGGCGGTGGTGGTGGGCGCGGTATGCGTGTGGTACACAAAGAGGAAGACTTGATTCGTGCGGCGGAATTGACCCGTAACGAAGGGGCGCAGATCTTTGGCAACCCCATGGTCTACCTAGAAAAGTATTTAATGAATCCACGTCACGTGGAAGTTCAGGTGCTGGCTGATGGCCAAGGTAATGCTGTGCACTTAGGTGATCGTGACTGTTCATTGCAGCGTCGCCACCAAAAAGTTATTGAGGAAGCACCAGCTCCCGATATTGATGAAGAAGCGCGTCAGCGTGTTTATGCTCGCTGTATTAAAGCCTGTAATGAGATTGGTTACCGTGGTGCGGGTACGTTTGAGTTCCTCTATGAAGATGGACGTTTCTACTTTATTGAAATGAACACCCGTATTCAGGTTGAGCACCCGATCACTGAGATGATTACCGGAGTTGATATCGTTAAAGAAATGCTGAGCATTGCAGCGGGTAATAAGCTGTCAATTAAGCAAGAAGATATCAAGTTTACCGGGCATTCCATTGAGTGCCGGATTAACGCTGAAGACCCAGATAACTTTATGCCTAGCCCAGGTTTAGTGAAGCATTTTCACGCTCCAGGCGGTAACGGTGTGCGTATGGACACGCATCTGTACAGTGGTTACACAGTGCCACCTAACTATGATTCCCTGATTGGTAAAATCATTACTTGGGGCGCGACCCGTGAAGAGTCGATGGCGCGGATGCGTAATGCTTTAGATGAGATCATTATTGATGGCATTAAAAGTAATGTGTTATTGCACCGTGACCTGCTCAATGACAAAGGTTTCTGTGAGGGCGGGGTGAATATTCACTACCTCGAGAAAAAACTTGGCATGAGCTAAGCAGTCGCTGTATTAACAAAAAAGCCGATCTAGTTTGATCGGCTTTTTTGTTTGGGCTCGATGTTAATTGGCATGAGCTGCTGGAGTGTTTGCGCGCATGACTTTAAGTGCGTACTCCTTCTCGTCGCGAGGACTATAGGGCAGCGCTAGCGGCCACGTAAGAAAAGTTTATCCAGCTCATCCATACCGAGCTGTGTCCAAGTCGGACGGCCATGGTTGCATTGTCCGCTGCGCTCAGTCACTTCCATATCACGCAATAAAGCATTCATTTCGACGATAGTGAGGCGGCGATTGGCGCGTACTGCGCCATGGCAAGACATGGTCGCTAGTAGTTCATTAGTGTGCGCTTGAATGCGGTCACTGCTGCCATATTCGATTAAATCAGACAGCACATCACGCACCAACTCTGCTGCATCAGCTTGCTTGAGTAGAGCGGGGATTTGACGAATGGCGATACTCTCTGGGCCTAAACCTTGCAATTCAAAGCCTAGGTGGGTGAACCATTGTGCATGTTGTTCTGCGCAGTCCACTTCTGCCTCGCTCAAGGCTAGGGTTTCAGGCACTAATAAGGGCTGACCCCGTAGGCCTTCATCAGCCATGGCTAGTTTTAAGCGCTCATACATCACCCGCTCATGGGCAGCATGCATATCCACCAGTACTAAACCAAGCTGGTTTTCGGCAAGAATATAAATACCTTTGAGCTGCGCAATGGCAAAACCTAAAGGAGGTATTTCTTCGTGTGCCGATTCGGCTAAGTTGTCCAAGGGCTGGTTAAAAGCTTGATAGGCTTTTTGATACTGTTCTGGGTTGTGAGTGGCCTGCGGTGGTTGTTGGCCGAAACTGCTTTTGTTAAAGCTAGTCGACGATCTGCTGTGCATGCTGGGTTGAAAGGCTGGCTCTGGGGCGCTTGGCGTGGTGCTTAAAGGGATATGCCCCTGTGGTCCAAACTCACCAGCGGCTAAACCACTGACTGCAGGTTCGCCGTGTAGGCTCAGGGTTGTAGTGGATTCCAGTTTATCTTCTGGGCGCACATCAGCAATGGCGCGGTGCAGCGTGCCGTAGAGAAAATCATGAACACTGCGATTCTCGCGAAAACGTACTTCGTGTTTAGTGGGGTGGACGTTGACATCAACGCTGCCTGGATCTAACTCTAAAAACAAAACAAAGGCTGGGTGGCGACCGCCATACATGACATCGCGGTATGCTTGGCGAACCGCATGAGCAACCAGCCGATCGCTGACCACGCGGCCATTGACGTAGAAGTGCTGCATATCTGCGCGACTGCGGGAGAATGTTGGTAAGCCCACCCAGCCCCATAGATGCAGGCCGTTACGCTCGACATTTATCGGCATCGCCTGCTCTAAGAAAGCGTCACCACAGACTGCTGCAATGCGGCGAGCTTGCGACACTTCATCCTGCGCAGGATGCAGCGCGAGAATGGTTTTGCCGTTATGGCGCAAATGAAAAGCTACATCAAAACGCGCCAGCGCCATACGCTTAATTACATCTTGTAAGTGATCAAATTCAGTTTTTTCGGTGCGTAAAAATTTACGCCTGGCCGGGGTGTTAAAAAACAAATCACAGACTTCAACGGTGGTGCCCACTGGATGCGCTGCAGGCTGTACGCGCGGCTCCATATCACGGCCTTCGGCTTCCACCTGCCAAGCTTGCTCAGCGTCAGCAGTGCGCGAGGTGAGGGTTAAGCGCGAGACTGAGCTAATAGAAGCCAAGGCTTCGCCGCGAAAGCCAAGACTGGCGACGCCTTCTAAGTCTTCCAATGCTGCAATTTTGCTGGTGGCATGACGGGCGAGGGCTAGAGGCAACTGCTCAGCAGAAATACCATGGCCGTCATCGCGGATTTGCAGACGCTTAACGCCACCTTGCTCAATATCAATGTCAATGCGTTTAGCGCCTGCGTCGAGGCAGTTTTCTAACAGTTCTTTGGCCACCGAGGAAGGTCTTTCAACCACTTCCCCCGCAGCAATTTGGTTGGCTAGCCGTGGGCTGAGTAGGTGAATGGCGCGTACATCAGTCATTATTGTCCTGCTAAAGTTGTCGCTGGTACTGTTAAAACTTGACCTATTTTAAGGACATCAGTTTTAAGCTTGTTGGCACTGCGTAGTTGTGCCGGGCTGACTTGGTAACGCTCTGCCAGTAAAGAAACACTTTCGCCTTTGCGCACCACATGTTCACGTGGCCCGATAGCGAGCTTGCCTGAGTCGCGTAGCCAAGCAACATAGCTGCCAGGCGGTGGGTTTTGTTGGAAGAACTGACGAATACCCGAGTGAATAGAGCGAGCAAGTGCTTGCTGGTGGGATTTGTTCGCCAGTTTTTTGGATTCGTTAGGGTTGCTGATAAAACCGGTTTCCACCAGAATTGAAGGCATGTCTGGGGATTTCAGCACCATAAAACCTGCTTGCTCCACGCGCTTCTTATGCAGCGGCGTAATCCGGCCCATGTTGGAAAGAATTTTCTGTCCCACATCAAGGCTTGAAGACAGTGATGCAGTCATAGATAAGTCCAGTAATACGCCAGCGAGCACAGCATCTTTATCATGTAGTTTGACGTTACCGGCACCGCCAATTAAGTCTGAACGGTTTTCACTATCTGCCAACCAGCGCGCAGTTTCCGAGGTGGCACCGCTGTCAGATAGGGCGAAGACTGAGGCACCAAAAGCCGCTGCCCGTGGTGCAGCATCAGCATGGATAGAGACAAATAAGTCAGCCCCTTTTTTGCGGGCAATATCAGTGCGTCGACGCAGTGGTATAAAGTAGTCTCCGGTGCGCACCAGTTCTGCGCGGAAGCCTTTCTCGGCATTGATTTGCCGCTGCAACTCTTTCGCAATATTGAGCACAACATCTTTTTCTCGCAAGCCGCCTGGGCCTATAGCACCTGGGTCTTCACCGCCGTGTCCAGCATCAATTGCCACAATAATATCGCGCTTGCTGGAAGCCGGCAGGCTGGTCAGTTTCGGTGACGGCAGCGCTTTGCTGGGCTGTGTGACGGGTTGTGGTGTGGTTTTTTTTAGGTTGCTGTTGGGAGCAATATCAAACAAGTCAACAACCAAGCGGTGACCATATTGTTGGTTAGGTGCTAGGGTGAAGCTTTTTGGCGTCACTTGCTCAGAAATATCCAGCACTATGCGTAACTCGTCAGCTTCACGGTTACCGGTGCGGACCTGAGTAATAGGTGATTTACCGTCGGTTAAACCTTTGAGCTCAGTGGCGAGTTTGGTTTTTTTAATATCAATAACAATCCGATCCGGCGCATCTAGAGTAAAAACACTGTGCTCAACGGGGCCGGTTAAATCAAAAACTAGGCGTGTGTTATCGGGAGCACGCCAAAGGCGTACACTGTTAATCTGTGCCGCTGCAAAGGCTTGCAGGGGTAAACTGATACAGATAATTAAGGCAGCTAATAACGGTTGTATGCGCACAGATAACCTCGCTGTGTATTTTAAGTTAGGGCGGATAAGGCCGCGCACCAACTTTTTCCACGTGTAGAGAACGGTAATAATTGCACAAAACGCCCATCATTATGAGCTTTTATGCTGATTTCAATATCTGCCTGCGGTAAATAGCCTTTTCCTTGTTGTGGCCATTCGATTAAGCATAGGTCATCGTCGGCAAAATAATCACGAATGCCTAAGTACTCTAACTCTTCTGGGTCAGTTAAACGGTAAAGGTCAAAATGCCATACCCTATGCTTATTAATTTCATAAGGCTCGACTAAAGTAAAGGTCGGACTTTTTACTGGCCCAGTATGGCCTAAGCCGCGAATGATACCGCGTGATAAAGTGGTTTTGCCGGCCCCCAGATCGCCTTGCAAAAACAAGATACCATGTCCAGCAGTTTGTTCTGCCAAAGCCTGACCCAGCTGCAGCATGGCAGCCTCATCTTCAATGTATAACTCTACCCCAGACATGGGCTGTGCTCCTCAAGTAATAAACGGATGGCTTGGCACAAGTCACTGGCTGCAATACCACGGCCTTGCAGGGCCAGTTGCTCTCCGGCGCAGGCATGCAGCCAGACGGCTAAGCAGGCCGCCGAGTAGGCGGGTAGATGTTGCGCTAGCAGTGCGCCAATGACGCCACTAAGAACATCTCCAAAACCTGCGCCAGCCATGGCCGGATGGCCACGTTCCACGCAGGATAGCTCACCCCTTGTGCTGGCAATTACTGTATGCTGGCCTTTCAGTACGGTAATTGCATTATAGCGTTCTGCAATCATGCGTGCAGCGCTGTTTCGGTCTGCTTGTACTTCGGCGCTGCTACAATTTAAGAGCCGTGCTGCTTCACCTGGGTGCGGGGTTAGAATAGCTTGCTGTGGCGCATGGCAAAAGCCACTGGCCAGCAGGTTTAAGGCATCAGCATCCCAAATTTGCGGGAGGGCAGATTGTGCTGCAGCGCTGAGCAAGGCTTTTGACCAGGATGACTGGCCGAGTCCTGGGCCTACCACCAGCACACTGGCGCGCGCCAAAGGCACAAGCAGCTCGGCGCTGGAGCGAACTGGGCAGGTCATTACTTCAGGTAGGCGGCTTAAGGCAGCGCTCAGGTGTTGCTCGCGGGTCGCTAAACTGACCATGCCCGCTCCACAGCGTAAGGCCGCTTGGGCGCTCAATAATCCTGCGCCACCCATATTTAAGTCACCGGCGATGACTAAGACATGGCCCAGTTGACCCTTATGGGTAGCCATTGCCCGTGGGGCGAGGCGCATAAGGTTATCGCCATGTATACTGCGAGCCGACCTAGTGTCTGTCATTACTGTGATACCGCTGGTTGATATTATCACTATCAGTATAACAATCTTTTCGGGGGATAGCCTTGAATGTCATCTGAGCCGCTTGACTTACTTGACTTGACCGCATCAATTCGGGAGTGGGCCGCTGAATTGGGGTTCCAACAATTGGGCATTACTGATACGGATTTAAGCGAAGATGCGGTTCGGTTGGAGGCGTATCTGGCCGCTGGTTATCACGGGGAAATGGCCTATATGGCCAGCCATGGCAGTATGCGTTCGCGCCCTGAAGAGTTGCTCCCTGGTACGCTTCGGGTGATTTCAGTACGCATGGATTATTTGCCAGAAGACACACAAATGGCGCAGGTGTTGGCGCAGCCAGAGCGGGCCTATATCTCCCGTTATGCTTTAGGGCGTGATTACCATAAGTTGATCCGTAAGCGTCTGCAAAAACTTGCGGAAAAAATTACTGCTGTGGTGGGGCCCTTTGGCCACCGTGCTTTTGTGGACAGCGCACCCGTATTAGAAAAGCCACTGGCCCGTAAGGCAGGGTTAGGCTGGATGGGTAAAAATACTTTAATTTTAAACCGTAAAGCCGGTAGCTGGTTTTTTTTGGGTGAGCTCTTAATTGACTTGCCCTTGCCGATTGATGCACCCAATGACCGCGATCATTGTGGCAAGTGCAGCGCCTGCTTAGACGTCTGTCCAACTCAGGCGTTTGTCGGTGAGCGGGTGTTGGATGCGCGGCGGTGTATTTCTTATTTAACGATTGAGCTAAAAGAGGCGATCCCAGAAGACTTGCGTCCGCTGATTGGTAATCGTGTTTTTGGCTGTGATGACTGCCAGCTGGTTTGTCCGTGGAATCGCTTTGCTAAAGCCACACAAGAGCAAGATTTTCAGCCGCGGCACGGGCTGGATAACACCAGCTTAGCGGAGTTGTTTATGTGGACTGAAGAACAGTTTCTAACCCGCACTCAAGGCTCACCCATTCGCCGCACTGGTTATGAGCGTTGGCTGCGCAACTTGGCGGTCGGCTTAGGTAATGCGCCCAGCACTATTCCTGTGCTAGAAGCGCTTAAGGCGCGTATTGATTACCCCTCTGAGCTGGTGCGTGAACATGTGCGTTGGGCGCTTCAGCAACACCAAAAGTAACCTGTTTATTTTAGAGGTGTACTGCCTAGATAAAGTGCTATTGCGAGCGCAATGAAACTATCTGATTGACTTTGAGTGTTGGCAGTTTGGAGATTGCGGCGCTGTTGTGCCCCGCGCAAGGACTTAATTATCCCGCACTTCCTTAGCGACGACTAAGCATTAGCGCTAGTCCAGGCATAGCTCTGTGCAATTTGTAAATGGCTATAGGTACTCAAGCTAAAGTGTTTTAAAATCGCTATGATAGACACCTTCTTAGACCCTCTAGTGCTTTAAAATATCATGACAGAAAACGATTATCAGTTGGCTTGGGGCATTTATGCCGTATCAGCTTTAGGCTGTTTATTAGCATGGTTTTATTTTACCAGCTGGATGTGGCGCTACCTGCGTGAGCCGCTGCGGGTGTTGGCTGCCGTTATGCTGTTTACCCCTACAGTGGTAGACCCAGCCCGTGATTTATATGCGCCAGCGATTGCCATGACGGTGATGGATTTGCTTTTTAAAGTCAGTAATGACGCATGGCGCTCCGTGGCTGACTTGGTGATGTACGGTGCCATGGTTTTTGTTGTGTACTTGCTGTTTGTGGTGCTGCGCTGGCTGCTGAGCCGCAAGAAAGTAAGCGCTAAAGCGCAGGCCAAGCGTCAGTCCGAGAAAAATGTAGAGCCACAAGTGCCAACGACCGAATCAACACTCACTTTGCAGCAAATGCTGGATTTGGAAAAAGATACGCAGGACAGCGGCTTGGTCGCACGTCGTTAAGGGAGTTTGTTATGTGTGAATTGCTCGGGATGAGTGCCAATGTGCCAACTGATGTGGTGTTTAGCTTTACCGGTTTAATGCAGCGTGGCGGGCGCACTGGGCCACATCGCGATGGCTGGGGTATTGGTTTTTATGAGGGGCGTGGCTTGCGCTTATTTCAAGACCCTAAAGCCAGCGCTGATTCGGAAATTGCTCGTTTGGTGCAGCGCTACCCTATTAAAAGCGAAACGGTGATTGGCCATATTCGCCAAGCCAATGTGGGGGCTGTGAGTTTAGCCAATACCCATCCGTTTATGCGTGAAATGTGGGGGCGCAATTGGTGTTTTGCGCACAATGGTCAGCTGGCTGATTTTTCCCCAAGGGCTGGAATGTACCAGCCGGTTGGTGACACTGACAGTGAAGCGGCGTTTTGTGATTTGTTAAACCGTTTACGGACGGCTTGTACGCAGCAATGTTGTATTGAGCAGTTTTTGCCGGTGATTGTGGCTGCTTGCCAAGAATACCGCAGTAAAGGTGTATTTAACTGTTTGCTCAGTAATGGCGATTGGTTATTTAGCTTTTGTACCACTAAGCTGGCGCACATTACGCGCCGCGCTCCTTTTGGCCCAGCTACGTTGAAAGATGCCGATGTTAGTGTGGATTTTCAGGCTGAAACCACACCCAATGACATTGTTACTGTGCTGGCCACTGAGCCGTTAACGGATAACGAGCAATGGCATGTGTATGCGCCGGGCGAATGGATTTTGTGGCGTGGCGGTGAGATTGTTGCTCAAGGTCAGAGTCAGTAACCGGTAAAGGTAAATTGCTGGCCCGCAGCTCTGTGCAGCTTGCCAGCCAGCTGTATTTAACAAATACCGAGCAGAATTCCCCCACTTCTAAAGTGGCGGGTAGTTCATTATTTACCCTGACGAGTGCTACAGCAAGGATATTATTTGGCTAAATAAGCCATACCTTCTTCAAGCCCAGCAACGGTCAGTGGGTACATTTGATCACCAATCAGCTCGCGAATCATTGTTGTTGAGTGTGTGTAGTCCCAGGCTGACTTTGGATACGGATTAAGCCAGATGAGTTTTTTAAACTTCTGCATAAAACGTTGTATCCAAATATAGCCAGGTTCCTCATTCCAGTGCTCAACGCTGCCGCCGGGCTGAGATATTTCGTAGGGTGACATCGCCGCGTCTCCTACAAATACCACTTTGTAATCCTCACCATACTTTTGCAGAACATCCTGGGTGGGAATACGTTGGTCAAAGCGCCGCGAGTTGTCTTTCCACAGACCTTCATACACGCAGTTATGGAAATAATAATATTCCATGTGTTTAAACTCGGTGCGACAGGCAGAAAACAGCTCTTCACTGATTTTCACGTGCTCATCCATCGAGCCGCCAATATCAAATAAAATCAGCAGCTTGACCGTATTGCGGCGCTCCGGACGCATTTGGATATTGAGTAAACCGCCGTCGCGAGCGGTGTGATTAATGGTGCTGTCTAAATCAAACTCTTCCTCGGCACCTTGGCGGGCAAACTTACGCAAACGCCGTAACGCCACTTTAATATTGCGCGTACCAATCTCTACTTGATCATCAAGGTCTTTGTACTCGCGCTGTTCCCAAACTTTAACCGCGCGACCTTGGCGTTCGCCATCGTTACCTAAACGAAAGCCTTCAGGGTTATAACCGCCTGAGCCAAAGGGGCTGGTGCCGCCGGTACCAATCCATTTGTTACCACCTTTATGTTTGCCTTTTTGTTCTTCTAAGCGCTCTTTAAAAGCCTCTATCAGCTTATCAAGACCGCCCAGAGACTCGATTTTGGCCCGCTCTTCAGGGCTCAGCGAACGCTCAAACTCACGGCGCAACCATTCATCTGGGATTAATGCTTCAATGTGTTGGTCGAGGTTTTCAATGCCTGTAAAGTAGGCAGCAAAAGCGCGATCAAACTTGTCGTAATGGCGTTCATCTTTAACCAGAATGGCCCGCGCTAGGTAATAAAACTCATCCATGTCGGCAAACACCACGTGGTGTTTGAGCGCATTGATTAAGTCCAATAACTCGCGCACCGAAACTGGCACTTTTGCGGCGCGCATTTCATTAAATAAATTCAGCAGCATGGCTACAGACCTCTTAAGTAAAAGGTGCAACGGACCTGTTTGGGTAAATTCAGCAGATCCGTGCAGCACATGTGTTTAGCGTTTGCGGCGGCTCATAAAAGCCAAGCGCTCAAGCAGCATTACATCTTGCTCGTTTTTAATTAACGCGCCAGCCAGTGGTGGGATAGCCTTAGTGACATCACGCTCACGCAAGATTTCCTCACCAATGTTGTCGGCCATTAGCAGTTTGATCCAATCGACTAATTCGCTGGTCGAGGGCTTTTTCTTTAGGCCAGGGATTTGTCGCACATCAAAAAACACATCCAAGGCTTCGCTGACTAACGACTGGCTGATGTCAGGGTAGTGCACATCAACAATTTTCTGCAGCGTATTGCGATCTGGGAACGCAATGTAGTGGAAAAAACAGCGACGTAAAAAAGCATCAGGCAGCTCTTTTTCGTTATTGGAAGTGATGATAATAATTGGCCGGTGCTTGGCTTTAATGGTTTCATTCGTCTCGTAGACGTAGAACTCCATTTTGTCGATTTCTTGCAGTAAGTCGTTAGGGAATTCAATGTCAGCTTTATCGACTTCATCAATCAGTAAGATGACTCGCTCATCTGCTTCAAAGGCTTCCCATAGCTTGCCCTTATTGATGTAGTTGCGCACATCGTGGACTTTGTCAGAGTTGAGCTGCGAGTCACGTAAGCGGCTGACGGCATCATATTCGTACAACCCTTGGTGGGCTTTAGTGGTGGACTTAATGTGCCAAGTAATAAGTTTGACGCCAAAAGATTCAGCCAGCTGCTCAGCCAGCATCGTTTTACCTGTGCCTGGCTCACCTTTAACCAGCAAAGGCTTCTCTAGAGTAATGGCAGCATTAACGGCTAATTTAAGATCATCTGTTGCAACGTACGATTGAGTACCGGAAAACTTCATAGAAAACCTCAGCAAGACTTGCGTGTTATTGTTTTAAGTAAAGTGAATGGATGGTTCTAAATGCCACTTACTATACCTTGCCCTCCTAAGGTTTGTGAACGTAAGGCCAGATTTGGTCATTTTGCGTGCAGTACCGGCGAAAAACAGACTGGACGCTAAGCGCGCTGAGCTTTAGGCTCGCAGTAATATAAAACAATTAATTGAGGTCTTCTGAATGAGCCGTATTTATGTCGACAATGCGCAGAGCGTGGGTAACACACCTTTAGTGCAAATCAATCGCTTGGGGCCTAAAGGCGTAACTATTTTAGCTAAAGTTGAGTCGCGCAACCCAGCAGGCTCAGTTAAGTGCCGCATTGGCGTCAGTATGGTGCAAGCTGCCGAGGCGGCAGGGTTGTTAAAGCCTGGGGTCACTATGGTTGAGCCCACATCTGGCAACACCGGGATAGGTTTAGCCTTTGTTGCCGCTGCCCGTGGTTATAAGCTGATTTTAACCATGCCCTCTTCGATGAGTTTGGAACGTCGCAAAATCCTTAAAGCCTTGGGCGCTGAACTGGTGCTCACTGAGCCAGCCAAGGGAATGCAGGGCGCCATTGATAAAGCCCATGAAATTGCTGCCAGTGCGCCAGATAAATACTTGGTGCTGCAGCAGTTTGATAACCCTGCCAACCCAGCTGTGCATGAGAAAACCACCGGTCCAGAAATTTGGCGTGATACCGATGGCGCCATTGATGTTTTAGTCAGTGGTGTTGGTACCGGCGGTACTCTGACAGGCATCTCGCGTTATATTAAAAACACCTGCGCTAAGCCGATTTTATCTGTGGGGGTTGAGCCAACCAGCTCGCCGGTGATTAGCCAAGTATTAGCTGGGCAGGCCGCTGCACCAGCACCTCATAAAATTCAGGGTATTGGTGCTGGCTTTGTACCTAAGAATCTTGATTTAACGATGCTTGATCAAGTGGAGCAGGTTAGCGATGACGATGCGAAAAACATGGCACTACGCTTAATGCGTGAAGAGGGTATTTTGTGCGGTATTTCCTGCGGTGCGGCAATGGCAGCAGCGGTGCGCTTGGCTGAAAAACCAAATATGCAAGGTAAAACCATAGTGGTTATTCTGCCTGACTCAGGCGAGCGTTATTTGTCGAGTATGCTGTTTGATGATTTGTTTACTGAGCAAGAGTTGGCTCAATAAGCCGCCGCAAGCTGATGGCTGTTGTGTTTGTTAGGCCGTCTGTAGGTTGGCTATATATCTATTGAAGGAGTATGTCTGATGGCTATTCGTTGTCCGGCTGTTGCTATTGCGCGACAGATTTTAGATGGTTTTGATGACTATCGTGAAGAATTTCGGAAAATCACTAACCTAGGTCGTGAGCGTTTTGAGAAGGCGCAGTGGCAAGAAATTCAAGATGCCTCAGCGGCACGTATTCAGCTGTATAAAATACGCGTCAATTTGGCTCGCGAAGCCTTGCTCAGTGAGTATGGCGAAGATGTTTTGCTCAACATTGAGTGCTGGCCGCAGATTAAAAAATCCTATATTGGTCAAATTGATTTGCGTTTGGATGACGAGCTATCAGAAACCTGGTTTAACTCAATTTTCAATAGTTTATTCAGTCATGATCTGATTACAGACGACTGCATGTTTGTACACAGCACACGTTCTGCTTTAAGTGAGCACGATGCGCCGATGCAAATTCGCACCTATCGCCCACATGGCGATTTAGCTGCTGCGCTACGACAAATCAGTGAAGACTACCGCTTTGCTGTGCCTTACGCAGATCAAGAGCGTGACTTGCAGCGCTTGGAGAAGCAGTTGCGCGCTAACCTGCCGGACTGGGTGTGCAAAGATCCAGAACTGTGCATTGAGCTGTATAGCTCGCGCCTGTACCGCAACAAAGGTGCTTATTTAGTGGGCCGAATTTTTACTCAGGATGAGCAGTGGCCGCTGGTTATCCCCGTGCTCAACCGTGAAGGTCAGGGCGTACGTATGGATGCGGCGATTATTGATGAGGCAGAAGTTTCCATTATTTTCTCCTTTACCCGCTCATACTTTATGGTGCGTGTCGCCTATCCAGCAGAGTTTATTAGTTTCTTGCAGCGTATTTTGCCGCGCAAGCATATATCTGAGTTGTACACCTCCATAGGTTTCTATAAACAAGGTAAGACTGAGTTTTATCGCGCTTTAATTGAGCACCTAGAAACCACCGATGATAAGTTTATTATGGCGCCAGGGGTGCGCGGCATGGTGATGACGGTGTTCACTTTGCCCGGCTTCAATACCGTGTTTAAAATTATTAAGGACCGTTTCTCACCTTCGAAAACCGTCGATCGCGCCACGGTAATTGATCGCTATCGAATGGTTAAATATGTTGACCGAGTGGGGCGTTTAGCGGATACCCAAGAGTTTGCCGATTTGCGCTTTCCGATCAGCAAGTTTGAGCCTGAGTGTTTAGAAGAATTGCTGGATGTCGCCCCTGCCACTGTAGAGGTGCATGGTGATGAGGTGCTGATTCGTCACTGCTGGACTGAGCGACGCATGACGCCGCTGAATATCTATTTAGAAACCGCCAATGAGCAGCAAATCCATGAGGCGCTGGAAGATTACGGTTTAGCTATTAAGCAGCTGGCGGCGGCGAATATTTTCCCCAGCGATATGCTCTTGAAGAACTTTGGTGTAACTCGCCATGGGCGCGTGGTGTTTTATGACTATGATGAAATCAGTTATTTAACTGAGGTGAACTTTCGTAAAATCCCTGAACCACGTTTTCCGGAAGATGAAATGTCCGCAGAACCTTGGTATTCAGTGGGGCCTCATGATGTCTTTCCGGAAGAGTTTCCGCGCTTTTTGTTTACTGATATTAAGCTGCGCAAACTTTTTAAAGAAATGCACGGTGACTTGTTTACTGCCGCATATTGGCAAGGATTGCAGGACGCTATTCGTGAAGGCACAGTGATTGATGTCTTTCCGTACAAACGTAAGGGCATTGAGTGATAAACTAGCTGGCAAACGCTGCTCTAGTGTTGAAATTTTAACCATTGAGAAGCCTAACGTTGCGCGGTATAATACCGCGCTTCCATTTTTCCCGTTCGGGAGCGTGCAAACATGCTGCGTATCAGCCAAGAAGCTTTGACCTTTGATGATGTACTACTAATCCCCGGTTACTCCGAGGTTTTACCCAAAGATGTCAGCTTAAAAACCCGTTTAACTCGGGGTATTGAACTTAACATCCCGTTGCTCTCTGCAGCAATGGATACCGTTACCGAAGCCCGCTTGGCCATTGCTATGGCGCAAGAAGGCGGCATTGGTATCATTCACAAAAACATGACAGTCGAACAGCAAGCAGCCGAAGTGCGTAAAGTAAAGCGCTTTGAAACTGCCATTGTCCATGATCCTGTCACTGTTACTCCAGACACAAAAATCTTTAATCTGCTCAAGCGAGCCGATGAGCTTGGTTTCTCAGGCTTTCCTGTGCTGGACTCTGACCAACAGCTGGTTGGTATCGTAACTGGCCGTGACTTGCGTTATACCCCGAATGCAGGGGATACCGTTGCGGCAATTATGACGCCTAAAGAGCAGTTAGTTACTGTGCAAGAAGGCACTGGCTTAGAAGAAATCAAAACTAAATTGTATGAGCACCGCATTGAGAAAATGCTGGTGGTCAATGATAAGTTTCAGCTGCGTGGCATGGTGACCTTCCGCGATATTGAAAAAGCTAAAAGCTACCCGCTGGCCTCGAAAGATGCTCAAGGTCGCTTGCGGGTTGGTGCTGCAGTGGGTACCGGTGCCGACACCGCCGAGCGTGTAACTGCTTTAGCCGCTGCTGGCATTGACGTAGTAGTGGTGGACACTGCCCACGGCCATTCCAAGGGTGTGTTGGATCGCGTGCGCTGGGTCAAGGAAAACTTCCCTGAAGTGCAGGTGATTGGCGGTAATATTGCCACCGGTGAAGCTGCGCTGGCTTTAGTCGAAGCAGGTGCTGATGCGGTTAAAGTGGGTATTGGTCCAGGGTCGATTTGCACCACGCGCATTGTTGCGGGTGTGGGTGTGCCCCAGATTTCTGCCATTGCTAATGTGTCCACTGCGCTGGAAGGCACTGGTGTACCAATGATTGCTGACGGCGGTATTCGCTTCTCTGGCGATTTATCCAAAGCCATTGTGGCTGGCGCTGATGCAGTGATGATGGGTTCAATGTTTGCCGGTACTGAAGAGTCGCCCGGTGAAATTGAGCTGTTCCAGGGCCGTTCGTATAAGTCTTACCGCGGTATGGGCTCGATGGGTGCCATGGCGCAAGCGCAGGGTTCCTCAGATCGCTACTTCCAAGATACCAGTGGTGGTGCTGAGAAGTTGGTACCAGAAGGCATTGAAGGTCGCGTACCTTATAAAGGTGCAATGTCGGCCATTATTCATCAGTTGATGGGTGGCTTGCGTGCTTCAATGGGTTATACCGGCTGTGCCACTATCAGCGAGATGCGTACTAAGCCTGAGTTTGTACGTATTACTGGTGCGGGCATGGCTGAATCCCATGTGCATGATGTACAAATCACCAAAGAAGCACCGAACTATCGGGTCAGCTAAGCTGCTCTCGTATTCGTTAGACAAACCGCCGCACTTAGGCGGTTTGTCTTTTCATAAGTTTATAAACTGTTATTGAGACTTATCCCATGGCTGCTCAAGATATTCACGCCCACCGCATTTTAGTTTTAGATTTCGGCTCACAGTACACCCAGCTGATTGCGCGTCGTATTCGTGGCATTGGCGTGTTCTGCGAAATTCACCCCTTTGATGTCAGTGACGATGTGATTCGCGAATTCAATCCGCGCGGTATCATTTTGTCCGGTGGCCCTGAGTCTGTGCATGCAGAAAACAGTCCACGCGCGCCGCAGTTGATCTTTGATCTGGGTATTCCAGTGTTGGGTGTGTGCTATGGCATGCAAACCATGGCGCAGCAGTTGGGTGGCCAGGTTGCAGGCTCGAATATTCGCGAATTTGGTGCCGCGCGTGTTGAGGTGGTGGCCCAGAGCGTGCTGCTCAACGGTTTGCGTGATGCTGCTACCGCCAGTTCTGCGCAAGGCTTGGATGTATGGATGAGTCATGGTGACAAGGTTACTGCGCTACCAGCGGGCTTTACTGTCACGGCGAGTACGGGCAGCTGTCCAATTGCCGCTATGGAAGATGCCTCGCGTAATTATTTTGCTGTTCAGTTTCATCCAGAAACCACGCATACCTCTCAGGGTTTAGAGATTCTGAGTCGTTTTGTTTTGGATATTTGTGGCTGTGCTGCACTCTGGACCCCAGCCAATATTGTCGATGACGCCATTGCTAAAGTGCGCGAACAAGTGGGCGATCGTAAAGTGTTGCTCGGCTTATCTGGCGGAGTGGATTCATCGGTGGTTGCTGCTTTATTGCATAAAGCCATTGGTGATCAGCTCACTTGCGTATTTGTTGATCATGGCTTGCTGCGTTTGCACGAAGGCGACCAAGTGATGCGCATGTTCGCTGACAATATGGGCGTTAAAGTGATTCGTGTTGATGCAGAAAAGCGCTTTTTAGATTTACTCAAAGGCGAGTCTGATCCAGAGGCAAAACGTAAGATCATTGGTCGCACCTTTATTGAAGTCTTTGATGAAGAGTCGACCAAACTGGAAGGCATAGATTTTCTGGCACAGGGCACTATTTACCCTGACGTAATCGAGTCTGCTGCGGTTAAAGGCGGTAAAGCAACGATGATCAAGTCACACCACAACGTGGGTGGCTTGCCAGAAGATATGAAAATGGAATTGGTTGAACCACTGCGTGAGCTGTTTAAAGACGAAGTGCGTAAGCTCGGTGTGGAGTTGGGGCTACCTCACGACATGGTCTACCGTCACCCTTTCCCGGGGCCAGGTTTAGGTGTGCGTATCCTTGGTGAAGTGACTAAAGAGTATGCCGACTTATTGCGTCAAGCAGACCATATTTTTATCGAGGAGCTGCGTAAAGCCGGTTGGTACGAGAAAACCAGTCAGGCCTTTGCCGTGTTCTTACCAGTTAAATCGGTCGGCGTGGTTGGTGATGCGCGCCGTTATGCTTGGGTTGTATCCTTGCGCGCGGTGGAAACCATCGACTTTATGACCGCCCGTTGGGCGCATTTGCCTTATGAACTGCTCGAAACAGTGTCTGGTCGTATTATTAATGAAATTGAAGGCATTTCTCGGGTGGTATACGATGTGTCGAGCAAGCCACCAGCGACTATTGAGTGGGAGTGACGGGCACTGGCTGGCAATGTCTAGCAACGGCAGGCATTTCGGCTGAGGGTAAAAGAACTTTCCGCTAAGCGATAGACTGTATGTAAACACAGTATTGCAAGGACGCGGAACATGCCTCATGTGGCGGCCAGGACGGCCAGCCGGGATCGGGATACTGGTCGTTACCAGAGCCACCGACCCGAGCAAACCCTTCTCTATCAGATCGTTGACGAGTATTACCCGGCATTCGCTGCGCTTATGGCAGAGCAGGGAAAGGAATTGCCGGGCTATGTGCAACGGGAATTTGAAGAATTTCTCCAATGCGGGCGGCTGGAGCATGGCTTTCTACGGGTTCGCTGCGAGTCTTGCCACGCCGAGCACCTGGTCGCTTTCAGCTGTAAGCGTCGCGGTTTCTGCCCGAGCTGTGGGGCGCGGCGGATGGCCGAAAGTGCCGCCTTGCTGGTTGATGAAGTACTGCCTGAACAACCCATGCGTCAGTGGGTGTTGAGCTTCCCGTTTCAGCTGCGTTTCCTGTTTGCCAGCCGGCCCGAGATCATGGGGTGGGTGCTGGGCATCGTTTACCGCGTCATTGCCACGCACCTGGTCAAGAAAGCGGGCCATACCCACCAAGTGGCCAAGACGGGCGCGGTCACCCTGATCCAGCGTTTTGGATCGGCGCTCAATCTGAATGTTCACTTCCACATGCTGTTTCTCGACGGTGTGTATGTCGAGCAATCCCACGGCTCAGCGCGTTTCCGCTGGGTCAAGGCGCCGACCAGCCCAGAGCTCACCCAGCTGACGCACACCATCGCCCACCGGGTGGGTCGCTATCTGGAACGGCAAGGCCTGCTGGAACGGGATGTCGAAAACAGCTATCTGGCCTCGGATGCGGTGGATGACGACCCGATGACACCCCTGCTGGGGCACTCGATCACTTACCGTATCGCTGTCGGTTCACAGGCGGGGCGAAAGGTGTTCACTTTGCAAACTCTGCCGACCAGTGGTGATCCGTTCGGTGACGGGATTGGCAAGGTAGCCGGGTCCAGCCTGCACGCCGGCGTGGCGGCCAGGGCCGATGAACGCAAGAAGCTCGAACGGCTGTGCCGGTACATCAGCCGCCCGGCGGTATCCGAGAAGCGGCTGTCGTTAACACGAGGCGGCAACGTGCGCTACCAGCTCAAGACGCCGTACCGGGACGGCACCACGCACGTCATTTTCGAACCATTGGATTTCATTGCAAGGCTGGCCGCCCTGGTACCGAAGCCCAGAGTCAACCTAACCCGCTTCCACGGGGTGTTCGCACCCAACAGTCGGCACCGGGCGTTGGTCACGCCGGCAAAACGGGGCAGGGGCAACAAGGTCAGGGTGGCTGATGAACCGGCAACACCAGCACAACGGCGAGCGTCGATGACATGGGCGCAACGGCTCAAGCGTGTTTTCAATATCGACATCGAGACCTGCAGCGGCTGCGGCGGCGCCATGAAAGTCATCGCCTGCATTGAAGACCCTATAGTGATCAAGCAGATCCTTGATCACCTGAAGCACAAAGCCGAAACCAGCGGGACCAGGGCGTTACCCGAAAGCCGGGCGCTGGCGGCTTCGGCTGTAAGGCGCGCGGGCTGCATGATTATGTCGTCAAGAACGGCTCTGCCGATCATCCCAACGCCGAGGTGAAATTCGCACTGGGTGATGTGGTCAACACCATGATCGGCTGCACTAATGGTGAAACGATCATGCTGTGCCACGACACCTCGCTGCCGCGCCCCTATTCTCTCGGCTTTCGGGTGCAAGGCACCGAGGGGCTGTGGATGGACGTCAACAAGTCGATCTATCTGGAGGGCAAGAGCCCACAGCCGCACCGCTGGGAGCCTGCCGAGGGCTGGTTTGCGAAATACGATCACCCGCTATGGAAACGCTACGCCGATCTGGCGGCAGGGGCCGGGCATGGCGGGATGGACTGGTTCGTGATCCACGCTTTTGTCGAGGCGCTGAAGGCCAAGGCCCCGATGCCAATCGACATTTACGACGCGCTGGCCTGGAGCGCGATCACGCCTCTGTCGGAACAATCGATTGCTGAGGGCAATCGCACGTTAGATTTTCCCGACTTCACCCGAGGGCAGTGGCGCACCCGCAAGCCGATCTTTGCGCTGAACGACGCCTATTGATCGACGCGATTTAGGCCAAGCGCACCGCAAAGGCGAAATTGGTAATCTTGTCGGTATCCTTGACGCCCGGCGCGCTTTCGACGCCGCTGGAGGTATCGACCAGCGGCGCTCCGGTGCGCGCAATCGCCTCGGCAACATTCGTCGGATTTAGCCCGCCTGCCAGCCCCCACGGCAAGGCACCGCGATATCCGGCCAGCAGCGACCAGTCGAACGCCAACCCCATGCCGCCGGGCAGCGCGCCTTTGGGGGTCTTGGCGTCGAACAAGATCAAGTCCGCCGCCCCGGCATAGGCTGCGGCGCGTGCGACATCGCTGGCGCTGGCGACGGGCAGCGCCTTCCACACCGGCTTGCCAAACCGCGCGCGCAACTGGGCCACGCGTTCGGGCGATTCCGAACCGTGCAGCTGCAGCGCGTTCAGCTTGGCTGCCACCAGTGCGTCGGCGATGACAGCATCATCCGCATCGACGAACAAACCGACCATGGCGATCTGGCCAGCTGCGCGCGATGTCAAAGCGCCCGCGACATTCGACGTAACCGCACGGGGCGACGCTGGATAGAACACCAACCCGGCATAGTCCGCCCGCGCCGCGATGGTCGCATCGAGCGCCTCGGGTGTGCTGATCCCGCAAATCTTGATTTTCGCGGGCATGCGGTCAGTCGGGGTTCTGGATCAGCCGCACCAGCGTGCAGTCGGGATCGATCAGGTAGCCGATCCTCAGGCCGCTCGCCTCCAGTTGCGGAGCTTTGAAGCGCGGCCAGCCGGTGCTTTTTTCCTCGGCTCCCGCCGCGTTCACCAATGCCACCATGGCATCGAGATCATCCAACCGCAGGCAACAGCCGAACGAGCTCGTAGCTGGGTCGAGGTCAGGATAGGGGAAGAATTCGAGCTGCAAACCGCCGCGCTGCAGGATCATCCAGCCGCGATCCTTCCAACTCGTCGCAAAGCCCAGCTTCGCATAAAACGCCTCTGTCACATCGAAATCGCGCGATGGCAGATTGGGGGTGACGTGGTCAGCCATGGCTCAGCGCAGCTTGTCGGCCATGCGGGCCGTATGAGTGATTGCGGCGCGGCTATCGGGGGCGGAATGGCTCATCACGATCATGCTGGCCTTGGGGAACGCCGCACCAAACGCGCGCGCTGACGCGGCGTAGTGCTCAGTGTCGGCATCACCGAGATTGCCGAGCGACTTGGCCTTGCTGTCCTTGATCAGGCAGCCACCAAAAGCGATGTCGGTGCCGTCGATCCCAACGGTGATATTGTCACTGGTGTGGCCGGGGCCGGGGTAAAATACCTTGAGCGGGCCAAAGTTGGGCGCGGTTGCTGGTTCGACCCAGCCATTGGCGGCGAAAGTCAGGCTGTGTTGCGCCGCAACCATCCCCTCTTGCGGGGCAAGCTGGTTCGACAACGCATTGGCATAAGTCGCAATCCCCGCCGCATGCAGCGCGTCCATACCGCCCATCTTGTCCTGATGCGCGTGAGTCACCACCGCCAGCGCGACCGGCAGGTTGATCTCCTGCTTGATCCAGTTGAGGATCTGGGCGGTCTGGTCATCGGTCCAGGCGGTATCGACCACCAGCACGCGGCCGCCATCCCTGACGATCAAACCGTTGGAAGCGACTGCCCCGAAACCCGGCATGTCGAGATAGGAAGTGTGCTGCCAGACATTCGGTGCGAGCTGGCGGAAAACCAGATCGCCAAACCGTTGGTCGCCAGTTTCCATTTGCTGGCCAATCGTCGGGCGGATTTCACCGGGCATGCACCCGCTCAGCATCAATGCAGCGGCTAATGCGGTGCTCAGCTTCGCGACCGGGTGCATAATATTGGGCAATTCCATCAAGTTTTCCTTTTATTCAGCATTAAAAACCCCGCAAATGCGAGGCCTAGTAAATAGATGATCTTAATTTGGTTCACTGTAGCAAAAATATGGGGCGAATTCAAACATGAGGTGCGACAGTTTCAAAAGCCATATGATAATCAACAAGCTGAGCAAATTTCTCTAATGGTGTAAGCCAATCTAACGCCTTTCTAGGACGAGTATTCAGTGACATGGCAACTTGATTTAAATAATGCTGATCTGCCTGATTTAAATCAATCCCTTTAGGTAAATATTGCCTAATTAAACCATTCATATTTTCGCATGTGCCTTTTTGCCAGGGTGAATGTGGGTCACAGAAATATACATCTATGCCTAAATCTTCTTCGAGTATTTTATGTTCTGACATCTCACGTCCACGGTCATAGGTCAACGTTTTACGCAGTTCTGCAGGTAAATATTTCAGAGCTTCAGTTAAAGCCTTGCGCACTGATTCTGCCTTTGCATCAGGTAATGTTGCCAAGATACAGAGCCGTGTATTTCGTTCAATAAGTGTTGCTATCGAACTTTTATTGTCTTTACCTTTAATTAAATCAGCTTCCCAATGACCCGGTATTTTTCTTTCTTGAACTTCGGCTGGGCGCTCATGAATAGTTTTAATATCCTGTAATATAGAATCTTTTTTAGGTTCACCGTTAGCTTTTCGCTTTTTATTTTCATGACGTAGACAGGATAATAAGTCTTTTTTCAACTCACCCTTTGGTAATGCTCGTATCGTTGAATAAATCGTTGTATGGCTTACATTCATTGTTTGATCCAAATCAGGAAATGTCTTTAAACGCTTTGCTATTTGCTGAGGAGACCATAAACAACGGATCGCTTCAACAATAAATTTCCAGAGGATTGAATCGATTTTGAGTTTTCTGTGACCACGTCTACGTCTAGCGAAGGTGTTATCAGAAGCATATCGAGCTTGATAAACGTCATTGATGCTATTTCTTTTAAGCTCACGATAGATCGTACTAGGATGTCTTTTAATGAGTTCAGCAAATTTTCTGGCTGAAAAGCCTTCTTTTCTTGACTCAAGCATTAATGCAGTACGATCTTCAAAGTTAAGATGATGGTATGACAATTTTATATACTCCATAAACCCTTTAAATTAATTAGGTGGTTTATGTCGCACTTCAAGTTTTACTCTGCCAACTTTAAATCAGTGGCTCCACTAACACTCTTCACTTATTTATTTAAAATTTAGCGACGTTAAAAGACAATTAAGTATTTTTAGATAATGCTTAGAATCAATTCAATTCATCAAGTTTTAAAAAATAATTCCTTTTGTCAGGTCTATCATTTTTTAAATGCTTTAAAAATATTTTAGCAGTTTCCTCCGAGGCATCCTCTCTTAGGCAACGTTCAACAAAGGATATATCTACAAATTCATCAGCTAACCCAGCACGGCCAAGATCTAAAAAGTAAATTTCATTGAATTTATCTATAAAAATATTACTATCCGTGATATCGCCATGAGAAAAAACCAATCTTTCTTCAACACGAGTCTCAGTTAACTCATTCCATAGACTTAGGTAAGTTCTATGGTCTCCCCATAATTCAGCGTCAAAATCATCTTGATCTATATCGTCAAGGAGTTGGTTATCAATAAAAAATTTTGACTCTTTTAACCGATGATCAATGTTTGAAATAAATGGACAATCAATAATAGCAACTGAATTTAACAGATTGAGTGCCTCCTTATAGATAGCAAGCAATTCTTGGTCTGTTAAAAAAAGCGCTGAAATTGGTTTTGCATTGATCGCTTTAGTGATCATTAATTCAAACTGCTCATCCTGAAAAGTCATGATGAGTTCAGGCACCTTTAATTTCTCAGAGAGCCAACTCAACATTTTCGCTTCGCGAGAGACACTGTATGTGGTCTCTGTATATAAAGTGCTAGATCGCTTAAGAAAAAAAGTTTCATTATTTCGATTAAAAGAATAAACATCCGATGGCGACTGACCAATTTTATTTGGCTCTAAAACGCTGTTTCCAATAAATTGTTGAATAATATTGGGCAATTCCATCAAGCTTTCCTTTTATTCAGTATTAAAAACCCCGCAAATGCGAGGCCTAGTAAATAGATGATCTTAATTTGGTTCACTGTAGCAAAAATATGGCTTATTCCCTAGAAGAACTTGCAAAATTATTGTCCCAGCCGACACAGCTGTAGCTCCTCTTAAAAAAGAGGCTTTTTTTTAATCAAACCCGAGTTGCGCTATGATTTTAGGGATCAATCATCTTGTTTCTCCATATCTTAAACAAGCTGATGCGTTGACCTGTGTCAAATATTCAATCATTAAGCACTTAATCAATTGCCTTGTCGGGGTCGTTTGCGGGAGAGGGCGAAATCCTACGCTAAGGCTTTGGCCAACGATATTCTCCGGTAAGATTGATGTGTTCCCAGGGGATAGGAGAAGTCGCTTGATATCTAGTATGACGTCTGTCGCACCTGCTTGATCGCGGCCGCGATAGCTAGATCGCGTTGCTCCTCTTCTCCATCCGCGTTCCAAGCTGCGGAAAGGCACCCATAAGCGTACGCCTGGTCGAGCAGGCGACGCGGATCGACGTCCAGCGCACGAGAGAATGCGTCCGCCATCTGTGCAATGCGTCTAGGATCGAGACAAAGGTCGTCTCTGTCAGCCGGATCGTAGAACATATTGGCGGCGCCAAAGCCCACTTCACCGACCAGACCGACGGGATCTATCACCAGCCAGCCGCGACTGGAGAACATGATGTTTTCATGATGCAGATCGCCATGTAGCCCACGCAGTTCCGAGGCATTGCTCATCATTTGATCGGCTATAATCGCCGCGTGGACGTAGTCAGTTTGACAACCTGCGTTTTGATCATCGCGCGCCCGCTGAAACAAAGCTGCAAAGCGATCCCGGATCGGGAGAAGGGCAGAAGGCAGGGGTTCCTCAGATGCGGCATACAGCTTCGCCATTAGTTCCGCTGCAATTTCGGTCGCCTGGTAGTCGCCGTGCTCGGCAACGATGTGAGAGAGCATTCGCTCCCCGGCATATTCGAGCAACATCAGATTGTTCTCACGACCGAGCAACCGGACTGCTCCCCTCCCATTGCGCCATACCAGATAGTCGGCCCCGCGCAGTTCATCAGCAATGTCTTCTATAGGTTTCAATCCCTTGACGATTGCAGGAGTCCCGTCTGGCAATGAAACTTTCCAAACGAGGCTGGAAAAGGTGTCCGCAATGAGAACAGGTTGCGAAACGTGCCAATGAGCAGGAAAAACAGGCGGCATGAACATCAACCCCAAGTCAGAGGGTCCAATCGCAGATAGAAGGCAAGGCGTTCGCGGTCGGGGGCTTCGATCCCCAATACATTGAATAGGACAGCGAAGGCGCGCTCTGCTTCATCTGGCGCTGCCCAGTTCTCTTCGGCGTTAGCAATCATGAGTGCCAAATCGGCATAGCGATCTGCTGTTCCGAGCCGCCCAAGGTCGATCAGACCCGTGCATTGAAGAGTTTTAGGGTCCACCATGAAGTTCGGCATGCAGGGATCACCATGGCAAACAACCATATCGGTGCGCTCTTGGTCGAGCCGCACCGGTAGCTCTCGTTCGACACGAGCCAAAAGATCGAGCTGCGGCGTACTCTTGTCCTCGTCCGGTAAGAAGTCGGGATTGACGGCATTGCGGGACACCACATCAACGGCGCGTCCGAACATTCGCGACAGCCTGCGCTCAAACGGACATTGATCAACCGATAGGCTGTGAACAGCGCCAAGTTGCTGCCCCATTGACGGCCACGCTTTGAGCAAATCCGCTCCAGACAGATCAGCCGCCGGTACTCCCGGAATTGCCGTTATCACCAAGCATGCACCCTCCTGTTCCTCCTGCCAGTTGATGACCTCGGGGCAAGCCACACCTCGACCTTTGAGCCAAATGAGGCGGTCACGCTCTCCAGCGAGCTCACCGCGGCGGGAAGCAGGTGCGATTTTCGCGAAGGCATGCCCGTCACCACGTCGAAAAACAAAATCACCAGATTCTCCGCCTCTGACAGGCAACCAGTCAGAATGCGATTCACCAAAAAAAATATTAGTTCGATTCAATGGAGGTTCCTTCAGTTTTCTGATGAAGCGCGAATATAGAGAAATATCCCGAATGTGCAGTTAACGAATTCTTGCGGTTTCTTTCAGCGCCGCCAATACCGCCAGCCCGTCGCGCAAGGGGCGCGGCTCGTGTGTGCGGATGAAGTCAGCTCCACCTGCGGCGGCGGCAAGCTCTGCAGCGAGTGTCGCGGCCCCGACATCCCCCGGACCACGGCCTGTGAGCGCGCGCAGAAAGGATTTGCGCGAAACAGACAGAAGCACCGGCAAATCGAAGCGCAGCCGCAATTCATCGAACCGCGCCAGCACCGAGAGCGAGGTTTCGGGAGCAGCCCCCAGAAAAAACCCCATGCCGGGATCAAGGACAAGGCGGTTGCGTTTGATACCGGCACCCGTCAGCGCCGCGATGCGCGCGTCAAAGAACGCCGCAATGTGATCCATGATGTCGCCAGCGGGTGCCTCGCGCCGATCTGCCTGCCCGTCTTGCACCGAATGCATAACGACGAGTTTGGCAGATGATTTCGCCAATTGCGGATAGAACGCAGCGTCTGGAAAACCGCGAATATCATTGAGATAGGCCACACCACGCGACAAGGCATAGGCTTGCGTCGCGGGTTGATAACTGTCGAGCGAGACGGGAATGCCATCTGCCTTGAGCGCGTCCAGCACCGGCGCGATACGCGCGATTTCTGTGTCGGACGAAACAGGCGCGGCGTCGGGATTGCTGGATGCCGGACCGAGGTCGATCACATCTGCCCCCTCGGCCATCAGCTTACGCGCCTGCGCAATGGCTGCGTCTGGCGCCAGATACCGGCCTCCATCGGAGAAACTGTCCGAGGTTATGTTGACGATGCCGAAAATGATGAGCGATTTATTCATGGGGGCTTCTATAATAATAATAATCGAGCATGAGTCTCATACGGATGCTCGGGTCGAAAGGGAATCCCCAGGCGAGTAACCTGTTTGCGGTGATCCATTAGCTGCAGGAGCAGTAGAGCATACATCTGGAAGCAAAGCCAGGAAAGCGGCCTATGGAGCTGTGCGGCAGCGCTCAGTAGGCAATTTTTCAAAATATTGTTAAGCCTTTTCTGAGCATGGTATTTTTCATGGTATTACCAATTAGCAGGAAAATAAGCCATTGAATATAAAAGATAAAAATGTCTTGTTTACAATAGAGTGGGAGTGATTCAACGTTAAGCACTGCTGGTACTGATCAGTCATTAAAACTTTTAATGACACCACTTTACTTGCCAAGTGGTGGTCATTAGCTAGGGGGGCTTATATGTTGTTGCATACCATATTAGCCGCTCTTAGCCCTATCGTACTGGTGCTAATGGTGGGCAGATATCTGACGATAACGCTGCTTAAGGTATTTCACGTTGTCGGCATCTGAGCTTTCTTGAGCGCAATCATTGAGTCTTTCAAATGCGACTATATTTAGATTGGGCTCTAGCTCTTTCAGAAATGTTCCTAAGGTGGCGCTCATTATACCAGCGCCAATTAAGACCACATCTGCTTGTTCAGGTATAGATTTACTCATGAACAATAACTCCTATCACTTGTTGGCTTTAAAAGAAACTCCAGCAGGTTCTTGGTAGACAACATAAGCACGACGCCAAGGTTCGTCACTAATTAACCGCCACTTATGGCCGCTACCACTGTTATCTTGAGCCAATAAAATATCACCTGGGTTGATGATAAAGGTCGCACCGTTTTTCATTTCAAACTCTAGGGTCCCTGAAAGGGTGATGACATAACGCGGCTCAGGATCCTGGTGCCAATCATAAGAGCCGCCTGCGGTTGTTTCCTGAAATGAGAGGTGGGTTACTGGGAGTGATAAGCTGGCGTGATCACCGCGAGCCCCTTCTTTAAACTCAATAGTGCCTTCTTCAAACACTGAGTTACCGTCTTCACCAGTCCACATGCGAACGCAACGAATCATAATTTATCTGCTCCTTATTTATAGTGTTTTTCAGCTTATCAACTTATCTGTGATGAGCTAAGCATTATCTTGCTAGTCAGTGATTTATTTTAAATAAAGAATGGGGTTGCTTTATATTTCTACAAGTAAGAGTGAAACACTGTTTTCACGGGCCTTTATGATCCCAGCTCTTAGCCTGCCTCATATTGTATGGATAGCAAACAGGATGACAGGTAAGAATATAAGGTAAATGCCTATCGAAAATGATAAAGCTCCGGTTGCTAAGGGTAAATTTGCTTTGTATTTTTCTGCGAGTATTACTGTGGTATTTGGGATAGGTAGCGAGCAGATCAAGATGGTGATTTTAACCATTTCACGATCGATAGAAAACAGCCAACCAAAGGCTAGCACCAGAGCCGGTGCAACTAAAAATCTAAAAATGACAATCACCCACAATATTCGATTGATCTTTATATTTTTAATGCCAGATATAAATATAATAGTTCCCACAATAAGCATGGCTAAGCCAGAGGTCATGCCAGATAAGTAGCCAAGAAAGGTGTTGATGACGGCGGGAACTTTAATGCCCAAAAATAAAATACCGACCCCCAGTGCAAATGCAATCAAGGGCATGTTGACTATTTCTTTTCCGATACTTTTAACCAAACCTTTGCAGCTTTTGGTATCTATTGCTTTGCTATCCAATAAGTACAACCCCAGCGTCCAATAAATAAGAGTTTGTGCTGCATAAGTTAGCAGAGCATAAGGCAAGCCATGGTAGCCATACACAGCAAGGGTAATGGGGATACCAAAGAAAATAGTACTGCTCATTGAGCATAAACCGATAAATAGCCCTCTGTCTGCTGGGTTGACCTTAATCACTTTTGTGAGCAAATAAGATAAAGCCATTAAGGTTAAGATAACCGCGGTGGGTAATATCACGTAAGGCAATAGCCTAATGAACTCACTGTGAGTAAAGTCGCTGGTTATTGATAAGACTAGAGTGGCGGGTAACGTTATGTTCAGGAGTAGTTTAGTCAAAGTGGTATTGCTGGCATCGGTTAACCACTTCGCCTTAGCCAGGGCTATGCCTAAGCTAACCACCAAGAAAAGTACCAATACGTTTAAATAATCATTCAGCATATATATTCCTTTATCCTTAGATGGCTTAAGCCACTACACGCCTCAATAGGAGGCTGTTGTTTTATAGGAAATTAGCACATACGATCTTTGTCTTGCTTAAAGTTATTACTCTTTAGTGCAGTGAAGTGAGCTGGGTAGCGCTATAAAATTTAGCTGGTATTGGTACTATGAGTTTGAGTGCTTACTTAAAGTTGTTTTGTTTTTTAAGTGTATGAGCCTTTGCTTTGCTTGCGTGGTTTGGTCTGAGTCCTGATGTACTGTTTTGCTATTTAAAACAGTACATCATTTATACACTTGTATGCGCTACTTGTCTGACGGTTGCTCTTGATGCAGTAAACGTAACAGGGTGTTGATAGTACTGGATACCTGCTCTAAAAAAACCGCATTCGGTTGTCGTGCGTCGTACAGTGTGTTTTCAGCTAAAGATAGGTTCGCTGCGGTAATTGCTTGCATCGTTTGCGCCAACTGCTCTACTTTTTTAGCGTCGACTAAAGGCGCACCTTGTTGCCGGTTTTCTGCATAGGCAGTGATCTGATCGGTTAAACGCTCAGTAGCAACTACGATTGGAAACCAGTGGGCTGCTTCGCGATCCAGTGGTGCTGGTTCAGATAGTTGTTTTTGCAGCTGTGTGCGTAGGTTTGAGAGTTGGCTATAAATATCCCGGCGAACGCTGGGTGGCAAGGCTGTAGTTGCTGTGCAAACGCTACGAAAATAATTGGCTAAAGCCGTCATGGCGGCTTGATAAGTGCTGCTCAAGTGTTGTTCTTGGGCGCGAGGCCAAATGAAGTAGCCAAAAATCAAAACAATAATGCCACCAATAACAGTATCCATTAAACGCTGGTTTGCATAATTAATGTTGTGCAGCCCCGGTGTGGAAAGGTCAATTAATATGAGCACTAAGGGCGTTAAAAAGAAAGACTGCAAAGCATAAGAGCGCTGCATGGCCCAAGGCAAGCAGCTGGCCAGCCCTACTAAAATAAGCAAGAGCAGCGCACCTTTGGGAATAAGTAGCAAAATAGCCGTGGCGACTATTACACCAAGCGCAGTGCCTAGGGTACGCAAAACTGCTCGCACAAATACCGAGCCGAGTTCAGGCTTCATAACTAAGGACACTGTTAACGGGATCCAGTACCAGTGATTGCCATGCACGACATACTGCATGCTAAAGGCAATAGCCATGCACAGGGCCAGTTTCGCTGCCGTTTTTAATACCTGCGGGCCAACAATTAAGTGCTCCAAGGACAGTGAGCGATATTTCCACACGTGTGATATTTGCAGGATTTGGCTAAGTTCACGTGAGGCTCGGGCGCTGACGGAGTCTAAGGTTTCGATGGCGCTGCTGAGTTCATTGAGGCGCATGGCCAGTCGGTGATTTGCTGCTAGATCTGTGCTTGGCTTAGGCAGGGGCTTGTTGTGCTTTATAGCTTGGGCCAGAGTTTGCAAAGTGTCAGCGCTGGTGCGTAATTGCAGAATGTTGGACTCAGCGAGTATTGCGGCAAACACACTGTCGCCGGCTTGCAAAATAGTGGCATTGTTTTGGTTTTCTTTAGAGCGGGCGCTATTGGCAGAGCGGTGCTCGAGCAGGACATTGTAGAGGGCTTGGTACTTATCGATTGCCATGCGACTGGCAGCATCAACTTGGATTTGGCTGTTGTGCTTGTTCTCCTCTGATAACCGGGCTTTAGCTAAGTGGGCCAAAGCAGTTAAATAATTTGCTAATAATTGGCGCTGTGGCCGTTTTTTATCAATCATAGCCTCCATGCTGAGCAGTAACAGGTAATAGGCAACACCGCTTAAATAAAGCAGTGCTGCATGCCAGAAAGCAATGGCAGCATGGATTTCTGGCGCTAAGCCGTAGGCTACAGAGGCGGCGAGTAATCCTTGTAACGTGCCTTTGGAGTAGGCCGCACCATAGCTATTGATGATGCCGGCTAAAAATGCGATGGCAGTTAAAGCAGCGATTGCCGCAGGGGCAGGTAGTAGCCATAAATAGCCAGCAAAATAACCCAACGCGCCAATCGGGGCAGCAATCAAGGTGATCCTAAATAGCGAGCGATAAGAGCCAGGGCCTTCTGCAACGGACTGCATCATAACGCCGAGGGTGACCCATAAGCAGAGCAGCATTTGACCGCTGATCAACCCGATAGCCAGTGGCGTGCCAACTCCTATGGCTGTGCGAATACTGCGACCAACAGGCCATTTTGCGGGGGCTAAGCTAAATATCTTCTGGAGCCACATATGACGGCCTCACATCTCAAGGTCGATAATTTATAAGCTAGCGCATTTTGTTCAATATTGCAGGTGGCTACTTTAATAAGAATGGATTTGAGTTTATAGCGGTAATGAACTGCTGGTGCTAAGCCTGTTTCATCATGGGCTATTAAATGCTTTGCGACAGCCTCTTTAGGTCCGGGAGGATGTCAATCTTGCTCTGGATAAAATAGACTCGTTTGTTTTACCCGTGGAGTAGGTGCGGTGCCAGAGTTCGATCAGCAGCATGTACAGGATGAGGCCTTTATGCGCGTAGCGATGGGTTTGGCTGAGCAGGGCGCGGCTTTAGGCGAGGTGCCGGTGGGCGCAGTCCTAGTGCAAGAGGGGGAAATTATTGGCCAGGGTTTTAACAGTCCCATTAGTTTAAATGATCCCAGCGCTCATGCGGAAGTGCAGGCTATTCGGGATGCCGCTACTCGGTTGCAAAACTATCGACTGCCCGCGACAACGCTGTATGTCACTTTAGAGCCGTGCCATATGTGTGCTGGTTTAATTGTGCATGCGCGAATAGCGCGGGTGGTATTTGCAGCCAGTGAGCCGCGTGCCGGTGCGGTGGCCAGTCAAGGAAGTTTCTTTGCCCAGCCGTTTCTTAACCACCGCGTAGAAGTCAGTGGTGGTGTGTTGGCGCAGGAATCCGCGCAGATGCTCAAGGCATTTTTTAAGGCGCGGCGTTAGGCTGCTTAAGGCGTAATAACATCTGGATCCTTTGGCTGACTCGACTGGCTGGGCGCCTCAAAGCCTGGCACGTGGGTAGTACCGCTGGCAAGGCTAGTGCCTTCGATTTGCGGTTGTGTCACCCACGTTAAAATGTCGTAATAACGGCGAATATTATTGACGAAGTGAACTGGCTCACCGCCGCGAGCATAACCGTAGCGGGTTTTGCTGTACCACTGCTTTTGCGCTAAACGCGGCAGGATGTTTTTTACGTCCAGCCATTTGTTTGGGTCTAAACCTTCTGCTGCAGTGAGTTTGCGTGCATCTTCCAGGTGGCCCATGCCAACGTTATAAGCAGCAAGGGCAAACCAGATGCGATCTGCAGGGTGAATGCTTTCCGGCAATTGCGACATCAGTAAGGCAATGTAACGTGCGCCACCTTCAATGCTTTGCTTGGGGTCTAAACGGTTTTTAACTCCCATAGCCTTAGCGGTGCGTTGGGTGAGCATCATTAAACCGCGTACGCCAGTTTTTGAAGTGGCGGTGGGTAGCCAGTGGGATTCTTGATAGCCCATGGCGGCCAATAAGCGCCAATCAACTGCATGGTTATTGCCTGCATCACGAAAAGCTGCCTCATAGCTGGGTAGGCGCTCTTGTAAGTGCCGAGCAAAAGCATTTGCACCAACATAGCCTAAGGTATCAACATGCCCGTAGTAGCGCTCAGCCAGCTGCTGCAATAACCCGGATTGTTTGGCATTGGCTAAGAAACGGTTGATTTCGTTGAGCAGGCTGACATCTTCACCAGCGGCAATTGCCCAGCTTTGCTGCAGGCTGTCTTGCAGGGTAAAGGCGATACGAATGTTGGGGAAGTACACCTGATTCATGGCAACTTGGTTTGAGTTGACTAAGGTCAGATCGATTTGCTCTTCATCGACCATGCGCAATAAATCCACATTCTCCACCTGATCAGACACGGCGTAAGTGAGGTTGGGGACTTCTTGCTTAAGCGTTTGCAGGTTTTCTTCGTGGATGCTGCCTTTGAGTACCAGCAGTTTTTTATCTGCTAAGTGCTTAGGCTGCTTAGGGCGCGGGTTTTTCTGGTGATAAATAACCTGCGAAGCAACTTCTAAATAAGGGTCAGAAAAGCGTACATTGGCTAAGCGCTCAGTGGTTGAGATTAAACCGGCAGCGGCCAAGACTGGGCCTTCTTCCTCATCAAGACGGTTGAACAGCTGGTCGATGTTGTCGGCGGTTTCGATTTTTAGCTCAACGCCCAATTGCTCAGCGAAGCGTTTCACCAGTTCATACTCAAACCCAGTATCGCCATAACGGTCTTGGAAGTAGGTCGATGGGCTATTGCGGGTGATTACATGCAAAACCCCTTGCTCTTGGATTTTTTGCAAAGTGTTAGGAGTCGGCTTGCTGCACCCACTTAAAATCAGGAGCAAGCTGGCTGCGCAGCTGAGAAGTAGGCCGCGAATTGGGAAAGTGATCAGTGAGCTCATGGGCGCAGTATACGCAATTGCTTCTTCAAGCAGCAAAGAAAAGCGGCCAGCTCTGCTCAATTAAAAGCGCAATAGGCAGTTATAAACTATTTTTTCAGCCAATAAATATCTGTTTAGTAGATTTGGATGGTTATTTATTGCCGTGGGGACTAGAATATCCGCCCAATTCACACAACTTTTCTGAGGCTGTCACGACGATGCTGATCTTGCGCGGCGCTCCTGCCCTATCTGCTTTTCGCCACGAGAAACTTTTTGAACAATTGCGTCAGAAGGTCCCCTCTGTCAGCGGTTTGTACGCTGAGTTTGCTCATTTTGTTGAGGTTTCAGCTGCATTAAGCAGTGACGAGGGCCAAGTCCTCAGCCGCTTGCTGACCTATGGTCCAAGCGTACCAAGCCAAGAGCCAAGCGGGCGTTTATTTTTAGTGGTGCCGCGTTTTGGCACTATTTCACCCTGGTCTAGTAAGGCGACTGATATCGCGAAAAACTGCGGTCTGGCCAAAGTAGAGCGCATTGAGCGCGGTATGGCGTACTACATTACAGGCGACTACAGCGATACTGAGAGCCGGCTCATTGAGGCGGCTTTACATGACCGCATGACTCAATTAGTTCTGGGTGCTATGGAAGAGGCATCTGCCTTGTTTAGTCATGCTCAGCCGCGCCCATTGGCGGTCATTGATGTGCTTACCGGCGGTATTGAAAGCTTAGAAAAAGCCAATATTGATCTAGGTTTGGCACTGGCTGAAGATGAGGTTGAGTATTTAGTTAACAGTTTTAAAAAGCTGGGCCGTAATCCGCATGATGTTGAGCTGATGATGTTTGCGCAAGCCAACTCTGAGCATTGCCGTCATAAAATCTTTAATGCCAGCTGGGATGTGGATGGTCAGGCGCAAGAAAAATCCTTGTTTGCCATGATCAAAAACACTTTCCAAATGAACAGTGAAGGTGTGCTATCTGCTTATAGTGATAATGCCTCAGTGATTGAAGGTTTTAGCGCTGGTCGTTTCTTTCCAGATCCAGAAACAGGCGAGTATGCTGCTCATCAAGAGCCCATTCATATCTTGATGAAAGTTGAAACCCATAACCACCCAACCGCCATTGCTCCTTTTCCTGGTGCTTCAACAGGTTCCGGTGGTGAGATTCGTGACGAAGGTGCGACCGGTCGCGGCTCTAAGCCCAAAGCAGGTTTAACCGGCTTTACGGTGTCTAACTTAAATATCCCAGGCTATATTCAGCCTTGGGAAGTGCCGTACGGCAAGCCTGAGCGCATTGTGAATGCGCTGGATATTATGCTTGAAGGCCCGCTCGGTGGTGCTGCGTTTAATAATGAGTTTGGTCGACCGGCAATTACCGGTTACTTTCGCTCTTTTGAGCAGGCAGTTGCTAGTCCCCGCGGACCTGAAGTGCGCGGTTACCACAAACCAATTATGTTGGCCGGTGGTTTAGGTAATATCCGTGCTGAGCACGTGCAAAAAGATGACATTGCTGTTGGCAGTAAGTTGATTGTTCTTGGCGGCCCAGCCATGTTAATTGGCTTGGGTGGTGGTGCAGCGTCGTCTATGGCGACAGGTGCATCGTCTGCTGATTTGGATTTTGCTTCCGTGCAGCGTGAAAACCCAGAAATGGAGCGCCGTTGTCAGGAAGTAATCGACAGCTGCTGGCAGTTGGGTGATGACAACCCGATCAGCTTTATTCATGACGTAGGGGCCGGTGGTTTATCCAACGCTTTCCCTGAGCTGGTGAATGATGCGGGTCGCGGCGGTATCTTTAATTTACGCAACATTCCCAATGACGAGCCGGGCATGAGCCCGCTAGAGATTTGGTGTAATGAATCGCAAGAGCGTTACGTGATGGCAGTCACGCCAGAAAACCTCGAGCGTTTTGCGGCTATTTGTGAGCGCGAGCGTTGCCCTTATGCGGTAGTCGGTGAGGCCACTGCTGAGCGTCATTTGACTGTAAATGACAGCCACTTTGCTAATACGCCGGTGGATATGCCGCTGGATGTCTTGCTGGGTAAACCGCCGCGTATGCACCGTAGCGTCACCCGTGAAGCTGAGGTTGCGGATGACTTTGCTGCTGCTCAGTACAATCTGCAAGACGTTACCGAGCGCATTTTGCGCCACCCAACCGTGGGTAGCAAAAGCTTCTTAATCACCATCGGTGACCGCAGTGTGACGGGCTTAGTTGCCCGCGATCAGTTTGTTGGCCCATGGCAAGTGCCAGTGGCAGATTGCGCAGTAACCGCTAGCAGCTTTGATGCTTATGTGGGTGAAGCCATGGCCATGGGCGAGCGTACACCTTTAGCTGTGTTGGATGCACCAGCCTCGGGCCGTATGGCGGTGGGTGAAGCTGTCACTAACCTTGCCGCGGCACGTATCAATAAGATTTCTGATATTCGTTTGTCAGCCAACTGGATGGCGGCAACTGGGCATCCAGGTGAAGACGCGCGTCTGTACGACACTGTGCAAGCCGTCGGTATGGAGCTGTGTCCAGCATTGGGTATTACCATTCCGGTGGGTAAAGACTCGATGTCGATGAAAACCAGTTGGGCTGATGAAGGCACGGAAAAATCCGTAACTTCGCCGCTCTCTTTGGTGATTACTGGTTTTGCACCTGTCCCTGATATTCGTCAAACCATGACTCCGCAGCTGCGTTTAGACAAAGGCGACAGTGCTTTAGTGCTGATTGACTTAGGTCGCGGACAAAACCGTTTAGGCGCTTCAATTTTTGCCCAGGTTTACAGCCAAGTTGGCCAGAGCACACCGGATGTAGACAGTGCTGAGGATCTAAAAGTATTTTTTAGCACCATCCAAAGCCTCAATGCCGAGCAGAAATTGCTGGCTTACCATGACCGTTCTGATGGTGGTTTGTTGACCACTGTCTTAGAAATGGCCTTTGCTGGGCACTGTGGTTTAGACATTAACTTGGATGCTTTAAAGATTGCCGAGGAGCAGGTGAACGCAGCGCTACTTAACGAAGAGTTAGGTGCGGTGGTACAGGTGCTAAGCTCTGATCTTGATGCCGTGCTTGCAGCATTTGCCCAAGCTGGATTAGCGGAGTGTGTCAGTGTTATTGGTCGCCCAGTGGCAGGTGATAGCGTAAAAGTTAGCCTTGCTGATCAAGCAGTCTTTAAAGGCGAACGTCGTTTGCTGCAGCGGATTTGGACAGAAACCAGCTATCAGATCCAGCGTTTACGTGATAATGCTGAATGTGCTGAGCAAGAGTTCGAAGCCTTATTGGATCAAGAAGACCCAGGTTTATCCGCTAAGCTGACATTTGATATTAATGCTGATATCAGTGCGCCGTACATCAAAAAAGGCTTGCGTCCGCGAGTGGCGGTCTTGCGTGAACAGGGCGTCAATGGTCACGTGGAAATGGCTGCTGCATTTGATCGCGCAGGCTTTGCTGCAATTGATGTGCATATGAGTGATGTGCTGGAAGGCCGTATTGATTTAGACACCTTTAAAGGCCTCGTTGCCTGTGGTGGTTTCTCGTACGGTGACGTCTTAGGTGCCGGTGAGGGCTGGGCTAAATCCATCCTGTTTAACAACCGTGCGCGCGATGCGTTTGCGGGTTTCTTCGAGCGTGACGATAGTTTCACCTTAGGTGTGTGTAACGGTTGTCAGATGCTGTCTAACCTCACTGAGCTGATCCCAGGCTCAGAGTTCTGGCCACGATTTGTGCGCAACCAGTCTGAGCAGTTTGATGCTCGGGTAGCTATGGTGGAAGTGCAAGAGTCGGCTTCTATCTTCTTGCAGGGGATGGCGGGTTCACGGATGCCAGTTGCTGTGGCGCACGGTGAAGGGCGCGCTGAGTACGCCAGTGCTGATGCACAGCTGGAATCAGATGTATCGGGCTGTGTGAGTCTGCGCTATGTGGACAACTACGGTAAGGTCACAGAGCGTTATCCAGCGAACCCGAATGGTTCAGCCAATGGAATTACCGGTTTAACCAACCGTGATGGCCGTGTCACCATTATGATGCCGCACCCGGAGCGCTTGTTCCGTGCGGTGCAGAACTCTTGGCGCCCAGATGAGTGGCAGGATGATGGTGCGTGGCTGCGCATGTTCCGTAATGCACGGGTTTGGGTTGATTAAGTTCGGCTGCTAAAACCATAACGCCGCTAATTTAGCGGCGTTATGGTTTCTGGTGTTTTTATGCTGCGCATCGAGTGAGTCGGCGCTGTCTTTAGGCCGACAGTGCTGAGCTTGCGCTGTGGCAGTGCTATTGACTCAGCTTATGGGCGAATCTCAATCAGCGTCCCATCCTTGACGGTTTTCCATACTTCCTGCATATCGTTGTTGTTGAGGGCAATACAGCCTTCAGTCCAGTCAAGGCTACTGAAAAACCACTCTGGATATTCTTCGTCATCTGGGGTGCCGTGCAGCATAATCATCCCGCCCGGTGGTAAGCCCAGCTCTTCAGAGCGCTTCAGGTCTTTGGCGTTGGGGTAAGAAATATGCATCGATAAGTTATAGTTATCGCTAGGCTTGCGCCAATTAATCCAATAAATACCTTCTGGGGTGCGTTGGTCGCCTTCATGCTCTTTAGCACCAGGCTTTTTGCCAAGGGAAACGCGGTACGTTTTAATCACATTGCCACGGTGCATTAAATGCAAAGCACGCTCGGACTTAACCACTAAAACTTTATCAATGTGGGGCGGCGATATGCTGCTGTTGGCAGAGCTGGCGTAGGCAAGGGCTGGTAAAGCTAAAAGTAAGCTAATAAATAATGCACGCATAAATAAATATCCGAAAAAGCTGTAGCTGCTAGAAGCTAAATTATTGTGGCCGCTAGTCTAAACACTTTCTAGTGGTCTGGCGATTTGTTAGCGCTGCCAGCAATAACATACTTTTGGTTTAGAGGTTGTTAAGTGACTTGGGCGCAGCGTAGGGTTCTGGCATGATGAATAGATATCAAGGTGTGGAGTATGCCTGTGTTAGATAATGTCATACAACGTATACAAAGCTATTCGCCGCGTGCCTTGGCATTGCCGCCCCATGCTCGCGAGGCCGCAGTGCTAATGCCGCTGACTCGTGCTGCAGATCCAGAGTTAGTGCTTACTTTGCGCGCTCAGAATCTCTCCACCCATGGTGGTGAAGTGGCTTTTCCCGGCGGGCGCCGTGATCCGGAAGATTGCGACTTGATTAGTACTGCCTTGCGCGAAACCCACGAGGAGGTAGGCCTTGAGCCGGGTTTGGTGGAAGTGGTAGGGCCTTTAAGTGAGTTGGTTTCCCGTCACGGAGTTAAAGTAACCCCTTATGTGGGCTTTGTTCCGCACGCAGTTGAGTATCAAGCCAATGCTGGCGAGATTGAATCAATCTTTTCAGTGCCCTTGGAGTTCTTTGCTGAAGACCCTCGACAATCCACGCATCGCATCGATTACTTGGGGCGTACCTGGTATGTGCCCAGTTATCATTTTGCTGGCTATAAGATTTGGGGCCTCACGGCGGTGATGGTGGTGGAGCTGATTAATCTGCTTTATGACACCAAGATTATTCTGACTGAGCCACCACAGCTCAGCAAAAGAGAACTTTAAATAATAATCATAAAAAGGAAATACACATGAAATACCGTTTAGCTGATAGTCGAGTTGCTGCTCATCCAGACAGCTGGGTTGCGCCCACTGCTGCGGTGATTGGTAAAGTGCGCTTGGATGCCGGTGCTAATATTTGGTTTAGCGCTGTGCTGCGTGGTGATAATGAACTGATCCATATTGGTGAAAACAGTAACGTGCAAGATGGCACCGTTATGCATACTGATATGGGCTGGCCGCTGACTTTAGGTCAAGGCGTCACTGTAGGGCATAACGCCATGCTACACGGTTGCACTGTGGGCGATTACAGTTTAATTGGCATTGGCGCGGTGATTCTTAACGGCGCTAAAATTGGCAAGCATTGTATTATTGGCGCCAATACGCTCATCGCCGAAGGCAAAGAGATTCCCGATGGCAGCTTGGTGGTCGGCTCGCCCGGTAAGGTTATTCGTCAGCTGACAGAGCAGCAAAAAACCATGCTGGAAGCCAGTGCCGCCCATTATGTGCATAATGCCCAACGTTATGCCGAACACTTGCAGGAAGACAATGACGACACCCCCTAAACCCCGCGAAAAACCAATTAAGTCACCGTGCATCAGTGTCTGTGCGCTGGATATTAACGATATTTGTATGGGCTGCCAGCGCAGCGGTGATGAAATCAGCCGTTGGGGTACCATGGATAATCAACAGCGGCGCGAAGTGCTTGAGCAAGTCGCGCAGCGTGCCCGGCAGCAAGGTTTGCTGAGTTAATGAGTGAGGATATGCAATGCCCCGTATAGGAACACCTTTGTCAACGAGTGCGGTACGCGTTTTGCTGTGTGGCGCAGGTGAGCTGGGTAAAGAGGTTGCCCTTGAGCTGCAGCGTTTCGGTGTTGAAGTGATCGCCGTGGACCGTTATGCCAATGCGCCGGCTATGCAGGTTGCTCATCGCAGTCATGTCATTAATATGCTCGATGATGCTGCTTTGCGTGCGGTGATTGAGCAGGAACAGCCGCATTATATTGTTCCTGAGATTGAGGCCATTGCCACGGCGACCCTAGTTGCTCTAGAGGCTGAAGGTTTTACCGTTATTCCAACCGCGCGGGCCACGCAGTTGACGATGGATCGTGAGGGTATTCGCCGTTTGGCTGCTGAAGAGCTTGAGTTGCCCACTTCGCCTTACTGTTTTGCCGATGACTATGCTGAGTATTGCGCTGGTGTTGAGCAGGTGGGCTATCCCTGCGTAGTCAAGCCCTTGATGAGTTCATCAGGCAAGGGGCAGAGCGTATTGCGCAGTGAGGCAGATCTCAGTAGCGCTTGGCAAACTGCTCAGGAAGGCGGGCGTACAGGTGCTGGGCGGGTGATCGTGGAGGGCTTTATTGATTTTGACTACGAAATCACCTTGCTGACCGTGCGCCACAATAACGGTACGAGCTTTTGTGAGCCGATTGGTCATCTGCAGGAAGCCGGAGACTATGTTGAATCATGGCAGCCGCAAGCAATGACACCAACCGCCTTAGCTGCGGCACAGCGCGTTGCACAGCGAGTAACCGACGCGCTAGGTGGTCGCGGAGTGTTTGGCGTTGAGCTGTTCGTAAAAGGTGATCAAGTTTGGTTTAGTGAGGTGTCCCCGCGTCCCCATGACACTGGATTGGTAACTTTAATGTCGCAAGACTTATCAGAGTTTGCTTTACATGCGCGGGCGATTTTAGGTTTACCTATTCCAGCCATTAAGCAGCTGGGCGCAACTGCGTCAGCGGTGTTGTTGGTGCAGGGGCGCTCGACGCAAACAGCCTTTGCTGGGCTTGAGCAAGCGCTGCAAGAACCTGATACCGCGCTGCGCTTATTTGGTAAGCCGGCAGTTGACGGTGAACGCCGCATGGGCGTGGCGTTGGCACAAGCTGTCAGCATAGAAGAAGCGCGAGTGAAAGCGCTGCAAGTGATTAGTAAAATTCGTGTTGAGCTGTAAAGCGCACAACCGGAGCAATTAACCAGCTCAGTCGCCAGCCCATAGGCGCGCGCGACTGATGCGGTTATCTTTGATTTCAAGCGTCTCTAAATAATACGGACCAACTTGAATGCACACTCCGCCCTCAGGAATAAACTCTAGAATTTCGGTAATTAAACCGTTTAGAGTTTTCGGGCCATCGCTCGGTAGCTCCCACTCCAAAGCTTTATTGATGTCACGGATATAAGCTGCGCCGTCAATGGTGTAGCTGCCGTCATTGAGCTGGCGTATTTCTGGGGTGGCGCGGCGATCATGGTCGCTGAATTCGCCAACAATCTCTTCCAGGATATCCTCTAGGGTAACAATGCCTTCAACATCGCCGTACTCATCGACCACAATGCCAATGCGCCGTTTGTGCTTTTGAAAGTTGAGCAGCTGGGTGGAGAGCGGTGTGCTTTCTGGGACGAAATAGGGATCGCTGCAGGCTTCTTGCAAGTCATCATGGGTGAGTTTGTTTAGGGTCAGTAAGCGCGCAATTTGGCGCATATGAATAACCCCCATGATTTGGTTGATATTTTCACGGTACAGCGGCAAGCGAGTGTGTGTAGTGGTGCGCAATTGCCAAATGATTTGATCTAGGTTGCTATTGAGGTCGATACCAAAGACTTCATTGCGCGGGATCATAATGTCGTTAACAGTGACGTTTTCTAAGTCAAGAATGCCGAGCAGCATATCTTGACGATTGCCCGGTAGTTCTTGACCTGCTTCACGCACAACGCTGCGCAGTTCCTCGGTGGAGAGGCTATCGGAGGAGTGGTGACGGGTATCCACGCCAAACAAGCGCAGCAAGCCGTTACTGATGGTGCCTGTGAGCCAGACTACCGGGCGCAAAGGTGCCATTAATAATAAAATGACCCGGCTGGCAGGGAAGGCAATTAGCTCTGGGCGTAGTGCCGCTAGAGTTTTTGGGGTGATTTCACCAAAAATAAGAATGACGATAGTCAATGCTGTGGTGGCAATAACCACGCCGGCATCGCCCCAGAGATCAACGGCAATCACTGTGGCAATCGAAGCGGCGAGAATATTCACCACGTTGTTGCCCACCAAAATGGTGCCTAGCAAGCGATCTGGGGTGTTTAACAGGCGTTGAGCACGTTGTGCGCTGCGGTTACCTTCGCGACTGAGGTGGCGTAGCCTGTAGCGGTTTAAGCTGAGTAACCCGGTTTCTGCGCTAGAGAAAAATGCAGAACAAATAATTAAAAAAATCAGCAAGCCAAGTAAGTAGCTCAGGTGCATATCGTCCACAAGCAAGGAGCCTCAAATAACTAAGATAAATTCACGGACTAGTTTGCTGCCGAAGTAGGCCAGCATTAATAAAAAGAATCCGGCGATGGTCCAGCGAATAGCTTTGTGGCCACGCCAGCCAAGCTGATGACGACCCCATAAAAGGACAGCAAAGACTGACCAGGCGATGCAGGACAATAAAGTTTTGTGGACTAAGTGTTGAGCAAATAAGTTGTCAAGAAATAGCCAGCCGGTTATCAGTGAGAGCGACAGCAGTAGCCAGCCTGCCCATAAAAAACCAAATAATAAACTTTCCATGGTTTGTAGCGGCGGGAAATGCTTGATCAAAGTGGATACTGGGCGCTTGCGTAACTGCTGATCTTGCACTAATAAAATGACAGACTGCACTACTGCAATGGTGATCATGCCGTAGGCTAAAATAGAAAATAAAATATGAGCCAGAATACCTGGTGCTTCGTTAATCGCCTGTGGGTTACCTTGCGGTAAAAACTGCGCGCAGAGCACCGAGGCAGCGCCAAGGATTAGCAAGGGTAGCAACAGTATGTGCACTGACATGCGAGTGAGACACAGCAGTACTAAACCAATAACTGAAAAGGCAATTAGGCTGGCGGCATTAAAGAAGCTGAGCAGTAAACCGTGCTCATATAGAAGCAGGCTGTATAAGCTCATACCGTGTGCGCTAAACCCTAAGATAGTGAGGCCAGTCACCAGTGCTTTGTTAATGGGTGCCCGTCGCCAGAGACAGCTCAGCATATAGACAGAAGTGGCGCCGTAAAAAATTGCCGCAAAAAGACTAAAAAACAGAGTGGACATAGGACCTAATATAATAATTTCTATAGATTGAGTTTGGCATATAATAGCCCAGCGTAGAAACAATATTTGTTTTGCTGGATTGTGTGGGGCAATGTTCGCTGCTTTTCTTAGGCTAGACAAGCATTACCGTATCCAAAAAGCGATATCCTTTGACAGATGCTCAGTCTATCCATAGAATACCGCGCCTATGATATATGGACCGATTCCTCCTCACGTTGATCCGCGAAAACTTGCAGATCGTAGTATCTCCTTAGCTGGTGAGCTACCGCTGTGCGATTTTTCTAGGGTCTGCGATTTGCTGACAAACACTGCCGGAACTGTTCAGGTTGAGTTTGAGTTTAGCCGCGATGAGCAGAGAGTAGCAGTAATGCAGCTCAAGCTTGAGTCGGAGGTTAGGATGATCTGCCAGCGTTGCTTGGATGAGGCAGTGATACCTATAAGTGGTGAGTACCTATATGCCATCGTGCAACCGGGTACAGATGCGTTACACTTACCGAAAGGGTATGACGTGCTTGAAGTAGGTGATGAGCCTTTAGATTTATTGGCACTGGTTGAAGATGAGTTATTGCTCGCTCTACCCATTGTCCCCATGCACCCACCTGAAGAATGCCAGCAACCGGCTGGACTCCTAGAGTCCGAGACGAGCAAGAATGCGGTTAAAAGGTCCAACCCATTCAGTGTATTGGCGCAGTTAAAGCGTGACCCAAACGATTAGGAGTTAATAATTATGGCTGTTCAGAAGAGCAAAAAATCCCGATCAGCGCGTGGTATGCGCCGTTCGCACGACGCACTTACCGCAAGCGCGTTAACCGTAGAGCAGAGCACCGGTGATGTACGTTTACGCCACCACGTATCTGCAGACGGTATGTACCGTGGACGTCAAGTGATTGCGAAGGATTCTGCTGAGTAAACCTTGACAGGTTCAGCGATAGCAGTTGATGCAATGGGCGGGGACTTTGGTCCCCGTCTTGTTGTTTCTGCCTGTGTGAAAAGTTTAGCAGAGCACCCTCAGCTGCATTTAGTATTGGTGGGTGATACTGCAAGTATTGAGGCTGTTCTGTCTCAATATCCCCAAGTGGATCGTACGCGGCTGACTATTCAGCATGCCAGCGAAAGCGTTTCTATGGCTGATTTGCCAGCCCATGCCTTGCGTCACAAACCCGACTCCTCGATGCGTATTGCTTTGCAGTTGCTGCGTGATCAGCAGGTACAAGCGTGCGTCAGCGCTGGTAATACCGGTGCTTTAATGGCACTAGCAAAACATATTTTAAAGCTGCTACCAGGCATTGAGCGGCCAGCAATCATGACTGCTCTGCCTGCTTTAAATGGTGAAACGCACTTGCTTGATCTGGGTGCGAACGTCGATGTGAATGCGCAACAGTTGGTGCAGTTTGCATTGATGGGCTCGGCAGCGGTGCAAGCGCAAGGGATCACGCGCCCACGTGTGGCATTGCTCAATGTGGGCAGTGAGGCGACGAAAGGCAGTCAGCAAGTTAAATTAGCCGCTGCAGAGTTGCAGGCGCTGCCGCAGATAAATTACACCGGTTATATTGAAGGTGATGGCGTGTTTCGCGGTGACGCTGATGTGGTGGTGTGTGATGGCTTTGTGGGTAACGTGCTGCTGAAATCCAGTGAGGGCTTAGCGCAAATGATTACCGCGCGAGTCAAACAACGTCTCGGACGAGGTTTGCGTGCTTGGATGCTGGCTTGGTTGGCGCGGCCGTTGTTGAAAGTGCTGCGCTCAGAGCTGGCTCCAGAGCGCTACAATGGTGCGTGTCTGTTGGGGGTGGATGGTGTGGTGGTGAAAAGTCATGGCAATGCCTCAGAGGCAGCCTTTCAAGCAGCAATCAGTGTTGCTTGCGTAGCCATCGAAGAAAAGCTAACCCAGCGTTTGCAAGCAAATTTACAAGCGTTTAGTAGCAGTTCAGAGCTGTAAGTACAGCTTAAAGTGTGACGGATGGATAAGGCTTATCATCCAATGGTCGGTTTGTTATTAGCGCCCTAGGCGTGGCAAACTTCCTTTGTTGAATGACAGGTAAATATTTTATGAAGGCTTCACTTGCGTTTGTATTCCCCGGACAAGGTTCTCAGGCTGTTGGCATGTTGGCCGATATCGGCGCTGCAGAGTCCATCGTGCTTGATACCTTTGCTGAAGCATCTGCTGCTTTAGGTTATGACCTCTGGGCATTAAGTCAGCAAGGCCCAGCTGAAGTATTAAATCAGACCGATAAAACCCAGCCGGCTATTTTAACCGCCTCTATTGCGTTGTGGCGTTTGTGGTTAGCAAAATCTGCAGCAAAGCCTGCCTATGTTGCTGGCCATAGTTTAGGTGAGTACTCTGCATTAGTAGCTGCTGAAAGCTTATCGCTGGCAGATGCCGTGCAATTGGTTGAGCGACGTGGTCAATTAATGCAAGAGGCAGTGCCTGCGGGTACGGGTGGCATGGCCGCTATCCTTGGTTTAGATGACGCAGATGTGCAGGCAGCCTGCGCGCAAGCTGCTGAGGGTGAGGTGGTCAGTGCTGTTAACTTTAACGCACCCGGCCAAGTGGTTATTGCCGGTGCTGCTGGCGCAGTTGAGCGAGCTATTGCTGCGTGTAAAGAGCGTGGAGCCAGACGAGCTATGCCGTTACCCGTAAGTGTGCCGTCCCACTGTGCTTTGATGCAGCCTGCTGCTGAGCAATTTGCGCAATCGTTAGCGGCAATTAAGTGGCAGCAACCCAAAATTGCTTTAGTGCAAAACGTTAGCGCTGAAGTGGTCACAGATTTAGCTATTTTAGAACAAAACCTCTTAGCGCAGCTCTATAGTCCAGTACGCTGGGTTGAATCTATGGTGTGCTTGGCGGCGCAGGGTGTCACTGATGTAGTCGAGTGTGGCCCAGGTAAGGTTTTATCTGGCCTAAACAAGCGTTGCATTAAAGGTGTTAATACCTACAACTTGGATAGTCCAGACGCGTTTGCAGCAGCTGTAGCTGCGCAGCTCTGAGATGGAGATTAAGATGAGTTTAGAAGGAAAAGTGGCCTTGGTGACTGGTGCCAGTCGTGGTATTGGTCAAGCTATTGCCCTGCAGTTAGGTGCCCAAGGTGCCGTTGTGATTGGTACTGCCACCTCAGAACAAGGCGCGCAAAGGATCAGCCAAACACTGCAAGAAAAAGGCATTCAAGGCACCGGCATGTTACTTAACGTCTGTGATGCAGAGTCGGTGACTGCGACGCTTGAGCGCATCCAGAGTGAGTTTGGCGCGCCACTGATTCTAGTCAATAACGCTGGGATCACCCGTGATAACCTGATGCTGCGGATGAAAGACGACGAATGGTTCGATGTGATTGATACCAACTTGAACAGCCTGTACCGCATGTCGAAAGCAGTTTTACGCGGCATGACTAAAGCACGCTGGGGTCGTATCATCAGTATCGGCTCTGTAGTGGGTGCAATGGGTAATGCAGGTCAAGTAAACTATGCTGCAGCGAAAGCTGGGTTGGAAGGCTTTGGTCGTGCTTTAGCCCGTGAAGTGGGCTCGCGTTCAATTACTGTTAACGCAGTCGCTCCGGGCTTTATTGATACAGATATGACCCGTGAACTGCCTGAAGCGCAGCGCGAAGCATTACTAACCCAGATACCCCTAGGGCGCTTGGGTCAGGCAGAGGAAATCGCTAACGTAGTGACTTTTCTTGCCTCAGAGCAAGCGTCTTATGTCACCGGAACGACGATTCCAGTGAACGGCGGCATGTATATGAGTTAAAATGACTGTTAATGTGACCGAAGCGCAGTGTTTTGAGTCATAATTACAGTTTGTAGGATTGGAACTGCTTGTGTAGCGTCTAGAACAAAGCACAAACAGATCAAATAAGTGGTTCGCAAAGGGCAAGCAGTTTGCTTAAAATGCGCAAACCCTTTTATATAAAGCGGCAGCCCGGGTTGCCCAGATTTCCATTTAGGAGTGATACACGGTATGAGCACTATTGAAGAACGCGTTAAAAAAATCGTTATTGAGCAATTAGGTGCCAAAGCAGAAGACGTGACTAACAGCGCATCTTTTGTTGATGATTTAGGCGCGGATTCATTGGATACAGTTGAGTTGGTAATGGCTCTTGAAGAAGAGTTCGAAACTGAAATTCCAGATGAAAAAGCTGAGAAAATCACCACAGTTCAAGAAGCTATCGATTACATCAACGCCCACGCGCAGTAATGTAAACGGTTTCTTTGCAACAGTGAAAGCCGCGCGACTTGTTACGAGTGTGCGGCTTTTTTTTGTATCGCATATTTTGCACTAACAAGAGGTTGTCGCCATGTCGCGTAGACGTGTCGTAGTTACCGGGATAGGCATGCTGTCCCCGCTCGGTATTGATGTCGCACAAAGCTGGTCAGGCATCCTAGCTGGTAAAAGCGGTATTAGCTCAATTGAGCACTTTGATGTCGAAGCTTTTGCTACGCGTTTTGGTGGGTCTGTGAAAGGCTTTGATATTGAGCAATACATGCCTGCCAAAGATGCACGACGTTTGGACTTATTTATTCAGTATGGTTTAGCGGCTGGCTTACAGGCTATTCAAGACTCTGGGCTTGAAGTGACTGATGCCAACCGCGAGCGTATTGGTGTGGTCATGGGCTCAGGCATTGGTGGTTTAACCAATATTGAAAGCACCAGCAAAACCCTTATTGAGCAGGGGCCACGCCGCATTTCACCATTTTTTGTGCCGGGCTCAATCATTAATATGATTTCCGGTATTTTATCGATTCAGTTGGGCTTGCAAGGTCCGAACTACGCGATTGCGACCGCCTGCACCACGGGTACGCATAGCATTGGTATGGCGGCGCGCAATATTGTCTATGGCGAAGCTGATGTGATGCTGGCTGGTGGCGCTGAAATGGCGGCTTGCGGCTTAGGTCTCGGTGGTTTTGCTGCGTCACGGGCATTATCAACGCGCAATGATGATCCGCAAGGTGCCAGCCGGCCTTGGGATGCTGACCGTGATGGTTTCGTTTTATCCGACGGTGCTGGTGCTCTGATTCTAGAAGAACTCGAACATGCAAAAGCCCGCGGGGCGACCATCTATGCTGAAATTGCTGGTTTTGGCATGGGCTCTGATGCTTATCATATGACTTCACCACCTGAGCAGGGTGACGGTGCAGCACGTTGTATGGTCAGCGCGTTGCGTGATGCAGGTATGCGCCCAGATCAGGTGCAATATGTAAACGCGCACGGCACTTCGACCCCAGCCGGAGACTTGGCTGAAGTTAATGCGATTAAGACCGTATTTAAAGAACATGCGCAGACACTGGCAGTGAGTTCAACCAAGTCCATGACTGGCCATTTACTGGGCGCGGCAGGTGCGGTTGAAGCTATTTTCAGTATCCTGGCAATACGTGACCAAGTCGCACCACCAACCATTAACCTGGACACACCGGGTGCGGGGTGTGATCTAAACTTTGTTCCACATCAAGCGCAACCGATGAAAATTGATGCGATACTCTCCAACTCCTTTGGTTTTGGTGGCACTAATGGTTCACTGCTACTGCGCAGGTACAGCTAGAGGTGCGAGCTTGGATTAACGGTCAGCCCGCCAGCGCTATCAATGTGGCTGATCGTGGCCTCGCTTATGGCGACGGCCTGTTTGAAACCATTAAAGTACGCGCTGGCCGTGCAGCGTTGCTGGAGCGGCATTTAGCTAGGCTGCAAGAAGGCTGCCAGCGTTTAGCTATACCCTGTGACATGGCGCTGTTACGTCAAGAGTTACTGCTGTATCTGCAACAAGTGGGCGATGGCGTTTGCAAGCTGATCTTGACCCGCGGTGCAGGGCAGCGCGGCTATACAATTCCTGAGTTCTGCGAGCCACAGCGGGTTTTACAAGCTACACCCACTCCGCAATGGCCTATCGCCCATCGGCAACACGGCATTCAATTATTCCCCTGTCAGTTACGTCTCAGCGCCCAACCTAGGTTGGCCGGCTTAAAGCACCTCAATCGTTTAGAGCAAGTTTTGGCTCGGGCTGAGTGGTCAGATCCTGCTTATGCTGAAGGTTTGTTGCTCGATCAACAAGGGCATGTGCTGGACTGTGTGTTTAGTAATGTTTTTATAGTCCGCGAGCAGCAATTGTTGACGCCTGCTTTGCACAACGCTGGGGTTGCTGGTGTGATGCGTGCCGAATTGCTGCAGCGAGCTAAGGCTGCCGGTATCAGTGTTGCTGTGAAGGAGATCAGTTTGACGCAATTACAGCAGGCAGATGAGGTCTTTACCTGTAATAGCTTGTACGGTATCTGGCCAGTGCGAGGGTATGCAGAGCAGAGTTGGTCGGTGGGGCCAATCACCCGTAAACTGCAACAACTTATTATTGATTTAGTGGATGAATAGCCATGCTGCGTAAGTTATTAATTGCTCTGGTCAGTGGCTGTTTATTTTTGGCTATAGCTGTGGCCTTGGTATTTTGGATGCAGCGTGAGGTGCTTGAGCAAAGTTTGCACGTTGAGGCTGAGCAGGTGCTCAATGTACCTGCGGGCAGCACCCCGAACGGATTGTTGTTACAGCTTGAACAGCAGGGCGCACTACGAGGTGCTTTTTGGTTGCGACTGACCTGGCGCTTGCAGGGTTATGTGCAACCATTGCACACCGGTGAGTATCAGCTGGAGCCGGGCATGACTGTGGCGCAATTGTTAGAAAAATGGCGTACCGGCGATATTTTGCAGCACCGTGTGACTTTGGTTGAGGGCTGGAATTTCCAACAGGTCCGTGCGGCTCTGGCGCGGCAAGAGAAGCTTAAGCAAACCCTTGGCGAAGCCAGCAATAGCGATATTATGCGTGAGCTGGGCCAAGCTAATGTGCACCCTGAGGGGCGTTTTTTTCCAGATACCTACAATTTTGTCCGTGGTCAAAGTGATTTGGATATTTTGCGCCAAGCGAATCAGCGCTTACAGCAAGTGCTGGCAGAGGAGTGGGCCGAGCGGGCGGATGACTTACCCTATAAAAATCCTGATGAAGCCTTGATTATGGCTTCCATTATTGAGAAAGAGACCGGTGTGGCGCATGAGCGTGAAGAAATTTCCGGGGTGTTTAACCGGCGTTTAAAGATTGGCATGTTGCTGCAAACTGACCCTACGGTAATCTATGGCATGGGTGATAATTACACAGGGAAAATTACGCGCGCTGATTTGCGCCGGCCCACTCCTTACAATACTTATGTGATTGCTGGCTTACCGCCAACCCCCATTGCGATGGTGGGGCGTGAAGCCATTTATGCTGCATTGCACCCCAAAGCCGGTAAAAGTTTATACTTTGTGGCTCGCGGTGACGGCAGTCATGTTTTTTCCAATACGCTGGCTGAGCACAATAAAGCAGTGCGTGAATATCAGATTAAGCGCCGTGCTGACTATCGCTCTAGCCCAGCTCCTGCGGTCGCTGAATAAGGACGTAGTATGCGTGGATTATTTATTACCTTAGAAGGTCCTGAAGGGGCCGGTAAAACGACGAACCGAGCGTACTTGGCTGAGCAACTACAGGCGCAAGGCTTTAGTGTCGCGTTAACTCGTGAGCCAGGTGGTACAGCCCTTGCTGAACAAATACGCGATATTTTGCTTGCACCCCATACTGAGCCGATGGCTGTTGATACCGAGCTACTGTTGATGTTTGCTGCGCGTGCACAGCACTTGGCGCAAGTGATTGAGCCTGCTTTAGCTGCAGGGAAAATTGTTATTTGTGATCGTTTTACCGATGCCACCTACGCCTATCAAGGTGGTGGGCGCGGCCTAGATTGCTCAAGAATTGCTTTGTTGGAGCAGTTTGTTCAAGGTGATTTACGCCCCGATATGACTTTGCTATTTGATCTGCCCGTCGCTGACGGCATGGCCCGTGCAGTAGCGCGGGGCAAGTTGGATCGCTTTGAGCAAGAACAGCATGATTTTTTTGAAGCGGTGCGTCAGGCTTACTTACAGCGGGCTGCAGATGATCCTGAGCGCTTTCGTCTAGTCAATGCCCAGCAAGCCTTGCCTGAGGTACAGAAAAGCTTGGCTGTTCACCTACAAGAAATTGTGGAACGTGCCCGTGCACAATAATCTGTACCCATGGCAGACGTCTCTTTGGCAGTCACTGGCAGGACGTAGCCAGCAAGCACATGCGTATTTACTGCACGGTCCAAAGGGCAGTGGTAAGCGGGCTCTAGCTGAGCATTTTGCAGCATTTTTATTGTGTCGATCTCCCGTTGCGCAACAGCCTTGTGGGCAGTGCGCTGCTTGTAAGCTGTATGCGGCAGATACCCATCCCGATTTGCTTAGGCTGGAGCCGGAAGAGGAAGGTAAAGGGATTTTAATTGCTAGTGTGCGTGACTTGGTGGGGCGTATTTTACAAACTTCACAGCAGGGCGGCCGCAAAGTGATTATTGTTGAGCCGGCAGAAGCCATGACGACCGGCTCAGCTAACGCGCTATTGAAAAGCCTTGAAGAACCCACAGGCTCAACGATATTTTTGCTGATCAGTCATCAGTTTAGTTTTTTACTGCCCACTATTAAAAGCCGCTGCGTGCTGCAAGTGTGTCCGTTGCCTAATGCGCAAGAGAGTATCGAGTGGCTGCAGCAACAGCAAAGTGAATTAAGCGCTGAGCAGTGCCAAACTTTATTGGCTTTGGCTTCAGGCTCGCCGCTAAACGCACAAAAGTTGTTTGGCAGTGATGTATTAGCCATCCGTGAACAAGTGGTGAGCGGGGTTAAGCAACTTTTTAAGCAACAAAGCAGTCCCAGTGATTTAGCTGTAGCTTGGGCAAAAATGCCGCAGGAGCTTATCTTTGACTGGTTTTGCCAGTGGGCGCAACTGCTGCTGCGTTATAAAATCACTGAGGATGACACTGAGCTTGGTTTGCCTGATATGAGTGTTGTGCTCAAGCATGTGGCACCTCGAGCGCCGTTAACGGCATTGTTAGAAACCCAAGATTGGTTGCTTGAGCATCGGCAGAAGGTTTTGCGTCGTGTGCCGTTGCGAGCAGATCTCTTGCTGGAAGGTTTGCTGGTACGCTGGCAAATGCTACTACCGCGCTAAGCATGCATATCTCTGCGTATAATAAGAACGGTGCACTGGCTTATGCTGGTGCTCAGGCGCTAGAATCACACGGTCATTGACTTGCAAGGAAGGTGCTATGAGTTTGCCCCCTAATATCGGCCCGCGAAATGGTATTTTATCGCTGACCATTAAAGATAAGTCCGTGTTATATGCGGCGTATATGTCGTTTATTAAAAATGGCGGTTTGTTTATTCCAACTAATAAGGATTATAAGTTGGGCGATGAGGTTTTTATGCTGCTCAATTTAATGGAGGAGCCTGAAAAAATTCCTGTCGCGGGTAAAGTGGTATGGATTACCCCACGTGGCGCGCAAGGTAATCGTGCTGCAGGAATTGGCGTGCAATTTAATGATGGCGACATCAATGCGCGCAATAAAATTGAAACATATTTGGCCGGTGCGTTAAAGTCGGATCGTCCTACTCACACGATGTAGTGGGTTAATTTACTTTATTTATTAATTACGGCTGTACCCATGCTTATTGATTCACATTGTCACCTTGATCGTCTTGATTTAACTGCTTATAACGGTTGCTTAGATAGTGCTTTGCAAGCTGCTCGTGAGCGCGGCGTAGGGCATTTTTTATGCATTGGTATCAGTGTTGAGAATGCACCTGTGATGCGTGCTTTTACTCAGCGTTATGCCGATGTGGATTGCTCAGTGGGTGTGCATCCGCTGGATTTAAGCCGTGGCAGTGAGCCGACTATGCAATGGTTGCTGGATGAGTTAGACCATCCAGGTGTGGTGGCAGTGGGTGAGACGGGCTTGGATTATCACTATCAGTCGGAAACTGCGCAAATGCAGCAGGATTCGTTTCGTCTGCATTTAGATGCCGCTCGCGAGTGTGGCAAACCGGTGATTGTGCATACCCGTGAAGCGAAGCAAGACACCTTGGATGTGTTGCGTGAAGCGGCATTACCTCAAGCTGGGGTGATGCATTGCTTTACTGAAGACTGGCCAATGGCGAAAGCTGCACTAGATTTAGGCTATTACATTTCTTTTTCTGGAATTGTGACGTTCCGTAATGCCGATGCGCTGCGTGAAGTGGCCTTACAAGTACCGAGTGACCGTATTCTAGTTGAAACAGATTCACCCTATTTAGCACCGATCCCACATCGCGGACGGCCAAACTTTCCTGAGTATGTGGTGGATGTAGCGAAGTTTGTCGCTGAGTTGCGTGGTGTTGACTATGCAGAGTTTGCTGCGCAGACCACTGAGAACTTTAAACGCTTATTTCCGCTGGCGCGGGTGGCGGGTTAGCTTGTACTGCGAGTGGCGCTTAGCTTCTCGCAGGTGGTTAGGTCTGCTCATTGTTGTCCGTTAAATATTGCGCATGCCGCACTTCGGGGCTGGTGTTTATCCATTGATGAACCCATCCGGGGTTTAACTCCGGCGCTACGCCATCCATGGCTTCGCTTGTCATACCAACCCCGAAGTACTCATTGACCTTTTGTATTGTTTGCAGGTTCGTAACGTAATTCATCTCAGCCATCTAGGTAACTGGCTTTCTCCAAATCTAGCTGGTTCATATGATGCATTCTGTTGAGTTGCCGAGCATACATCTGGTCAAGACGTACCTCATTGCTGCTGCGGTGCGCGAAGCCAGGGATGGCGAAGCGCCCGAATTGGGTCAGGATGACCCGTTGAGGGAATAGCAGTAGCAATGAGGTACGTCAGGCGCAGGCCTTGAGTTGTGGAGTATTAAAAAGTCAGACATACAGCAGTGGTAAGCGCTTAAGGCTTGCGCGCGACGATCACCGCCCGCATCGGTGCCGGTAAACCTTCAACCGTTTGCTGCGGATTGTCTGGATCTAAAAAATCAGCTAAAGACTGATACTTCATCCACTCAGTTGAGCGTTGCTCGTCGGTTGACGTATGGCTAACATCCACACAACGCACATCTTTAAAACCGGCACGGCGCAGCCATAACTCTAAGGCGGCCACTGAAGGTAAAAACCAGACATTACGCATTTTCGCATAACGGTCTTCGGGCACTAAGACCTGATTGCAGTCACCCTCAATCACCAGTGTTTCCAGTACCAGCTCACCGCCACTGACTAAGCAATCCTTCAGAGCTAAAAGATGATCAATTGGCGACTTGCGGTGATACAGCACACCCATAGAAAAGACAGTGTCAAAACCTTCCAGTTTGGCCGGCAAGTCTTCTAGGGTGAAAGGCAGATGCCAGACAGGTGGTGCATCGAAAAAACGTCGCATTGCCTGAAACTGACAGAAGAACAACCAGTTGGGATCAACCCCCACTACGGTTTTAGCGCCGGCTCCGAGCATGCGCCACATGTAATAACCGTTGCCGCAACCCACATCTAAAATACGCTTATCAGTTAAATCTAAATGTGGACTGACCCGATCCCACTTCCAATCCGAACGCCATTCGGTATCGACATGCACATCAAATAGCTGGAAAGGGCCTTTGCGCCAAGGAATTAAACCCTGCAAGGCGCTGCGTAGCTGCTCGCGCTGAGCATCGTTGCAAGGACCATCCAACTGGAACTTAGCGTTCAGCTCAGTGGTGGTTGGTACCAGCGCTGGTAGAGCATCAACTGCCGCCATCCAGCGCGGTAGATCGCCATGGCTAATGGCATATAACTCATCAAACTGTTGCTGGATACCGCGTGACCACTCTTTTAAAGGGCTGCGGGCAAGTTGGTGAACTAACGGCGTAAAATCAATCATGGTCTGGCAATCAACGAGGCAAAATTAAAACATTGGAACCATACAACCACTTGACTGAAACCGGCGCTGTATAAGCGTTCACGGTGCTCTTCTAGGCTGTCGGGTAACATGACTTTTTCAATGGCGCGGCGTTTCTGGGCAATTTCCAGCTCGCTATAACCGTTGGCGCGCTTAAAGGCTAAGTGCAACTCATTGAGCAGGTCATGTTCAGCGGCATCATTAAAACGTAGCTTCTCTGAAAGCACCAAAGCGCCTTCGGGCAGCAGCGCCTGGCGAATTTTTTGTAACAGTTCGAGGCGCTGTTCGGGAGCAATAAATTGCAAAGTAAAATTAAGCGCCACCAACGAGGTGGGTTCGAGCGTTAAGTTAAGGATATCTGCTTCAAGCACTGTAACTGGTAGCAGCTCTTGAAACATCGCATCTTGCGCATTGAGGTGTTCGCGGCAGCGCTCAACCATGGCCGCAGAATTATCCACAGCGATCACTTTACAGCCACTGTGGCTGACATGACGGCGCATAGCCTGGGTAACGGCGCCCAGTGAGCAGCCTAAATCATACAAAGTGCTGTTTGCTTGCGCGAACTGCGCGGCGAGGACGCCGGTATTTTCCACAATGGTGGGGTAACCGGGCACCGAGCGCTTAATCATATCGGGGAACACGCGCACCACATCTTCATTAAAGGTGAAGTCAGGGACTTGTGCCAGTGGTGTGGTAAATAGACGATCAGGAACGTGAGTCATGGCTGTAATAGGTAAAAAAAGAAAGCCATTATGCCATAGTCAGCGCTGGAAAATGTGGAAGCGGTTTAGCCGCTAAAACCCTGTGACTGCCAGAGGTGCGCAGCAACTAAAGCTCGCCAAGGTGAAAACTGCGCGAGCCACTGTTCGGTCTGCTGTGCGGTGAGTTGCTCTGCTTGTAGCAACTCTTGTAAATAACGGCGTACAGCAGCGTCACCGTGCAAAGAGCCATCCAACCAAGCAAAGCCGCGCATCAGCGTGTAATTCACTGTCCAGGGGCCAATACCTGGGATCGCTAAAAGAGCAGTACGCAATTGCCCAAGGTTATCGTCGGTGATCTGTTGTGGCCAGCGCATCTGTCCACTGGCCAGTTGTTGGCTAATCTGGGCAATCGCCCGGGCTTTATTCTGGGATAGACCAGCGCTGCGTAACTGCTCAATGGACAGTTGGGCAACACGCTGGGCATTGGGGTAGCACCATATGCCTGATGAGTGTTGCGCACCGGCTAGCTCAATAAAACGCCTGCGGATATTTAATGCAGCGGCGACACTAATTTGTTGACCAATAATGGCCCAACTAACGGCTTCGAATGGACTGCTGGTTTGGGCCACACGCAATCCCGCTTGGCGACTTAAGAGCGGACCAAGCTCTGGGTGTGTTTGGTGCGCTTGCAGAAACTCAGTGATGGGCTGTTGTAAGCCTAAAAAATACTCCAGCCACAGTCGCCAATCCTGTAATTGCTCACTGGTGACGGTCTGCAGGCTATCAATTTGCAGCTGCGCTTGTGCTTGGTCATGCTGGAAATCTATCCTGAGGCGGGCTGGAGTGTTGTCCCAGAAGATGCCTTTGGCCAGTGTCGTCTCGTTGACCTGCTCGGCAAATTGCTGCGCATCACGCTGATGAAAAGCGAGCAACTCAGCTCTTTGATAATGACCCGGTAGTGCTAGATTGTGGGTTAAAACTGTCATAGCTCAAGCCGCCAAATAAAATAGTAGAGCATAAAATATACGCGCTTATAGTTAAGAATACAGACTGCTGGCTCGGGTGTGGCTGGCCATTTACTGTGTAAATCTGTCTTACGCCCTTTGGCGTATAGCGGACAATGTGCCGTCAGGCTATTGTGTTGCGTCATAGCTGGACAGGTTTTTAAAGTTTGGCCGACAGTCGATAACGTGCAGCAATGCGCGTATTTTTTTATCTACCGGTGACTCAATGGTCGAGTGCTGGGCTAGCGGTCATCTAAGGCGACTTTTAACGTGGAAGAAGCACGATGATTGGCATACGCAGTATTGCAAGTTATATCCCTGAGGGGCGCATTGATAACATCGCGCAAGCGCAAAGCTTTGGCCGTGATGAAGAGTTTGTACACAATAAGTTGGGCACAACAACTTTGTCTGTGAAAGCAGATCATGAAGAAACATCGGACCTCTGTGTCCGCGCTGTCCAAAACTTGTTGGCAAAAAATCCACAACTCAAGCTTGAAGATGTACAAGCCTTGGTGGTGGTGACACAAAACGGTGATGCTGAGGGGCTGCCGCATACCTCGGCCATTGCCCAGCATAAGTTAGGGTTACCTACCCAGGCCGCCTGTTTTGATGTGTCGCTTGGTTGCTCTGGCTATGTCTATGGCTTGTATGTGCTGAAAGGCTTTATGCAAGCTGCAGGTTTAAAAAATGCCATCTTAGTGACTGCCGATCCTTATTCGAAAATCATGGACCGGGCCGATCGCATGACTACCTTGTTGTTTGGTGATGCGGCAACAGCAACATGGCTGGGGCCAGATCCCGTTTGGGAGTTAGGGCCTGCGCGCTTTGGCGGAGATGGGGCTGGCGCTGAATACTTAGCAGTGAAAGATGGCTGTTTTCATATGAACGGTCGCCAAGTGTTTAACTTTGCCAGTTTGAAGATTATTCCGCACATGCAGGATGTTCTGGATGAGCTGGATATGAGCTTGGATGATGTGGATGCCTTTTGTTTGCATCAGGGCAGCGGAGCCATTGTGGATGCCATTGCTAAACGTTTAGGCGATAACGGCAGTAAGGTCATTAAGGATATGTTTGGTGCGGGCAATACGGTGTCCTCTTCGATACCTATGCTGCTGGAGCATTACGGCTTTGACGGCAAGTGGAACAATACCTTGCTGTCTGGCTTTGGCGTGGGGTTATCTTGGGGCTCGGCATTGTTGGTGCGCCCAACAGTGTGAGTGATTTGCTTAGGCTCAGTCGATTCTCCCTAACAGGCGTGCTGGCTCTGATGTTGCTGACTGGCCGTGCCCTTAGTGATTTTGCGCGAATGCGGAGTTGGCCTTGAGCTTGTCCTGTAGCAATTACACAGCGGCGCTGTGGGGCGTATTTACCTTGCTGCTATACTGCGGTTTTTATCGCTAGCAGTAAGGGTTGAGTCTATGAGCAAACAGCCAACGGGTGCTTTGTTGCATCCGCGCAATCGTCATCAGGGGCGTTATGATTTTGCTGCGCTGATAGCTGTTGAACCGCGTTTAAAAAGCTTTATGATTCGCAACCCTTACGGTAAAGACAGCATTGATTTTGCTAACCCTGAAGCTGTTCGGGTCTTTAATGCAGCGCTGTTACGCCAACTGTATGGCATTCAACAGTGGCGCATTCCTGAGGGCTATTTATGTCCACCGGTACCGGGCCGTGCTGATTATATTCATGGTTTAGCCGACTTGTTGGCCGCCGATGCCCAGGGTGAAGTGCCGCGCGGAGCTGCTTTTACTGCGCTGGATATCGGTACTGGGGCGAGCTGTATTTATCCGATATTAGCCCACCATGACTATGGCTGGCGCGTTATTGCCAGTGATATTGATCCGCAAGCATTGGCTTGTGCCGCTGAAACTTTATCGGCCAATGCTCTGGCAGAGGTTGTTGAGTTGCGCTTGCAAGCGACTAAGTCTGCTTTCTTTAAGGGTGTTTTGCAGCCTGATGAACGGGTTGTTTGCACCCTATGTAATCCACCCTTTCACAGTAGCGCAGCCGAGGCCAGCAGTGGCAGTGCGCGTAAATGGCGTAATTTAGGTAAGCAAGATCCACAGCGCAAATTACCCACCTTAAACTTTGGCGGCAAGAGTAATGAGCTGTGGTGTAAGGGTGGTGAATTGACCTTTGTGCGCAATATGATTCGGGAAAGTAAAGACTATGCCGAGCAGGTGTTATGGTTTACCAGTTTAGTGTCGAAGTCCGCGCATATACGTTTGTTGCAGCGTACATTGCAGCAGGTTGGTGCGGTTGATGTACAGGTATGCAGTATGGCGCAAGGGCAGAAGCAAAGCCGTTTTTTAGCCTGGAGTTTTCATACTGCTGAGCAGCGGCAGGCTTGGTTTTTTGACGCTAAAGCATAACAACCGCAGCTGTACTGATTCGATGCGGTTGATCTACTCTGACGAACTTAGTTTGGCTCCAGTTTGGCGCTAAGCCATCCATGGCTGTGAGTATGGCGCCAGCATCGAATTACTCAGTGAGCATTTAATGGCGCTTGCAAGCTGTGCGTTGCGAGTACCCAGCATGCTGTGTGGCTGCTGTATTAAATCCCTTGTGGAATTTCTTCGCCGCCAAGGGCTTCGAGCAGTTGCGGAATAAACTCAACAAACGTTAGCATCATTAAGATAAAGCTGGCATCAAACTGGCTTGCTGCGTCATCGCCACCGTCTTCTTCCGCTTGATCGAGCAGTAAGTCTTCAAAGCGGAGGCGTTTAATGGTGAGTTTGTCATCAATTAAAAAACTGAGTTTGTCTTGCCAAGCTAAAGTGAGCTGGGTCACGAGCTTACCGGCGGTGAGGTGGTTCTGTACTTCTTCGCTGGCTAAATCTTCACGCTTAATTCGAATAATACCGCCATCTTCAGCGCTGTCACGCAGTTCACACTCATCGGTGAGAGCTAAGCCATGACTGGCTTGGTGCTGCTTAACCCAGTCGGTAAAAGTCGCAGTAGGTGCGGTTTTAACCGCAACTGGACGTACTGGTAGGCTGCCCAGCACCTCACGTAATGTAGACAGTAATTCCTCAGCTCGCTTAGCGCTGGAGGTGTCCACTAGAATTAAACCTTGTGCTGGTGCTATGGCGGCATAGGTTTTTGAGCGGCGAATAAAGGCGCGGGGCAGTAACGCCATAGTGACTTCATCTTTGATTTGGTCGCGCTCTTTTTTGTAGACTTTCCGGCTTTCTGCCGCTTCAATTTCATCGGTTTTTTCTTTGACTGCATCGCGTACGACACTGGCAGGCAGTAAGCGTTCTTCAGTACGCGCACAAATCAAAAAGAAGCCCTGACCGACATACACGAGAGGCGAGTCTTGGTCATTGCCAAAAGGCGCGACAAAGCCATAAGTGGAGAGTGTTTGACTGCCGCACGGCAGCGCCGGCTTAGTGGCTAGTGCAGTTTCTAGGGCCTCAGACGTTAAGGCGGTGTCTGCGGCTAGGCGGTACATTAAGAGGTTACGAAACCACATAAAAACTCCAAGAAATAATAATATTTTGCCCAGCCTGAAGCTGTGCCAAGTAGTGAGATTGACAATAAACTGGCAAAAACGTTTAAGTTAATAAGCTGTATATAATATCAGTGTTTGTCTGCATAGGGCATGCTGTTTAGAAAAAATCGATAAACTACAGGGCGTTTAAATTATTGTAACGGGCCAGAGGAAGTCGCTCAGCCTAGCAAAATATTCTGCCCCTATCTGCGCTGTTGTAGAAAAGTTTGGTTTTTCAGCATGATTTGCTAAGTCATTGGATTGATTATGAAAATAAATCAATTAAGAGCTTGCCAAAAGTCTTTTTGATGACTATTATACGCACCACTTGAAGACATAAGGGTGATTAGCTCAGCTGGGAGAGCATCTGCCTTACAAGCAGAGGGTCGGCGGTTCGATCCCGTCATCACCCACCAAGTCTTTCAAGTACCGCGCAGTGGTAGTTCAGTTGGTTAGAATACCGGCCTGTCACGCCGGGGGTCGCGGGTTCGAGTCCCGTCCACTGCGCCATATTACGAAAACCCGTTAAGTAGTTGATACTTAACGGGTTTTTTCGTTTCTGGATAGCAAATAACCTGTCATATTTCAAAATAATCGTCGTATATTCTTGCTGTGACCCTTTCTGTGACCAGTTTTGCATCATAAATGATTTATTTGAGTTCTTTGTGATTGATATGGTTCGTGCTTGATTGGTTTTGGGTGGTTTTAAGATTGCTTTCAGCTCGTTGAGCTTGTGTTCGAGGTTCTTTAAAGCTGGGTGGTCAGTCACCGCAAGCCGGTAGTCGATTTAATCGCTATATACCTCATTTGCTAAGAACAATTCTATGCTTACAAGGCTAGGATGCTTTTCTATACCTATCTATTAAAGCTGCCTGATTTTTCTGTTTTGATTTGTACCTGACACGCCATGCTTTTCAGATATAAGCATCTTGCTAATTTGGTATGCTGTATGTTTTAGCTAAGCACAACTGCTGTATTGAATAAGCATAGAGATTTGACTTTAGTTCGCTGCAGGTTGTGACCTTATTAGCTCCCTTTTATTATTTTCAAACGCGTTGTGATCAAAATATGAGAAGAAAATTAACAGTACTGGCAGCTGAGCTTCGTATCTTAATTGGATACCTGGGTGAAAAGAGTCAGTGTGACTGGTGGGGAAGTAATTTTTTAGGTCCGCAGAGTAAGATTTTTTTAAGTCACCCTTATCCGCGAACAAGTTTTTTAGCTCAGTATCACGGCGTCTGTGAAGCTGCCTTGCTGGTGCATGATGAATATATTGGTGTCGGTAAAAACTACCACCTGTACAGGCTTCCAGATTCATTAGAGCGCGAAATTGCCAAGGCTGCGCAAGAGCTCGATATGAGCGACAAGCTAAAAAGTACAGATGAAGCTTTTCAAGCTCTTGAGCAATTAATGAGTGGCGTTGTAGAAAAAAATGAAGGGCCTGTGAATGTGGGTACCTTCAGTGATGCAAGTCTAGAAGCTATTTTGAAAGCTGCTGCTAGTCATTACCTTCAAGCTTTTAAAGGAAGTTACAAAAGCTTTCCTTTTATGAGAGAAGATTCATGACAGCAGTGAAGGTAACTCAATACTACACAACACAGCTAGGTGCAGGGCTTGGCTTGGCTGAAGAAACCAAGCTACTACTCACTCTTTATGAGCCAAGCATGACTGTGGCTGAGCTGTATGAGAATGCACTTAGCTCTGGCATGTTCCCTATGGTGACGGCACGCCGGTTGCGGAATATCATTGCTGAGTGCTTCTCACCTCGATATATGAAAACCAACGTGGCGATGTATTTAAAACAGCTCGCCCCAGTCATAACAACCCAAGACTTGAACCAGCTGTTTTTGATCCATACTGCTCAGGCTAATAAAGTACTCCAAGACTTTATAATAGAGGTGTATTGGAGTCGCTACTCAGGTGGCCATGACCAAGTCACCACCGAAGATGCTAGAGACTTTGTGAGCCATGCTGTGCGTGAAGGAAAAACGCAAAAGCCATGGGCTGACTCAGTTATTAAGCGGGTGTCGTCTTACATTATTGGTTGCTGCGCTGACTACAATTTACTGTCATCTGGTCGCTCATCTAAACGCACCATTCAACCTGTACGTATTCAGCCCAATACATCTCTTTACTTAGCCTATTGGTTACACCTGATTGGCCTTGGCGATAATTCGATCATCAATCACGAAACATGGAAGTTGTTTGGCATGGAGCCTGTTGACGTACGTGATGAATTAAAAAAATTAGCAAAAAACAACTGGTTAATTGTGCAGTCTGCAGGAGATGTCACGCGTATTAGCTGGCAGTTCAAAACAATGGAGGAAGTGATTGATGTCATCACTCAACACTGATTTTAGTGAGCTCATGGAGCGCGTGAGAGCTGGTCGTGAATTTGGGCATGCCAGCTTTGAGCCTATTTTCTATTTGATCTTTCATCCACAGCAGATATTACAAGTTAAGCGACAAATGCCAGCATGGTCAGCAAAGTTACGTAATGAAGGCTGGGATGTGCATGTCTTCTCAATGGCTGCGGCTGTACAGGAAGTATTTGATGAAATGCCGGCGTTCATCAAGAAAACGTGGGAGAAGCAAGATGCTGCATCCCCCTTACAGTGGCAAAAAACTAATGGTTCACTGGCTGAAGCCTTAACTAAAAAAAACGCTCTACAAGACAAGCTCGAAGCAAAGCTGACAGAACTTGAAAGCAAACCAAACACAATTTTATTAGTAACTGACGTTGAGGCTCTCCATCCGTATCTTCGTATCGGATCTATGGAAAGCCAGCTGCAAGGCAAGTTCCATGTACCGACTGTGTTTTTTTATCCAGGGATAAGAACTGGAAAGACCCAATTAAAATTTCTCGGGTTTTATCCAGAAGATGGTAACTATCGTTCGGTACATGTTGGCGGTTAATAAACAGCTGGTTTAGCAGAATTTACTTAGGATGAGATGATGGAAATTAAAACCCTATTTGACAGTAACAAAGATATTTACCGCACGATTGAAAAAGTTATTACTTACGGCGTCTCGCAAGAAGAGCGCCTAAAAGCGGAAATTTCTGAGTATGTCGTTACTGAAAGTATTGAAGAGCAATTCGAGAAACTGCTCAGTAGAATGCAGTCAGCAATGGAAGCTGGCGGCCAAAACGAAGTGGGTGTTTGGGTTTCTGGCTTCTACGGCTCAGGTAAGAGTTCTTTTACTAAGTATTTAGGTTTGGCCTTTGATGACAGTATCACAATTGATGGCACACCTTTTATTCAGCACCTTCAAGATCGTTTCAAAAAATCAACGACAAAAGCCTTATTAAATTCTGTCTCAAAACGTTTTCCAGCTGCAGTGCTGATGCTTGACCTTGCCAGTGAGCAACTTGCTGGTGCGACTATGGAAGAAGTATCGACTGTCCTGTATTACAAGGTTCTGCAGTGGGCTGGCTACTCTCGTAATCTTAAGGTTGCAGCGTTTGAAAGAAAGCTCAAAAAAGAGAATCGTCATGATGAGTTTTTACAAGCGTTTAGTGATTATACCGAAGGTCTTGAGTGGGATGATTACCGCAACGATGAGCTCATTGTTGATAGTGTGATTCCTGATATCGCACACCAGATGTATCCAGCACTTTTCAAAACCGCCTCATCTTTTACTACAGAGGCCAGCGAAGTTATCCGCTTTGAAAATGATCGCGTTAAGGAAATGATTGAAATTGCGCGTGAGGCATCAGGTAAAGAGCACATCATCTTTATTATCGATGAAGTGGGACAGTATGTTGGCTCACGAAATAATCTCATCTTAAACTTAGATGGCTTAGCAAAAAACCTAAAAGATATTGGTGACGGCAAAGTCTGGGTGATTGGTACAGCACAACAAACACTCACTGAAGACGACCCTAAAGCGTCACTTAACTCACCTGAGCTATATAAGCTTAAAGACCGCTTTCCAATTCAAATTGATCTTGAAGCAAATGATATTAAAGAAATTTGCTACACCCGCCTGCTCAGTAAGTCACCTGCAGGTGAAAGTACTTTAGGTGAGCTGTTTGATAATCACGGTCAGGCTCTACGCAATCACACCAAGCTTGTAGATGCACGTGCTTATGGCGCTGACTTCGATAAGCAAACCTTTATTAACCTGTACCCCTTCCTGCCGGCACACTTTGATATCTTATTGCATCTACTGGGCGCATTAGCTAAGTCGACAGGTGGTATTGGCTTACGTTCGGCGATTAAAGTTATTCAAGATGTATTGGTTGAAGGTGCTGATGGCACCACGCCGATTGCGAATCAGCCTGTTGGTTGGATAGCCAATACAGTCACATTATTTGATGCACTAAAGAAAGATATCGAGAAGGGATATCCAGCGCTGTACCAGTCAGTCGGTAAAGTTAAGATTCGCTTTTCAGATTCGGAGTTGCATCAAGACATTGCTAAAACTGTCTGTGTTTTGCAAATCCTAGGCAATTTGCCAATCTCTCTGCAAAACGTTACAAGCCTCATGCATGCAGGTATTACAACAGCCTCTAATGCAGAATCTGTTAAGCAAGCTGTTGATGAGCTTATCAATGATGCGATTGTGCCGTTTGGTGAGCAGGACGGTAATCTTGTATTTTTTAGTGAGAAGCTTAACGATATTGAACAAGAGCGCGCCACCATACCTTTACGCCCAATTGAGTTGCGTCGTATTCAAAACGAGAGCTTAAAAGAAGCGTACTCACCTTTACCCTCAACAAGTCTACACGGCTCTCTTTCTGTACAAACAGGCTTAAAGGCACAAGCTTCAGGTGGTGGAGTTCCTGCATCATTATCTGGTGAGCGTAACTCGGTACAAACTATTGTTGAGTTGGTTGACCCTAAAGACTACGAAGCAACTAAGACACGTTTAACCAATGAAAGCCGTGAAAAGACAGCACAACATACTATTTTTGCTTTTGGTCGTACCACGCCAGAGATGGATGACCTTATTAGTGATATTTACCGTTGCCGAGAAATTGCCAATAAATACCGCAATGAACCTGACCAAGAAGTTAAAGAATACTGCGCAGGACAAAGTGAAATTGCTAAGCGCAAGCTCAGTGAGCTAGAACGTTTATTAAAGCGTAGCTTACTGCAAGGCTCTTTCATCTTCCGTGGTGAAGTCACTGCTGTGGAAAGCCTCAATCAAGAGCTCATTGAAGCAGGCCGTAAACACTTAGGTTCTGTGGCGGCGCAGGTGTTTGATCGATACAGCGAAGCACCGATACGCGTAAATACAAACCTAGCTGAAAAAATGCTGAGCATTAACACGTTGTCAGGCATTACCAGTGATATTGATCCACTGGGTTTAGTGCAGCGTACGAGCGGCAGTCCATCAATTAATATTGAGCATAAAGCTATTACCAGTATCCGTGACATCATTGAGCGTCAAGGCTCTATTGATGGAAAACGTCTCAGTGATATTTTCACTGAAGCACCTTACGGTTGGTCACAAGATACCTTGCGTTATTTGATTGCAGCTATGTTGCTAGCAGGCGAAATTAAGCTTAAGTCTGCAGGGCGTGAAATTATAGTCAGAGGACAGCAAGCCATTGATGCTCTCAAAACCAACAACACCTTTAAAAATGTTGGTGTGTCACTGCGTGAAGAGCGTCCGAGTATGGAGGTACTTGCACGTTCAGCTGAGCGTTTAACCGAGCTGAGTGGTGACAGTGTTGTTCCACTGGAAGACGAAATCAGTAAAGCAGCGGTTAAGTTATTACCGACACTGCAATACAAGTATTCATCATTAACTGAAAAACTTAAAAGCCTTGGCTTGGTCGGTGCTGAGCGTGTTGATGTCTTAGCCAGTAATATTAAAGATGTAATTTCCACTGATGGCTCTGACGTATCTGCGCGTTTAGGTGGCGAAGACTCTGACTTTTATAACAGCCTAAAATGGGCCGCTGATTTATTGCTTGCGCTGCAAAATGGACTAGAAGACACACTGCAGGATCTACAAGAGCATCGTAATGGCCTGGCTTCTCTGCCTGATGCGGGCAGTCCTTATCAGTTGAAAACTGAATTGGCTGATCAGCTCAGTGATGTAAATGAGCGCTTAAAACAGAATGATTTTTTCAGATACAGCACAGAGCTTGCCAGTCATTTAACAGCTATTAAAAGTCGTGTGCGTGATACGGCTATAACAATGCAAGCGGAACAAGCTGAGCGTATTAAAGACGCTGAGCAAGACTTAGTAAATGTTGCCGAGTGGCAAGAGCTCACAGTGCCTGAACAGCAGGCTGTTTTTTCAGATTTAGAAAATTTAGCGCTAGTTGTCAGTGAAGATCTGGTTGGCTTACGTCAGTTAGTGAATCAGGAATACAACATTCAGAGTCAGTTAAACGATATCAAGCAACGTATCGTGCGCATGGGTCAGCAGCGTGTAAAAGACAAGCTGATTCAAGAGCAGCAAACAGGTACTGAAGAAGTTAAAAAAATCACCCGCAGTTTAAAAACTCGTGCGCGTATTACTAATATTGGTGACCTGAAAAAGGTAATCGCTCAATTAGAGCTGATGCGCCAAGAGCTGCAGTATGCCCATGAGTTTGAGTTGCTTCTCTCTCTGGACAGTTCAGACAGTGATCCATCCAGTAATGACAAAGCATAAGGGAAAAACTCATGGCATTTGATCAAGCAACTCGCAACCGCTTACAAAGCTTTGTAAGTAGTGCTCGTAACATACTCAGTCAAGAGTTTACCCGCCAATTGCAGGCTGATTATGGGATGGACCCAAAGCAAGGCACAGTAGCTGATCTCAGCACACTTACACACCTGGATAACAGTCAGCGGCAAACTGCTCAGCTATTGCGCGATACTTTAGAGCACTATTTAGCGACCACGCCTGGCAAAAGTGACAAAGAGCGCACTAAGCAGGTTTTAGAACGCATTATACGAGAGCAAGCCTTTACCGTATTAAACCGTTTGGCTGCGCTGCGTATGGCTGAGGCTCGTGAGTTTTTAATTGAATCCATCGGTAAAAGCCAAAGCTCGAAAGGTTTTCAGCTCTATCGTCAGCTAGCTGGAACCAGCCATGGCGAAACAGGTGATGCGTATCGTAATTATCTGTTCAGTTTGTTTGATGAGTTTAGTGTTGATTTAGCAGTGCTATTTGATCGCCACAGTATCCAAGGTCGTTTATTCCCAAGGGAATCTGCTTTACTAGAACTGCTAGCTGAAATTAACCATCAAGAAATTGATGCGCTATGGTCTGAAGACGAAACCATTGGTTGGGTTTATCAGTTTTGGAATGGTCGCGATGAAATTGACAGCATGCGTTCTGCTTCTCGCGCACCTAGAACCAGCCGTGAAATGGCTGTACGTAATCAGTTCTTTACCCCGCGTTATGTTGTTGAGTTTTTAACTGATAACACCTTAGGGCGTATTTGGTATGAAATGACTCAGGGCAAGACTGCGCTGGTTGATAGCTGCAGTTATTTAGTACGTCGCCGTACTGAAGTTTTTTTACAGCCTGGTGAGCAAGCACCAGATACTGAAAACACTGAAGAGGAGGCTTTAAGCCAAGAAGAATTACTACAGCAGCCGGTTTATATTCCACACCGTAAACTGAAAGATCCACGCAGTATTCGCATGCTTGATCCTGCATGTGGCTCTATGCACTTTGGTTTATATGCGTTTGATTTATTTGAACAGATTTATTTAGAAGCTTGGCAGTTAGAGCAAGAGCTTGGTTCCGATGCTTTTCAACGCGAAGCCAATCAACAAACATTGCAGGCAAGCTTTAGCAGCTTAGATGAATTTAGAGCTCAAATACCTAAGTTGATTATTGAGAACAATATTCACGGCGTGGATATTGATCCTCGAGCAGTGCAAATTGCAGGTTTAAGTTTATGGCAGCGTGCGCAGCGTGCGTGGCAGTTGCTAGAAATAAAACCACAGCAACGCCCTATAATTGTTAAGTCTAATATCGTCTGTGCTGAGCCGATGCCAGGTGATAAGGCATTATTACAAGAGTTCACTAGAAAGCTTAATCCGCCAGTTCTAGGGCAATTACTCGAAGTGATTTTTGATAAAATGCAACTGGCTGGCGAAGCCGGTACCTTGTTGAAAATTGAAGAAGAACTGCAGATTACAATTAAAAATGCACGTAATCAGTGGCAGCAGCAATCTGGCCATAATAGCGTTAGCGATATGTTTCAAACTGAATTAGACGCTGCTACTCCGCAAAAGAAATTAGGGTTTGATTTGCGCGGTATTGATGATGCTACTTTTTGGGATGATGCTGAGCATTTGATCTTGATGTCTTTAAGTAGCTACGCGGACAGTGCTGAGTCAAATTCTGATCAAAAGCGTTTATTTGCCGAAGATGCTGCTAAGGGTTTTGCCTTTATTGATTTATGTCGGAAACAATTTGACGTTCTCTTGATGAATCCTCCATTTGGAGAACCGTCAGCGAATTCGAAAAAATATATTGAAAGTACCTATCCGCGAACCAAGGGTGATGTTCTTTCAAACTTTATTGAAAGAGCGGTTGAAATAACTGGAGAAATAGGTCTTGTAGGCGCTATTACCAGCAGAACATGCTTATTTCTATCAACCATGGCGGGCTTAAGAGAAGAAGTGCTTGGTATTAATGCAGAGATTAATTTATGTGCTGATCTTGGTGACGGTGTTCTTGATGCGATGGTCGAAACTGCAGCTTATACAATATCTAAATCTTGTGAGAACTCACAGTTTTACCGTCTAGTGGTTGATGAGGATAAAGAAAGCAAACTATTAGAGCTGTGCCGTGGCCAGTTTGTTAAAAATACGAGTTTTAACGTTAACCCTAAAAGTTTCCGAAAGCTAGAAAACTCCCCCTATTGTTATTGGGCTGATTCTGATGTTGTAAGCAAAATTGCACTTCCTGGTATTGAGCCTTCAGCAGCTGTTGTGAAGGTTGGCTTACAAACAGGTGATGATTTTAGGTTTCTTAGAAATTTTTGGGAGGTTCCTCAGGGCTCCATAAATAGCAGATGGTATTTTTATTCTAAAACCGAAAAAGCAATAGCATGGCACTCACCAATTAACTTGTTGGTTGGATGGGATAGTGATGGTTATGAATTAAAAGGTTTTACTGATGAGAAAGGTAAACTTAGATCACGGCCGCAGAATTTAGAGTCTTATTTTCAGCCCGGCTTTAGCTATATGTTGCGATCTTCTCGTTTGGTACCATATATCGTACCTAAGGGTTGTATACCTACGGCAGGGCGCTCACAGGTGTTTCCTGAGGAAGGTAAAGAAGTTGAAGTGCTCGCTATTTGTGCTTCCAATATAGGCAGTGCAATTGCTCGGTTTAGAGGCGAAAAATTTGGATGGCCAAAGTTTCAGGCTGGAATGGTTCAGCAATTGCCTTACATAGAGCTTAGCGATGACGTTAAACGGTCTGCTGAAAATACTATGCTTGATGCCATCAAATCAGCAAAAAATTACTATTCAGTTGATGAAACAACTTTGGATTACATAGGGTCTCCAGAGCTATCTATTAAAGTTCAACCAAAAACCAATTTCACTACTCTACTTGGTCATGATAATGAAATTGCTCTAGCGCAATGTTATGGCCTGACAGTGGAAGAGTATGAAGAGCTGCAGCTAGACTTACAGCAAGCGGTATCTTTAAGGAAAGTTCATGAAGACACTGAAGAGTCTGAGCTTGAGGTGCAAGCGGCTAAAAGGCACTTATCGTGGTTAATTGGTTGTGCTTTTGGACGTTGGAAAGACCAAGCTCAGTCAGTGCAGTCGGATGATATTTATGCGGAATTACCAGAACAGCCGCCTGCATTCAATCGGGCAGGTCCGCAAAGCACCCTTGAACAGACAGGTGTTGCTGACCTTGATTTTTTAATTCAAGCAATTAATGCAATAGCAGATCCTGATTTATCAGAAAAATGCTTGGCATTAGTGGGTGCAAATAGCTGGGAAAATTACTTAAGCAAGACTTCTCAGTTTTTTTCAGCTCACTACGATCAGTACTCACAAAACAGACGCTATACACCTATTTATTGGTCTTTGCAGAGCGCTTCAGGCTCTTACACACTTTGGGTTTATTACCACCACCTAAATAAGCAGACACTTTATACTTGTGTTAATGACTTTCTTGACGGGCCTACTGGAAAGCTTACACAAGTTGAGCAAGATCTTAATACGCTAAAAAATCTTACTACGCGCAGCACCCAAGAAGAAAAAGACCTTACACAGCTAACTGATTTAGCTGCTGAACTCAAAGACTTCCGCGATGAGTTATTGCGTCTCGCAAAATTCTGGAAACCGAATTTAAATGATGGCGTGCAAATTACCGCTGCACCGCTATGGAAGCTGTTCCAACACAAAGCTTGGCAAAAAAAGCTAAAAGATACATGGGAAAAGCTAGAGGAAGGTGACTACGACTGGGCTCATTTAGCCTGCAGTATTTGGCCTGAACGTGTGCTACGCAAATGCCATCAAGATCGCAGCCTTGCTATTGCCCATGACGTTGAAGATATATTTTGGCATGAAGCTGAAGTGCCGGTTAAGCGTGGTGCAAAACTCACTGGCGAAATGAAAACTGAGTGGCAGCCAAAAAGCTTAACCGCAGCCGAGTTGACTGAGTTAATAAATCAAACCATAACTGAACTCAAGTAAATAGCTATAAAGAGCCTTGCCGCTGATGAAGCGCTGCAAGGCATGTTATTCATCATCTTTGTAGTTATGTGAACTACAAGTGGAGCAATGCAGCGAATGAGCATTCAGCAATTCATACAAGAGCACATATTTACACCGCGCTTAAATGAAAGCCAGGTATTGGTCGCTTACGATCCAGAACAGCGCTATCGTGATATTTGCTTAGCTATGGCGACCGAAAAGCGTGTGGTTGTTGATGCAACTGAATCCAGTATTCACAGCCGTGCTGCAGCAGTTGCTGCCCTTGGGCAATTAGGCCGCAATGAAATTGAACAATTGCTGGTGTACGTGCCGGCGCCTAAACCAATAGAAGACGAAGAAAAACAAGTCGATCCTTTTTCGTTCTATGGCGAGTGTGGCGCTGTATTCCCTCTGGGGGACGGCGATAACTATATGACGTTGTGCTTAAGAGCTAAGCCTGACCATACGACCCAGATTCGTGCTGTGTTTGATGATAATCCTAATCCAGATTTCGCAGTTATAAACGCCATTGGTGGTGGCCTAAACTGGCCCAATTTGCGTGCACAGCTTGATGTCGAATCGACACGAGATATTATTTTTGCGTTATTAGCTCCCAGTGCTATGCAGCAAGCAGCATTAAAAGAATCTGACTCTTGGGTTGCTGAAGCCAAAGAGTTATTTAAGGTCAGTATCGGTCTTGTCTTAAAAACACGAGGTAAAACCTGGTCTGCCATTGCTGATGAGTTATGGCGTTTTGTGTTGTTCAGTGAGTTTGCTTTTGACTTGCCTGGGGGATTGCCTGCCGATCTATTAGATGTGCCACGCGCCAGTGATGCAGCGCAGCCATTGATTGAAGATATTTGCGAGCGTTTACGTACGGATAGTCGCAGGCGTGATACCTATATAGAACGTGCAGAAGCGATAGAAATAGAGCTAAACCTAAAAGACAGCTGCAGTCATCTGACGGATCTAGGTACGCGCGATACCTTTCCTTTTGAAGAGCGTACTTTTTTACTGCAGGCCATGGATGCTTTGCAGCGCGGTGATACCGACAAGGTGCGTTTGATTTTATCGAACCATGCTCAGTCTGTATGGACAGGTAAAGGTGAAAGCCAGTCGCAGTGGGATTTACTACGCTCTGCTTTAGCATTAGTCGAATCCTGTGAAGATCATGAGCGCATCCTTTCAGACCATACCCAGAGTATGGAAAAGCTTATTGATTTTTATGTTATGCAATTGCGTGAAGTGGATCGCTTGCACCGCGAGTTTGAACAAGCGGTGAGTGACTACGACTGGCAAGATACTCAAGGTTTGATGAAACCATTGCAGCAGCAAGCACGTAAACAGTACGGCAAGCTGATGGAAAAGGTGCAAGGTATATTTACCAAGCACCTTGAGCACAGTGGTTGGCCGTTAGCGAGTAAGTGCGCTAATACTGAAGTGTTTGATCAGTTGGTAGCACCTAAGCTGATGCAGAGCGGCAACAAAGTTGCCTACTTGATGGTTGATGCATTGCGTTATGAGTTAGGAGTTGCTTTGGCGCAGCAGTTAGAAGATGAAGGCAAAGTAAAACTGTCTGTTGCACTGGCTCAGTTACCAAGTATCACATTGGTGGGTATGGCCAGCTTGTTACCTGGTGCGAGTACCGATTTTCGCTTGGTTAAAAAAGCCAATAAGTTTGTACCCTATATAAAAGATCAAGAAGTCGAGACTGTTGCACAGCGTATGGATTTGGTACGCAAGCGCTATGGTCAACGCTTCCAAGAAGGTCGTCTTGAGGAGTTTGTGCGTAATCGTTTTGATGTCGAAGCTGATGTTGAGCTGTTTATCCTGCGCTCAGTAGAGATTGATAGCCATTTTGAAAATCATCCTGATACCGCACCAACTGAAATCATTAACGCATTAAAACGTATTCGTGTCGCTATTCATAAATTGAAAGATGCTGGGTTTCATGAGGTTGTTATCGTCACTGACCATGGCTTCTTTATGAATACCCATGCTGCTGCGGGTGATACTTGCAGTAAGCCTCAGGGCGATTGGAATAATGTGCATGAGCGTTGCTTACTAGGAGAGGGAGATAGTGATAATAATCACTACAAACTTTCCTGTGAGAAGGCAGGTATACGCGGTGACTTTGCAACATTGGCTGGGCCTTTATCCTTAGCGTCGTATAAATCAGGCATGCTGTATTACCATGGTGGTGCATCGCTGCAAGAATGTGTCGTACCTGTTATTACCCTCGAGTTAGCAGCAGCTAAGCAAGCGCCAATAGAACAAGCTAGTGTGGTATTAAATTATAAAAATGGTGCTAAACGCATCACAACGCGCTTACCTGTTCTGGATATATCACTTGAAAGCCAAGATATGTTCTCGGTGGGAAGCGATTTTGAAATACTGCTTGAAGCACATGATAAGAATGGCAATGTCGTGGGTGAAGCTAAGCACGGTGGTGTAGTAAACCCAGCAACAGGAACAATTGTTCTCAAGCCTGGCGATACCACAAAAATCACACTTAGAATGCAGCTTGAGTTTGAAGGTAAATTTAAAGTGAAGGCATTAAACCCGTCGACGATGGCTATTTTCTGCCAGCTCGATTTAGAAACAGATTATACGGTGTAGTGTATGGACGCTTTAGATACGAAGTTAAACGACTTGTTTGATGGCAAGGTTGTCAGAAAAGACTTAGTGCATAGGATTAAGAAAGGAACCAACGTTCCAACATTTGTACTTGAGTTTTTGTTGGCTCGCTACTGCGCCAGTGATGATGAGGCTGAAATTCAGGCTGGCATGGAAGCCGTGCTTGAGACGCTGCATGATAACTATGTCCGCCCTAATGAGGCGAACAAGGCGCAGTCTAAAGTTGCCACTAAAGGCAAGTACCGCTTTATAGATAAAGTACACGTCAACTACAACGAGAAAGATCGTCGACATTGGGCAGCACTAGAGAACTTTGACTCTAGAAAAGTGGCCATCAGTGAAAAATTCTATCGTGATCATGATCGACTGTTACAAGGTGGACTGTGGGCTGAAGTGACTATTGCTTACAACGAAATAGAAGATGATGATTACGCTTTCTATATCGAAGACTTACGTCCTATTCAGCTCAGCCGATTTGACTTTGATCAGTACTGTGAAGCTCGCCAGGAATGCACCCGTGATGAGTGGCTGAGCTTTATTTTGCGCACCGTTGGGCTTGAGCCAAGTAAGCTCAGCCCGCGACTCAAAATGCACTTTATCGCACGTCTACTGCCCCTTGTGGAGCCAAACTTTAACTTTATTGAGTTGGGGCCACGCGGTACGGGTAAGTCATACTTCTTTAGTGAGTTCTCTCCGTATTCCACATTGATCAGTGGCGGCCAAGCGACCAGCGCAACGCTTTTTTACAATAATCAACGTCGAAAAATTGGCCTGGTTGGTTTCTGGGATGTGGTTGCGTTTGATGAGGTTGCTGGTATCAAGGTTAAAGATCCAGACACCATTCAGATCATGAAAGACTTTATGGCGAACGGTCGCTTCTCTCGTGGTGTAGAAGTCATTGCTGATGCGTCCATGGCATTTGTCGGCAACTTGGATTTATCAGTTTCACAAATTGTAAACTCGGAAGTTTATGACTTATTCCAGCCGCTGCCTAAAGCCTTTGACCTTGCCATAATGGACAGATTTGCTTGCTACTTACCCGGCTGGGAAATGCCGAAAAATAGCAGTGAGTTTTTAACTGATAATTACGGTTTTATTACCGATTATCTTGCTGAGGCATTCCATTACCAGCTTAAGCAAACCAACCGTTACGAAGAAGTCAGTCAGCGCATTAAGCTTGGAAATGCAGTTGAAGGGCGTGATGAGAAAGGTATCAAGAAGACTGTGGCTGCTTTCTTGAAGATATTGCACCCAAGTACTGCGCCAACCGATGAAGAGTTTGAAGAGTATGTGGTCTACGCGATAGAAGCTCGCCGCCGCGTCAAAGAGCAAATGAATAAACGCAAGTCAGATGATGAGTTCGCCAAAATTAATTTGTCTTACTTTGATGCTACGGGTAATGAAATAGTTGTGTATTGCCCTGAGTCGAAAGCTGCAGATGCGACTCAAGATCCACAACGAAAAAATATCCATGCTGATGACGATTCAACTCCATCTGCAGCGCGAGCTGTTATTGATACCCCACGTATTGTTGCATCTGTTGCAGCAGCTAAGGTTGACGTTGCTGCTGTAACTGGCACTACTGAGCCTATTATTGAAGAACTGACTGAGCAGCACTTTACGATTCACTACGGTGCGACTGGGCATAGCTACGAGACAATTTTCAGCCCTTACCTTGAGGGTGCAAAATCAATTGAAATCGAAGACCCTTATATTCGTGTAACTCACCAAATACAAAACTTTGTACGCTTTTGTGAGGCAGTAATTAAGACACCAAGCATCAGAAGAATCAGTTTGATTACCAGCTATGACGACGAAACTGACGTGAAGGAAATGTCAGAGCGGCTCAGCGAGCTTAAGCAAAGTCTGCTTGAAATGGATATTGCACTGGAAATAACAGTGAACGAGCACATGCATGATCGCGAGGTGAGAGTCGATAATGGTTGGACGATTAAAATTGGCCGGGGCTTAGACTTCTTTCAAAAACCTGATAGCTGGTTTGGCGTTGGAACAAATGATCTAACGCTTAGGAAGTGCCTAGAAACCAAGGTGGATATTTTTAAGAGGTAGGGCTGACTGAGTGAAGATTGCGCGTGCAGTGCAGTCCCCAGTTATTAAAGAACTGAGGACGAGATGCTATCGGTCATCGGGTTATCCGATTGTGCACTCGATGTCCCTTATAGCGCATCCATATAGTCGCGAATAGAGGTTAAAACTCGTTTTGTGTTTTCAGCGTATTCTGTCCGCACTTCAAGTTTTTTGTCTAGAATGCCCTCTACTCCTTGGACTTCCTTCCTCGGCTCCTTTGTTCTAATGTCTTCCGCAGGGATTGCGCAAGCGAAATAATCAGGAAACTGTTTATTCAGATATTCAACTTCCTGTAGTTTATCGCCATCAAGAACTGCGGCTACTTTCTTGAAACCTAGATCATTCAGAATACGGCAGAGGTGTCTGATATTTCCTGCACCTCCGACCCCCCAACCAAAAAAATGTCCTGCAACCTTTTCTTGTAATTGCTCTGCGATTCGAGGCAAAAGAAGTACGTCTTCTTGCCCCTCAGTAAGAATTATCCCTTCTTCCTGAAAAAACAGCTCGCGTGCATCTAAACCAAAGACGTGTGGGTTATATAAGTTACCTTGAGACAGCGCATTAATAGCAGAAACAGATTCTGTACCTAGCGCATACGCTTTAGTACCTTCAATACCAGAGACGATACGCACTAGTTTGGCACCACCCTGGATTGCTTTTAAGTCAACAAAGTATGGTGAGTGGGTTGAAATCACTATTTGTCGATCACGTGAAAGACGGAGCAAAAGGCCTGCTAGACGCTTTTGAAGAGTAGGGTGTAGCGACAGTTCTGGCTCATCTATTACGACTATATCGCTTGGGCTTGAGTCATACAAAGAATCTATAATCGCAAATATGCTTACTATACCCTCGCCCATTCCATCGCTGGAATGTGAATGGTTTGACGAGAAGAACTTCAGAAAGTAATTTCCTTCTTCAGACTGATCAATAGACCATTCTGGCTTGAACCCCAGCACTTCTTCCACTAACTTATTAAAAGCATGGGATGTATCTTGGTCACGCAATATGTTAAATAAGCGGGATTCGAAGCCACTCAGGATAGCGCTTCGCTGAGATGGAAGACCGAAATTTCGGATATGTTCTTCGCGCGTATTAATGGCCCTACCGAAATAGGGGTTAAAAGCTCTTCTGGATGGTAGGACAAAGATATTGGCTTGTGATTGAACACCGTTCACAGACGCTTCGCTACTGCCTTTGCGAATTGACTTGATTGACTCTGCCTGTCCATCGAAGACGTATGTGATATCAACTCGATCTACAGATGCGTTGCGGACTCCTGCAGAAAAACTGGGGGTTTGGTACCCGCTACGTGCCCGCATGCATTCAAGGATAGATGATTTTCCGGCATTATTAGGGCCAGTAAGCACAGTAAGCCCGCTGCCTGGAGTTTTTCCGTCAGGAATAGCGAAGTCAATATGTGCCTTTTTCTTGAAGCCGCGATAACCAATTATCTCGATAGATTCTAAGGCCATTTATACATTCCTATGAATTTTGTTGTCCAAGTTACTTGGCCGAGTCTTGAACAATAGTCCAACGCTCGGCTTTAAGGTGTGCCAAAGCGCAGCGTAAGCACGTCAGGCAATATCTACTTGCGTACGCACAGCGTGGGTGGGTATGAGCTAATGAGGTGAAAGCCCTCTGCAGCAAACTCGCCTTCTTAGCCGTTTATGATTGTTGTTAGATGTGTGCTGCAGCTGATTGCAAAGTTGTTTTAGGCTACCAAGCGTCAACTATCTTGGCTTTGTTCTTCTTCTTTTTCCTCCTCCTCCTCCTCCTCATCAGGAATGTACTGCAGTAATTCTCCTGGTTCACATTCAAAATACTTACACAGCGCATTAATAGTCTCTGTCGTACAGGCATAGCCAGGAGTGTTAGCTATGCGTGTCAAAGTCGCACGACTGATTCCAGTCTGCTTACTGACCTCTGCAAGAGTGATTTTTCTTTTCTCTTTAAATGATTTGTTATCCAGTTGCTGGACAAGAAGCACTCTGATCATGGGCTTATCTGTGATTGAAATGAGTCTGCATTGTAGCAAAGGCCTCATAAAAGATGCAAAAAGATCTTGACTTGCCTTTTTTGTGATGTATTCTAATCACAAATGACGCAAATCAATCGCAAAGGAGTATTTGTCATGACGACTTACTTGACTACAGAAGAGCTTTCGCAGCGTATTAAATACGATACTCGCACTATTCGGCAGTGTTTGATGAACGCTGTTTTATTTGAAGGCGTTCACTACATTCGCCCTTTTGGCGGTCGAAAAATCTTATTCATTTGGGAGCAGGTCGAGGAAACGATGCTGCATGGCGCTTCAGCTAACGATTTAATCAATATGATGGAGGGGTAAGCCATGGCTACTGTTAATAGCCGTGACGGCAAACTGTATATAGATTTTCGTTATCGTGGCATTCGTTGTCGTGAGCAAACGCGTGTTGCAGATACGCCTGCAAACCGGGCGCGACTCGAGCGGCTACTTCTCATGATTGATGGGCAGATTAAAAAGGGCACTTTTAATTATGCTCATCACTTTCCTTGCAGCCCGCGTGTTGCTCAATTTGAAAAATTAGCTGATGCCGAGCGTACTGCAGGGATAAGTGGCAGTACGAAATTATTCTCATCTTTTGCTGAGCGGTGGCTCTCTGAGAAAAAGGTGGAGTGGCGTGAGAGTCAGATTGAAACAGTTGAAGGCATTTTTAATGTGCACCTCTTGCCTAAATTTGGCGCATTACAGGTCTCTGAGATTAGTAAAAGTCAGATTTTAGGCTTCAGGAAAGGACTGCATGAGCCTGATATTTTAAAAGGCCGCAAACTGTCACCCTCTAGAATTAATCACATCATGACCTACTTGCGGATGGTATTGAATGATGCTGCAGAGCGCTTCAAATACGAGTCCCAGTGGAAGAATATCAAGGCTATTCCTATACCGCGCTCTGAGGTCAAACCGTTTAGTTTGACTGAGATTATGCGCATGCTTAAGGCTGTGCGAGAAGACTATAAACCGTATTACACCGTGCGTTTTTTTACAGGTCTTCGCACGGGTGAGATTGATGGTTTGCCTTGGAAGAATGTTGATTTTGAACGCCGGGTCATACACGTCCATCAGGCTCTTGTGCGAGGCTCGATTGGACCAACTAAAAACAGCAGCTCATATCGCACACTGATGATGACTGATTCAGTTTATGAGGCAATGAAAGAACAATGGACCTTGACTGGGCATCGCAGTGAGTTTGTCTTTTGCGGACGTAATGGCCAGCCTTTAGATTATCGTAATGTTGCTAACCGGGTTTGGTATCCCTTGCTGAATTACTTATCTATGGAGCGGCGCAACCCTTATCAGACACGACACACAGCAGCTACTTTATGGCTTGCCGCAGGTGAAGCGCCTGAGTGGATTGCGCGTCAATTAGGACACTCCAATACGGGCATGTTGTTCAAGGTTTACTCGCGATACATACCAAATTTACGTGGCCGTGATGGTGCCGCATTTGAGCGTTTACTGGAGGCAGCAGATGAGTAAAAAAACACAGCATATTCTGGCATGGGTATTGAAAGTGAGTGAAGATGGTACGACAGAAACTTGGACTCTATCGAACTCTAAAGTAAATATGTTCATCACAGCTAATAAAGGTGCGATGAGCCATGTGAATGAAAATGGAGCCCTGGCTAATATTGATTTTTGTAATGGGAAGTTGGTTGGTAAGCCAATAATTGTTGACCCTCATATCACCGCAGGGTTTGCATATAAACAGTTTCAGATGGTTATGCCTGGTCATGAGGAAAGGCTGCGAGTAATGTGGACCTTGCTAGGGTTGATTGAAGACCCTGCGCTTAAGGCTTTTTATTGGTCAGTGTTAAGTGACGATAAAATTATGAGTAAATTTTATCGGGCAAAAGCTAGCGAGAGCCATCATCACTGCCATGAAGGCGGATTGTTTGAGCATAGTGTTGATGTTGCTACTGCCGCAGTTTTACATGCCCGTCAAAATGGTTTGGGAGATCGTACTGCTAATATTGCTTTTGTTTCTGGGATATTGCATGACATCGGAAAAATTGAGATGTACTACAACAACCCAGGTGCAAAAAAAGCAGAGGGTTGCCAGCATGAGGCTTTAAGTTTTATGGTTTTATCTGAGCAGTTGGAGGCATTAAAAGCAGCGGACGCTGTATTGTTTGATGCTATCTCCAGCACACTAACGGCCAAGATGGGTAGCTCGCGCAATGAGTACTTGTCAGAAACTATTGTGCGTATGTGCGATAGAATTTCAGCAGATGCGCATCGGACTCGTCAGGTTTTTGCAGGTAAACCTGCACACTATTGGTATGTGCGTTCAGCTCGAGATAAGCGAGTTTTTAAACGTCTTGATGAGGCGTAATGGCTACTAAAAGGGCATGGATGCGCGTCTTAAAGCACTGCTCAACTGCAATGGTTGAGCAGTAATACTCGCAGTTCTAATTTAAATCGCAGTCTTCACCATCTTCATGAGTCGATTCATTATTGTCGCTATTTTGCCAAGCTTGTATTTGATTCGGTGTGAAGAAAATTATAGCCAGTCGATGCAAAAGCACGTTCAGCGCCTGTGAGCTGAACTGTGATAATCCTTTCTCCATATACTTGTCTTCCTCCGCGTGACGTAAAAATAAACGTGCCAGCCCGTTAGGGTGTTGAGCAACACGCTTGAGTGGAAATGTCTCAATTTTCATATGTGGGCTATAGGACCAGTCAGAAACTGTCTGCTCAGGTGGCATTTGCAATAAAAGTTTCCACCGGTGCCAAGGGTACAGTTGGCTTGCTATGGGCATAAAACGTTGGAAAGCTTTAGGTTCTGTAAACTTAATACCTGCACGCGAGGAGGTGCTGTTTAGCAGTGCGTATTTGAGTAGCCACTTGAACTCATAAAATTCTAGTGGGTTTTTACGTAGGCTACGAATTGCTAACAGTCCTGCTTCAATGTCTTGTTTCTCATGACTGTTATTTGGCGCTGCCGGTAAAATTTGATGCCGACGGGCCAGCGGAAACAGTCTTGATTTACCTTTAACTGTTTTTAGTTCACGTAAAGCTATTGCGGTCTGATGCCAAGCTGCAATACGTTGCTCATCACACTGATAGAATGTTGCCAGTTCATCGTAGGATTGCCCGTCCTGTATTTTTGTCAAAATAGCTGTGCTTATTATGTAGTGTGAGTTTTGGCGAGGAATAAGGTACTCAGGCGCTTCACCTGTAGACGGCTGCTCTTTTAGTTTATTTGTATAGCGCAGCAGTTTCTTAGCTGAATATGCATAGGTTGCTTGCGGGTGCATGGCTTTGTTTTTTTTCAGCAGTGCTATGCGGTGTGGATTTAGACCAAACAGGGCTTTGCCAAGGTGATCATCGAAAGGTCGTTGGTTTGCTTGCAAATGCAGTCCTACTAAGCAGTCTGTAAAATGTAAATAAGTGCTTAACGTCATGGCAGGGCTGCTGTGTCCTGCCATGGCTGCTAATGCGGAATAGCGATCACGTTTACGACTCCTACCGACAATTAAAGTGAGAATGTCATCCACTTGCTCGTCAGAGTATGGAATAAGAGCTTGTAGCACTGGCGGTAGCTCAACCAGATCACGATGCAAAATTAATTGCATGCGAGATAATGCGCTATGCCTCAAGTGGTACAGGCGGTACTCGAGACCGCCAGATAGATCGTAAAGAACGCTGCTAACTAAACCCGCAATGCTCGATGTGTTGATCATTTCAAAACTATTTTCAGTTGTGCAAAAAACAAGCTCACTTAGACTTTTTTTCTCTAGTCTACGTTCATTGATATATTTGCTAACGGTATCTACCTCGTGCTCTGCAAGCAGTGGGAATAGGGGAACTTTACGTAGGGCTGCAGGTGTTTTGTTTTGTCCAAACCTATTGTTACGCGGGTACAAAAAACCTTCAGGTGATGGTTCGATATCTTTGAGCCTGAGCTTTGCCAGCTCTCCCGGCCTTAGGCCGGTTCTGTACGCCATAATTAAGAACGTCTGTAGCAGAAGTGCTTCGCGTGTATTGGTGTCGTATAAACGTTTCACGACTACAAGCAATTCTAGGAATAACGGCTCATCAACAATTGCAGCACTTACATGTGTGATTGTTTTTTTGTTTTCTGTGTTCAGAGAAAATGGCAGGGGAGTAAAGCCGAGCTCAAGCACCGCAAAATTATGCATATCAATCAGTCGCTCGGCTTTAAACTCTCTATTTTTATCTGATTGCCGCCTGTTGAGGATTGACATATATAAGGTGTAAAAATCTTCACCGTCAAATGTATCAAGGGGCTCTAGGTATGCCTCTGCAATCCATTCATCGCCTATGGCTGTTAAATAGCGTTCTGCAGTTGATATCGCATTTTTCTTATGATCTAGGTGGTCATAAAGCCAGCAGCATAGGAGATTCTCGCTGATGTCTAGATCTGGAGTTATAAGCTGCTGAAGAGCATCGATGATTGCAGACCGACTTTCATGGCGAGCTCGATCCTTGTGCAGTATTTTTTTAAGCTTATTTACAATGGTGCTAGGCTTGCTTTTAAGGCGCTTTATAGGTCTCTTGTTTGCCTTGCTAGATGACTTTATCAGCCTGATGTTTTCAGTGCTGCATCCATAGTTTTTCTTAGTATAGAGGCGCTTCCAGTAACATAACGGCAGGCTAGCGCTAAGTTTTCGACCAGTGATGTACTCAACCAGTATCTGCGGTAGATTTACGTCCGTTTGGTTTTCTGTAACTGCTGCTGCACCGTCTCTAAATAAAGTGCGCGAGATTTTAATGTCCAGTTGACTGGCCACTTTTGCTCTGTAGTGGTTAATAAACAGAGAGCTATCATCTATATGGTTAGGTCGCCACTCATCAGGCTTGGTGCGTAATAGCTGAGAAAGTACGGCTAAACTGGTTGGGTCGAGAAAGTGGTTGATTAAGCAGGTCGGCTGATCTTCACCCTGATCTTGTGCTGGACAGTAAAAGTTGCTCGGGTAATTTTCGTTTGGCTCCGTTTTTAAGCTTAGAAAAAGCGTGGGAGCGCTCCCTTGTAACGGTTTGTTTTGCATAATGCTGCGGGCAAGGGCAGGCCAAAGGTGCATGCGTGTTAGGCCGCTATATAATAAAGAGCACGTCAGAAATAGAATAAAAAGCTCTTCAGTATCCGCGGTTGGATTAAGCTCTGCGCGCCAATGCTTCTCAGCTTCAAGCATGACCGTTGATCGTTTATGCCACGCATTATTACGTGTTGGTTTAATGCGGCGAATCGTATTCCATGGCGTTGGAACATCTAGCTGCCACAGGCCGCTTTCATTGCCGTTTTCAATGGCGTAACTAATAAAATTATAGGCTCGGCGATAATTGCTGGTATTACCTAGAGCTGTTTGCAATGCTTTATCAATACTGGGCCAGACCTCCGAGAATCGGGTGCTTTCCGGGTTTTCAATACACATTCCAGGCAGGTGCTGTTGAAAAATACTGATGGCCTTGCGTAGGTTTCTGTAATCTTCTTTTTTACGTTGCTCTTTACGCGTACGCCACCCGGGCAACAACTCGGTATTGAACTCTATATGAGCCAAAATAAGCTTATTTTGCGATGCTGAAGGCATCGGCGTTTCATGTTTGTTTATCATGGGTTAGCTCCAGCCGGTTATAGCTTGAACATTCAGTTCATTTAACAACAGCTCAATCTGATCACTGATTTGCGTAAAATCGTGTAGGGATAAGCTACTGAAACTGCCCAAGCCTTCTTCGCCAAAATCCTCATGACCCATCCAGCTGTTGATAAGCTCGTAATGAATGTTTTTATTTTTGAGATGGGTTCTGAGATGGTGTCTGGGCCAGTTGTACTGAAACGGTACAGTATGTTTGAGCACTTGTTTGAGTACACTCGGTGTTAGTCCCACTGCTTGGGCTGCTTGGGCTGCTTGGGTCGATGGACTATCAATAAAAAACAATAAGTTGCTTTGCTTATTTAGCACTTGCTGGCAGTGCAGAGAAATATTATCAGCTAAAAGGCGCGTCTTTTTTACAAGAGTTTGAATGTGTTGCAGGTACAGTTCGACTTGTCGTGCGGCTGTTTTAGGCAGAACCACAGTCCGAGCTGAAAGGCCATTGCGGCGCTCTTTGTCACTAATCCACCAGGTACCATTGTGCTCATTATAGTCAGCCAAGCTCCCAAGTGGCGCATTCACGTTACGGTGTCCGGTCGAAAACGCTAGGAGCAGCCATACGTAGCATGTGTATTGATTATGATATTCATACATGCAGGCCAGTGCGGTTCTTTTTTTAAGAGAAGGGTCTGGTTGCAGTATTTGAAATAGCTGTTTTAAAGCGTGATCTTTAATTTTTATAGCGCTGCCGAGCGTGTTAGATCGTTGCTGAATATCAGGTAAGTCGTAGCTGAGCTCAGCAAAACTAAAAACATCTTTTAGGTAGCATTGGTGGTTCAGTAAGAAATTACTTTCATTAAAATTAGTATAGGCGATCGGTGCGTATTGCTGTGCGGTTAAACCCTTTAAAATTGCGCTTTCAGCAGGATCAAACCCATTGCAAGAGTACCAGTGGCCAAGGTAGTTACTGATACGGCTTAGTGTTAATCGAGTTGAATATTTATTGTTAATCTCTTTTAGGAGGCCCAGAGTTTGATTGATGACTTCTTCATTAATCACAGCCTGTTCATTTCCCAGGCTTGTGATTAGAGGCATCGGTACTCTAATAGCTTTATGGGTAGGGCTGGAGATAAGCGGTTCAATTATTGGGTTCTGCGTACCGCTAGGTACTGAATGAGGCACTTCGTAAATCAATAACCCTTGTCTTTTTTCAGAGAGGTATAGACGAGCATTAGATAGTTGTTCTTTACGCAAGCCGCTAAATAGCATAATGAGTAAGATGTCAGCGACTATGTGCTGCCTCTCTGCTAGCTGGGTTTTGTTGGATGCGATAAGTAACAGATTTCGTATGTCCCACTTGCTGAGATGCTCAACTGAGCATGGCAGTGAGAGGTTGCGCATATAGATTTGCTCAGAAAATCGTTGGCTGCGGATAGCTTTTTGTGCGCGAGATAGATTGTGCAGAGACTTATCAGTGGTGCGCAGTGTCCTTGTGTTTTTTAACTCAAGGGGCTCATCTATCTCATCTAACCCATGTGTACTGGGTTTATCGAAGGTGAGTTCTTCACAAACCACGCCGCCTTCGTAAATAGTTGTTACTTTTGCAGGTATGGGTGATTGTGCATCTGTAATAGGCTTTGCTTTTGGGGTACGGATGATACCGCTTTTAAACTCAATAGCGTTGCTAATTGCCACTGCAATGTAATCAATATAAGGTTTTGTTTTTTTATCCAGTATGTCTTTACGAGTCTGATCAAGATCGGCAGCTAGTGTTTTGAGGCATGTACTCTCATCAATTTTAGGCAGCAATTTAAAGGCCTGACGGTGTTTTTTGTTCGTAGTAAATAAGCGGAGTTGTCTCAGCGCTTTCTCTATAGCATTGCCATGGTTTCCAATCAGACTCAGCTGCATAGTGCTGAAAATTATTAAGCATTTATACCGTTGGTACTGTTCCTGCTCGTGAGCGTCCCAGTCTGGAAATGGAGTCGTTGCTAATGCAGCTGTAAAGTCTAAGGTGCCTAGCATGCTCGCCCGTTTGATTGCGCTAGTCAGCACGTTTTTCTGGTTATTATTCGATGTTTGCGGGCTGGTATTTAATGTATTGATGTATGCCTCAATGGTGCTGAAGTGGCTCAGCCAGCCGTCCGGAGTCCGGTCTAGTAATGCGCTTAGCTCAGACGAAATTACAGCGCGGAAACCCTCGATAATATGGTGATTTGGATATACAAACTCATTTAACCCGTCGGTCACGTTATCAGTGAGCATTGTTATCCTCTGTCTCTACACACTCATCTTTTTCTTCGTTCTTATTCAGAGCATTGACGATATCCCCAAGGCTGCTGGCAGTGCCCTCATTCCTGGTAAGAATTGTTTTTTTGCGTTGCTGGTAGATTGCACGTCTTGATTGTCCTGACTGCTCTGCGAAAAAAGTATCTGTCAGCGAACCTCCAAAGAAGCTTTTAGATAGCTCAGCTGGAATGTGTTTTTTAATATTGTCGATAATCAGGCTGGATTTACGCACATCAGCAGCTATATATAGCTGTTCTAGAAATGCGGGCCATGCCATATTCTCTGCTAGCTGCTCTACGTCGACGCCATACATGAGTAACGTTCCAAGCTCAGGATTCGTATTGTTCCAAAAGTACGGTGCCCAGAATGGGAAAATAACCTGAAAGCTAGTGGGGTTGTTATCCTTGGAAATTTTGTTACTTTCTGTTTGAAACTTCATGCTGCCAACAAGAATGCGAGGTAGCGAATTTAAAAAGCGATCCTGCTGTAGTGTTGTTTTCAGCATGAATGGTTGCTGAATCAGACACTGGTAGGGCTCAAGTACTGCAGGGTGAATACTGAACGTAATGTCATGGTTTTTTGAATAGATGAGTTGAGGCATAAAATGTACTCGATGCTAAATTTCAATAACGGTAGCATCGAGAATGTGAGTGCCTAGTCTCGAAAAGTGACATTTTCCGTCACTTGTAGAAAGAGCTGGTTGCGATCCTGTTTGCAGTCGAGAAACTGAGGTTTGGACTTCACTGTGGATGGTAATGTTATGGTTCTACTTCACGGACCCATCAAGAAGAGCCAGAAGGCACTAGAGAGGTACAAGTAATGAACCAATATATTGGCTCCGATTTCGACAAATTCCTTGCAGAGCAAGGTCTAGGAGAGGAGGTTTCTGCAGCTGCCCTCAAGCGCGTAGTCTCTTGGCAAATCAATGAAGCAATGAAGCTCCAAAAGGTAAGCAAAAAAACCTTGGCTGAACGCATGCATACCAGCCGGACTGCAGTGGATCGTGCTCTTGATAAAGATGACCTGGGAATGACTATCGCTACCTTGGCTAGTGCTGCTCGTGCCCTTGGCCAGCGTGTAGAAGTGCGACTGGTTCCTGAGGGTGAGACGGCCCATGCATAGCCTGTGCCCTGAAAACGTCAAGACAATTGAAGGAACCCGCAACAACCAAAGCCCTTAATTTCTATTGTGATCTTAATATTCTTGGTAAGGCCTGGGCTTATCATCCCCGTGAAAAGAAACTTAAAGATGCTGCTATAGCACAGCGTGATATTTGGCCACATGCACAAGAAGCTGAGGCGAAAAATAATACATCAGCTAACTATACTTGTCGGATGTGTGGCTAGGTAGGGCCGAGTATAAAATGTGGGCCATGCGACTCGCATTTGTACACGAGTAATAAAATATAGCCGCCTGAGTGGTCGGTATATCCAGAGCGCTCTAAATCTGTGGCTGATCGAGAGCGTGCCCATCTAGAGATATATTCAGTATCTCGTTATACCAGTTGAGTTCATAGATACCCATAACCTTTGCTGTGAAAATTAGCTGATCAGTTGTTGCATCAGAGGGAGGGGTTCGAATTTTACTTTCCAAACGATCATGCAGGCCCACTCCCATAGATCAATATTTGAGCTATCGGCCATCACCTAGTTTCAAAATCTAGGGTAGATCGGCGGTTGGTATCAGGATGGTAGAGACATGCTTAGGTTGCTTATCCACAGCTCTGCTCAGAGATAACTGGATGTAATTGTGGCAGCTAGGACGCCAAGGACCAGACTAGATTGCTGGTGATTAGCTCACTTTTCAGGATGGGAGCGGGAGCATTGTTCCCGTTGAGAACAGAGGTATCACCATCCGTGACCAGATAATTGGTGTCAATTGACGTCGATTGATGTTGAGGTTGTTTGGCTGTTATTTCTTTGTATATCAATTGGTTGCAGTTAATGTACAACGGGTGTTAATTAAGGACATCTGGCTCGAACGGCCTGTCACGCCGGGGGTCGCGGGTTCGATTCCCGTCCACTGCGCCATATTACGAAAACCCGTTAAGTAGTTGATACTTAACGGGTTTTTTCGTTTCTGGGTAGCAAAAACCCTGTCTTTTTCCTAAATTATCTATGCGTATTCTTGTCGTGACCGTTCTTGTGACCATTGTCGAGTCGTTTATGATTTATATGAGAGCTCTGGTCGTGCGGATGTATTTATTACGGATTACCCTTATGCGCAAAAAATGCTTAAAAACTATGACTGGGCACAATTACTTGACCCCAAGCCGGCCACGGAGCAGTTTGAATATGCCTACGCTATTAAGCAAGGGCAGCCAGAGTGGCGTGAACGGGTAAATGGCTTTGTGCGGGCCATCAAAACTGATGGCCGTCTTAAGCATTATGTGCAGAAAAATAATTTACTGCCGATTGCTTTAACCGCACCTTAAACCTGCTCTAGAACCCTGCTCAACTACCACTAAAAGCGCGCTAGTCGCTTTGCGGTGTTGCAAGTTGAGTTTGGCTTATAGCTTTAAGTGCTTGCAAATAGGAATCAGTTGCATATGATATGCGGCATTATTGCTGCCAGCTCGTTGCTGTCTAGCTCATTGGTATTCTTAAGGAGTTATGTATGCGCTTAATCCGCTTGGCTTGGTTCCAATCGTTGTCACTGCTTGGTTTGTTGTTGTGTTTAGCCTTGCCGACTCAGGCGCAAGAGGTGTTAAGCATCGAGCATGCCAAGGGGCAAACCCAAGTACAAAAATTGCCGAAAACTGTCGCAGTGCTGGATTGGTCCACGCTCGATACCATGGCAGTGTTAGGGGTAGAGGCGCAGGGCATTCCGAACTCTAATATTTTGCCGCCAATGCTGAGTCAGTATGCGGATGCGAAGTTTGTGCCGGTCGGCACTTTGTTTGAGCCTGATTATGAAGCGCTGAAGAACCTTAAACCGGATTTGATTATTTTGGGCCGTCGCGCCGGCGGACAATATGATGAAGTGGCTCAATATGGTCCAACGTTGGATTTAACACCTGACCCAACCGATCTACTTGGCAGTGTAGTGCGCAATACAGAAATTTTGGGGCAGATTTTTGACCGTGAGCAGCAGGCTGCTGAGCATATTAATAAATTGCAGGCTGCGGTGGGGCAGCTGCAAAAGCTCAGTGCTGAGCAGGGCACAGGCCTTACAGTATTGACCACTGGCGGGAAAATGAGCGCTTTTGGTATTGGTACGCGCTTTGGCATGCTCCACGATGTGTTTGGCGTTGAGCCTGCGGTGGCTGATTTAAAAGTGGGTCGTCATGGCCAGGTGGTGTCCTATGAGTTTTTGCTGGAAGCCAATCCAGACTGGCTGTTTGTGATGGACCGTGATGCGGCCATTGGCCGTGAAGGTGTAGCGGCGCAGCGCATGATGGATAACGAGCTGGTGCAAGCCACAACAGCGGGCGCCAAAGGGCAAATTGTTTACCTAGAACCAGTCAGCTGGTATTTGCTGGATAACAGTGGTTTAGGGGTGATGCAGAGCAACGTTGATCGTTTGCTGGATGTGTTTACTAAGTAATTTAACTTCATCTGTCCGTCGATTACAGGGCTGGCCACTGAGCTTGCCCTGTCTGCGAGATTATCACTGCGCTGCGCATGGCAATCCTTTCCTAATAAGCGAATCCTATGGTTGTAACATCTTCTGCAAGTCGGCAATCAGGCACTGTGCTGTGGTTGCTGGGCTTGTTTGTACTGGTTTTTATTTTAGCTTTGCTCAGTTTAAATGTGGGTGCCAGCCGCATGAATCTGCTGCATCTGTTTACCCAGCCCGATGATCGCATCACACAACTGTTATTTGTCAGTCGTTGGCCGCGCACATTGGCGTTGGTTCTGGCTGGCGCATCTTTAGCTGTGTCAGGCTTGTTGCTGCAAATGATGGCGCGCAATCGTTTGGTAGAACCATCGATGGTGGGTACGGTAGGTGCTGCCACTTTTGGTGTGTTGCTGTGTGCCATTGTTGCGCCCAGTATGGCGTTGTGGCTGAAATTCAGCGTGGCCACTGTGTTTGCTGCATTGGGGACTGCGCTGTTTCTAGCAGTACTTAAGCGTATTCCATTGCGTTCAGCGTTGATTGTACCTTTGTTGGGTTTGGTGTTGGCTGGGGTGGTTTATGCCGCTAGCAGCTTATTAGCCCACCAGTTTGAACTGTCACAGGCACTGCGCTCTTGGAGCAGTGGCGATTTTTCAGCCATTTTACGTGGCCGTTATGAACTGCTCTGGGTCGCTGCGGGCATCACCCTATTGGCGATGTTATTGGCTGATCGTTTTACCGTGATTGGCATGGGCAAGGACTTTGCCACCAATGTGGGGGTGAACTATCCAGCATTGATGGTTTTAGGGGTATTGCTGGTGTCGATGATTGTCGCCAGTGTGGTGGTTATTGCTGGCGCCTTGCCTTTTATTGGTCTGATTGTGCCGAATTTGGTGCGTTTGATTACCGGCGATAATCTGCGTCGCGCGATTCCTTTGGTCGCTCTGGCCGGTTCTGCGTTGATGCTGACGGCAGATTTGCTTGGTCGGGTGTTGATTCATCCGTACGAAATCCCTTCGGCAACAATTTTGGCGATTACCGGCAGCCTAGTGTTTATCGTAATTTTATTACGGGGGCGCAAGCAATGGGCTTAAATCTTCGCGGTCGATTGTTATTGGGTCTTACTGCGCTGCTGGCGCTATGCAGTGTGCTGGGCTTTATGACCCTCAATGTGCAAAGCGATTGGGCCTTTATTGTGCAGTATCGTGGTACGCGTTTACTGGGCATGTTGCTGGTGGCAGTGACCATGGGCTTGGCCACAGTGGTGTTTCAAACCATTACCCATAACCGTATTTTAACTCCGTCGCTGATGGGTTTTGATGTGCTTTATGTGCTGGTGCATGCTTTGGCTTTAGTGCTCTGGGGGACTGAGTTTGGCAGTGGCTGGCCGCTGGAATTGCGTTTTATTCTCGAAGTGGCGGTGATGGTGAGCATTGCTTTGCTGTTGTTTCGTTGGCTGTTTAACGGCTCAGTACGCGGGTTACATATGCTGATCTTGCTGGGCATGGTGGGCGGCTTATTATTTCGTGAGTTGGCTGATCTGTCTGCGCGTATCTTTGATCCCAGTGAGTTTTCCATTCAGCAGGGCAGTGGCGTAGCCAACTTTAACCGGATCAATTTGCAGGTGCTGTGGGTGGGGTTGGCTGGTGTTGCGCTTTGCAGTGCGCTGCTGTTTCGTTTGCGTCGGCAATTGGATGTGCTCAGTTTAGGCCGTGATGTGGCAATTAATCTGGGCGTGCCCTACAGCAGAACAGTCACCCTATTAATGCTGGTGATCTGTGTGTTGGTCTCGATCAGCACAGCTTTAGTGGGACCCATGTTGTTTTACGGCTTGTTGGTAGCGAATTTAGCCTACTGGCTTACTGGCAGTCATCAACACCGCTGGACTTTACCCGCCAGTATTTTGGCAGGCATTGTTTGTTTGGTGGGCGGGCAAGTGCTGTTTGAGCATCTACTCAATACCAGTTTGCCCTTGGCCATGGTGATTGAACTTTGTGGTGGGGTGTTATTTATTGCGCTGTTATTGCGCGGAGTTAAATAATGATTACAACGCGCGGCTTGAGTAAGAAATATCAGGACACCTTAGTGGTGGATGATGTCAGTATCAACATTAGCAAAGGCGGGCTGACCTCAATTATTGGCCCCAATGGTGCCGGTAAGTCGACATTACTGTCGATGATCAGTCGCCTTACGCCCATGAGCGCTGGCAGTGTGGAAATAGATGGCTTGGATGTTACCCGCACGCCGGGCCCTGAACTGGCGCAACGCTTATCCATTTTGCGTCAACACAATGAGACAACGCTGCGTTTGACGGTGCGTGACTTAGTGGCTTTTGGACGTTTTCCCCATTCTGGTGGACGCCTCACCGAGGTTGATCAGCAGCATATTGATGAGGCCATTCATTATCTAGCGCTGGAGGAGTATCAGCACCGGCACCTGGATGAGCTGTCCGGTGGGCAACGGCAGCGGGCCTATGTGGCGATGGTTATGTGTCAGGACACTGAGTATGTGCTGCTGGATGAGCCACTGAATAATATTGATATGCACCATGCGGTGGGGATGATGCAGTTGCTGCGCCGCGCCGCAGATGAGAAGGGCAAAACTGTGGTGGTCGTGCTGCATGATATCAATTTTGCCTCTTGTTACTCGGACACTATTATTGCGATGCGTGCTGGCAAAGTGGCCTATCAGGGGGCTCCAGAGCAGGTTATTCGCAGTGAGGTGCTCAGCGATATTTATCAACTGCCTATGCCGGTGCACGAGATCGACGGGCAGAGAATCTGTGTGTATTTTCGTTAATTTGGGTTAATCTGCCGCGGTCATACTTAAAGCCTTTGTCTACAAAGAGTTATATGTCCTGCTCGAGGACTTGAGCGAATAACTGAGTAGAAAGCGGGTAAAGCCTGGCTAACCCAGACACCTTTTATGGTAAAAAGATGCACAACCATAAGGGGGTGAACATGAGTAAAGACTACTTAGAGATACCAGACTGCTTTAAATGGTTCTGTGAGGTATTTTGAGCACTTAAAGACAGGTTCTCTTGAGGTGTACCAAAGTTGAACTGCTGTTGATTAACTGTGCTAATAAGGCTGCAGTCCAATGCTTATAGTTTATAAGCAACGATCAGATTATGATTTTCCACGTCAAGCGATAATGCTTTTAGGGGTTTAGCAGTGAAAAGAACTCTGCGCCTATTGGATGCTGTAAAGGCTAAGCTCGATGCGCAGCGACCGTTTCCGGCAGCAGTAACCAAAAACCTGCATGAAAATTTAGTACTGAATTGGACTTACCATAGCAATGCGATTGAGGGTAATACGCTGAGCCTCAAAGAAACCAAAGTTGTGCTTGAGGGTATTACGATCGGCGGGAAAACGCTTCGTGAGCATTTTGAGGTTATCAACCATAGTGAGGCGATTGTTCTGCTAGAAGAGCTCGTCGCTGAGAATCAGCCTTTGCATGAGTGGGATATTAAATTACTCCACCAGCTTGTCTTGAAAAATATTGATCAAGAAAATGCAGGGCAGTATAGGCAGGTGAACGTTTTAATTTCAGGTGCCGAGCATAAACCCATTGAGGCCGTTCGTGTGCAGCAATTTATGCAAGACTTTGTTCTTTGGTACCAAAATAGTGCTGCCTCTTTGCACCCTATTGAAAGAGCGGCGCTCGTACATTCTCACTTTGTTAAAATCCATCCTTTTATCGATGGTAATGGTCGAACAGCTCGACTGTTGATGAACCTTGAATTGCTTAAAGCAGGTTACCCAGCTGCAGTGATTCAAGTTGAGCAGCGACTGGACTACTACCAAGCATTAGATGCAGCGCACTGTAATGATGAGTTTGAGCCGCTTATTCAGCTGACAGCTAATAGTGTTTTGGAAAGCTTTAAGACCTATTTCTGGGCGCTAGGGATGAGTGAGCAAGTCGACGAGTTATTAAAAGAGCTTTATGGATAATTTTTTATTGGAGCTCATACGGGCTGTGAGTTGTTTCGCCGGCGAAAAGAATGGCTATGGCAGTCCGGTTTTTTTAGGGCGCCTCTAAAAGGAGATTGAGTGTCAGTGCGCTGGATCATAGAGTGGCTGATGCTAGAAATACGTAATCGCTTTCGCCGGCGAAAGTCACTTCTACTCTATGGCGCTAGGCGGCTTTATTTCGATACGCTTTACGGCAACTGAATATTGGTAATACGGTTTGTGCTGATGATGCTGCCATTCCAAATCATTTCGTAGTGTGATGTTTGTACGATTGAATGAACGGGCAGTGGTGTAAACAGCGCCCAGCACAGTGAACCTAGAGAACGCACAGAATTGTACTGCAAGCCTGGTTTGCCTGCTTGTTTCAGGGCGTGGCCAAGGCTGTGAGATGCACTGTAATCGTCTGAATCATAAATAGGGTCGTTGTAGGGTAAAGCCGAAGCGCTCATCATGTCTGTATCGTTAAACGCGCACTTGAGTGCACGAAATACAAAACGGTCATAGTTCATTCCATCCACTTGAGACCAATACATATTTTGGTGGTGTTTAACTTCCAAAAGTGCAGTTTGTTCATTATCCGCAATGTATAAAACCCCAAACGCACCTGGGCTAAAGCGTGAGCCAGCAGGGTTAATATGCGTAAATGGCGCAGTGGCATAGGCGCAGCCCTGAATACCAAAAGGTATTTCATCGCGGGCTATGAGGTCCAGTCTGCCTACCTCATTTAAAATTCTGGGGTTAGTCAGCTCTTGAATTGCAAAGAGCGCTTCAAACTCTTCAGTACTGGCCACATCATCAAAGATGGCTATAGGTGGAAATTTTGAATTAACCAACCTGTTGCCTGTGATTGTTTTGCCGGTGCATTCCTCAAGAGTATTGATCATTACCATTGCGCTCCGCGAATAGAATCAATCCGTCTGTAGGTTTCGTACAGCGAGATAAAATCTCCTTGCGCCATGATTTCAAGCGGTGAGCGGCCATTAAAAAACTCATTATGGTTTTTCATGTTTGGAAAGCCGTATACGTTTTCAGGGTTGTCAAAAACCAAGCGTAATGCGCTGTGTATATTCAGAACAATGCTGATACGTTGCATGACATCGGAATCAAGGTTGATAGACCACTCAGTTCCTTCGGCACTTTTTGCACGAGCAACCGTACTGGGTGATACACGCAGAATGGCACAGGCTTGCTTAACGCTGGCATTCCACTTCTCAAGAATGCGAAGGGCAACCTTTAAGCCAGTAGCGCATTTGTTTTTACTCAGTGCGGGTGCTTTGGTAGTTGTTTGCATAATAATCTTCTTAACTGTCCAGAGGTGGTATTTTATCATATATATGTCTTTGGATGTGATTGTTCAGAGGCGTCAATTATAAAATATTGAGACTTGCGCATAGCAGGCGTTCACTTAGCCTTTTGATCAATTCTAACTGGGCTTCATATCACATCACTCCACTACTTAGTCCCCGCAGAAGCTCAACAATCCATGCGTCAACATTAGTACTCCTAAGGCACCACTGGAAATGAGTGTCTAGGTTAGGCAGGTTGGTATGGGTCATTACTAGTGTGGTGTAGCACTAAAATAACCACTACAGTTTGTGGTTATATGGGTATGGATAAAATGGTGTTTTGGCTATAAGCGGCTTAGAGATATGAGTTAGAGTGTCGAGGCAGTAATAGCTGCGTAAGTCCTATGTTTTTAACATGGCTATAAATTTAGGAGAAGGTAAGCGAGGGTTGTCTGGGTTGGTTGCGGCTAACTCTAGGGTTTTGTAGTTTTATCTATGGGGTAAAAAATGGGGTAAAAACAGAAGGCAATAAAAAAGGGTTACAACTAAAAGCTGTAACCCTTTGATTTATATGGTCGGGACGGAGTGATTCGAACACTCGACCCCTTGCACCCCATGCGCGTGTTTAGGTGTAAAACGGTGTAATTGTGAGTTGATCTATAGCACCTAAAACCATGCTCAAGGCCGCGTATTCGTTGAGTTTGGCCAGTTTATATGTATCATAGCGTAACAGCGCGTATTACTAGGGATTTAGTACCCATTTAGTACCCAGTTAGTACCCAGCGCCAGCAAACAGCTATGAGGCATATAAAATGAAAGACCTGAGATTGGTATTTTCGACAGGTAGAGCAAGCAGCGCTGAGACTGCGACCAAGGTAATTGAAGATCACTTAAAAGAGCGCCGTAAAGATCCTGAGCAGTTCACCGGTATCAGGACAGTGTTCACCTGCGACATAACTGGCGGCCTAGAGTTGCGCATTGGTGTTCGGACGGTGTGGTCTTTGTCTTACAACATAAAGCGCGGCAGCAAATGGAGTAAGCGCCGGTATGTGATGGGCTTCTACCCAGCTCTATCGGTGGCCGCCGCGCGTACTCAAGCGAACGCACTAAAAGGCGATATTGCCCAAGGCATAGATCCAGCACAGGCTAAAAAGGAAATAGCAGAGCAGCGTCAGAAAGCGATTGATGAGGCTTGCACTGTTACTGAGCTGTTTAATCAGTGGATCTGTTCTCCTGTTATGACCAGTCGCAAGCTTGGCACTGATGAACCGGCGCGCATGATGAAAAAAGACGTGTTGCCCGTTATTGGCAAGCTGGACGTGAAGAGCGTCACGCCTCGACACCTTGCCAGTATCAATAACCGAGTGGCAGAGCGCGGCAATCGTGCTGCAAATATATTGCTGGCGCTACTTCGTCAGATGATGGGTTACGCATTGGATCAAGGGATAATTGAAGCCTTGCCAAGGTTCCCGAGCAAGCTTGAAGAGAACGCGCCGTGTGACCGTGTGCTAAGTGTTCCTGAGCTTGTGGAGCTGTTCGACAAATTGCCAAGTGCAAAACTTATCAACACAACCGAACTGGCGATAAAAATACAGTTAGCCACCGCTTGCCGCATTGGTGAGCTGTTACGCGCCAAATGGTCGGACGTGTGCCTTGATGCCGGTGAGTGGGTTATTCCTGCTGAGAACAGCAAGAACGGCGACCCAATAAAGATATTCCTGAGCCAGTACGCACAAGGTTTATTTAAGCAGTTAAAAGACATTAGCGCTGATGCTGATTATATCGTGTCGAGTGTTACCGGTGCTGGCGCTATCGACCAGAAGGCCGTTACCAAGCAGGTTCGAGATCGTCAGCGCGGCGTACAGATTGCAGGCCGTACAAAGCTGTTTAATACGTTGATCTTATCCTGCGGTACTTGGACACCGCACGACCTGAGACGCACCGCAGCAAGCTCTATGCAAAGCCTACAGATCAACCCATACATTATCGAACGTTGCTTAAACCACAAGCCAGACAAAATAACGGCCACCTATATTCCGCAAGATCCAGAACTTGAGATGTATGAGGCGTGGGAGGCATGGGGGCAGGTGCTGGCAGTCGCAGATAGCGCGAAGGGTGCTGAGCTTGCCGCTCTATACACAGCCAATGCTAAACAGCCCATTGTTCGACGCAAGCGCCTTGCTGAGCTTATGCGCCAGCTCAAGGGCAACGTGGTTCAGTTGCATAAAATGGCCTAAAACAGAATGCGCCTATGGCTTTACAGAGTGACCACAGGCGCACTCACTGATGCCCTGACTCGCTAACCAAGCGGCGTTGCCGTGCGATACGTAACCACCGAACGCACCCCCTGATGCCAGTACTTCCTGAAATTCTGAATCGGCCGTATTGATGCCGAGATCAGCTGCTTTTTCTACCAGCTCTTGATTAGTCATTGTGCAATTCCTTTGTGAGTTTTTCTATTGAGAATGCGGCTCGCATAACAAGCAACCCGTAGAAAAGCAAATTATTTATTGTCTTTTATTTTTGGGCGCGTAAACCATTGATTTATAAAGGTTTTTTGCCGATCTAAGCGCTAGATACTGTGCTTGCCCTGTGGATAACTTTAAAAGCATTAAATAACATGGTGGCCATTGGCTGACCTTATCGTTATCCAATGCAACAAAGACACCCGCGTGAGCGGGTACCTAAGCGAGATAAGAAGGTGGTTCAGACCTTTTTTGTCTCTTAATCAAAAACAGCTTGATTAGGCTTACTTTCAAATACAGGTCAACTATACATCGGTACCGCGTACTTATTCAAACCAATTTAGTAAATATTTACTAATTTGCCGGTGGTGTAGACGACCAGAAAGAAGATCTATCAAGCTCATGATGAAGGAATAAAATCATGGGTAATCAGACACAAGCACCGGTAGCGCCAGCATTTAGCAATAGAAAGTTTGGACGCTATTCAGATTTAGTCGAAGCGTTACAAGTCAGCCGTCAGACCATTTACCGGTGGGTAAAGTTAGACCCTACATTCCCGCAACCACTCAAGAGGGGTAATACTGTTCTGTTCGATATGGCAGCCGTCGAAGCATGGTTAAACGGGGAGGGCGTAAAATGAAAAAGCGCCCGATCAACCGAAGTAAACCGAACGCTTTAGATGATGCCTTAGTCAGCATTGCCATTGTAGCAAGCAGCCCATCCACTCAACAAGCTATTGGCCTGCTGGCGTTGATGCTGCTTACCTTGCGTGAGGTGATGACGTTATGAGCCGATCAATCGCAAAGCGCAATCAGCAAAACGCTATCATATCCGTAAGCCGTGGCACTGCGAACGATGCCAGCAATGAATCTGTTCACTTAATCGGCAACATGACTGGACGCAAGCAGCGCCGCGTTGCAGCTGCAATGGCGCGATGGATTAAGCGCAAGGAGGCTGGCTTATGAGCACCATTACACGCGAACAGGCAGAAGCCAAGCGCACAGAAATTGAAGATATAGAATTGCAGGTTGCGGATCTAGTAACTAACAATCCGTCAAGACAAGGTGCTATGGGAGAGGTTGCCAGTCTGCTTGGAAGGCAGAACGAGCTTGAGCGCGAAGTTCTTCTCTATGATCGAAGTATGGCCGCTAAATACGATAAGTATTATGACGTAACCGGCGCGGATTATTTGCAGATACCAGAATCACTAAATGGATCTGTTATCACTAAGCTGGCCAAGCGCGCCTCGCATACAATGGAGATTCCAATTGGTACTGTGTTTAACGCTTTGCTAGCTGGCGCTTCTGCTGCTGTATCAACTAACTACGTCACTCGCTTTGCAACCGGAACAGTTGTCCCTGCTGTTATTCATGCTGTGTGCGAGCATCCGCCAAGTACCGGAAAAAGTAACCTTAAAAACCAAAGCGTACACAGTTACCAGCGCGCCATGAATGACCATAACAGCGGCATAGCTGCTATCAACAGGGCGGCAGGTAATGACGGTATAAAGCTACCCTATGGTTTTAATATCGCCACAGACGGCACTACAGCGGCAATTGATGCCGAGCTATCTAATATGGACAGTGGCCGAGTGGTTATTGCATCGGATGAACAGGCAGCGTTTCAAAGTTTATTCCCTGAGAATGCCTTTTCATCTAACAATAGTTTATTGCTCAATGGCTGGATGGGTGAGTTTATATCTGGCAGCAGGACAACACGAAAAGCATTTACCGGCTATGTTCAGTCAGCAATCCTGCTAATTGCTCAAGTCGGATCAATTCAGCGCGTATTGTCAGCATCCAATCAAACGGGTTTAGCAGAGCGTTTCCTGTTCACTGCTGAGCCAAGCAGCCTAGGGAGTCGCACGCTAAGCAATGGCTACCTAACGGCAGACGATAAGCACGCGTTCAACCTTGCTGCTACTGAGTGCGTTGAAAGGTATTCAAAGCGGGTGCGCACTGAGGGCGATGGCGCTGTTATCAATACAGATATTCACTCGCTGGATATTGTGGAGCCGCGGCGGGAAGGTTACGAGATCATAAAACAGAAGCGCGCTGAGCTTGAGCCGTTTTTGGGTGAGCTGGAGCGGTCAGGTGAAATGACGTACCTAGGATGGGTAGGCAAGCTGGAAACGCACGTTCTTAAAATCGCCACAGTAATGCACGTTTTTAACTGCCTAGGCAATGGGCGTGAGGTTGATAAGTTTATTCCTGATGAGCTAATCAGAGGTTGTATTGATCTGTTTATTGAATACGGCAAGCACATGCGTTGCATCATTCAGAACAGCGGCGAGTCTGGCAGTACCGCAGAGCTTGAGACGGTAATGGATGTGCTGAGTAGCGAGCAAGTAACAGTTGAGCGAGCCAAGCAGATACTACGCAAGCGCGCTCCGTTCAAAGGTAGAGGCAGGGATGCCTACAGAGCAGCAGGCGCACGAATCAACTCAATGTTAAAAGAGGGTTTAATTGTTAAGTCTGCAACAACTGGAGCGCTGCAAATAATCTAATAAATATCAGTGTACAAATGACCCGCACCGTAAAAAGTAGCGGGTTTTTTATTATCTACAGTTCTGCCCCTTCTGCCCCTTTTCTGCCCCTAGGTAGGGCAGAAGCTAAACCCGCATGTATAGGGGCTTACAGCTATATATATTACAATTCTGCCCCTTCTGCCCTAGTACCCTACCTTTTCCTTTTTATACTGTTTTTTTGTCTATATGTGTGCGCATGGGGCAGAAAGGGCAGAAAGGGCAGAGAATCGCTACAGCCCTTATATACATTGGCTTACAGCCGTTTTGCCGAGGGGCAGAAGTAGGGCAGAAGTAGGGCAGAAAGGGCAGGCATCACACCTAGCCTATGAGTTTTTATATCTGCTGTAATCCACAGCCCAAAACCCAACAATGCCCGAGCAGTAACTCCTGCTTAGGGATCACCACAGTATGCAAAACTTTTGCACACCCCTGACTGGCGGTGTTCCGGCAATTAGAGTGTGGGGTTACTCCGCATTTACGGACAGCCCCGCTACCAAGCTTTTACAGTGGCACGACTACTAATCACCTGAGCAGCCTACGACCGGCAAGGTTTTATTGAAGTCACTACGCGCACGCCCAAGGTTTTATCGCAGTCACTACGCGAGGCACAGCGACTAAACAAGCGGGGCAAATACTAACCATCCTGATAACAACAGGAAAAGAACAGGTGATAGAGCAAGGGCGGCCGCCTTGGCTCCTCTTAGTTTTGGTTTTTGCCGAACATGCCGGAGCCTTGTTAGTTCGCTTGTCGTAATTATTTATCAGGCGCACGCGTGCTTTTATGGGATAACATTCTAGGAGACTTTGACAGCGTATCTATGGCCTCGCTTCTAACCAGCGGCGAATATGCAGACCGGATACTAGGCAAAAGCGAGAGCTCTATTGTTAAAGGCCGCGTGCTGATTTTGCTTACAGGTAACAACCTAACCCTAGCCGGTGATATGCCCCGCCGCGTGCTCAAGTGCAGGCTAGATGCTCAAGTGGCTAACCCAGCAACACGCAAGTTCAACAGTAACCCGCTCGAGTTCATTCGTGAGAACAGGCAGCAACTTGTACAGGCCGGTTTAACGCTAATCAGGGCGTACCTTGAAAGCCCCGAGTGCAAAGCCGGTGGCGCTGTTAAGGGTGAGAGTACAGCAAGCTTTGAGGGTTGGGATTATATGGTTAGACAGACAGTCGCATGGGTGGCTGATGGTATAGGCCAATTTGAATATGAAGATCCGGCGCTGGCGCTAAAGGAGGCCGTAGCAACAGACCCAGAACTTGAGGTATTAACCGAAGCGCTCGAGGGCATAGAAAGGCTTATGGGGGATGGCTGGTTTGAAACCCGCGAGTTGTTCAAAAAACTGAATAACCCTATCTATGGCTTCTCGGATATGCGCGCTGATGGTGGCGATGACGGCGACTTAAAAGAGCTGCTACAGGATCTAACCGGCGCTAATGATTTAACGTCACGCGGCTTAGGGCGTGTGCTTGGGTATCGCGTAGACCGTATAGCAGGAGGCCGTAAGCTGGTTAAACGCACAGGCGGTAGAGTAAACAGATTTAGAATTGAGGGGGTAGACCCAGAACAAGAAACAGCATAAAACATACAGCGCCCCTTAATTGGGGCGTTTTTGTGAAAAAAAGGGGGTTTAAACGGTGTATTCGGTTTATTTACCTTAGTTGTAAAAAGAAATACTAAGTAGCCATATATATGGGGGCAGGGGGTAAATGTCCGTTTGAACCGCACAAACCGCACACCCCCAGCATGGCTAACAATTCAGCACCAACCGGCCAACCTGCGACAGCCCAAAAGTGGATAGTACCCTTTGCTGTTGAATCGACAGCACTACGCGCGCTGATGACTGGATGATTCATTTTTGATTCACCTAGTATGCAACACCTATGAAGGTGTAGTTTCTGGCATGTGGTAATGAAAATGATATATCCTCTAAATCTAAAATAGAGTTACGTGCTTTTAAAAAATAGCGTTCTGATGCATACGTGGAGATAAAATGGGATTTAAGAAAAAAGCTGATGAGTGGCTTGCAAAAAATAATGGATTAACAACATTGGTTTTCTTAGGTTTAATTGTTGTACCTATTATTTGGCTATTTGCAACCCAAGAAAGATCTTCTCAAGCTGTACAAACTGAGCAAGTAGCACCAGTAACACCAGCGCCAGCGGCAATGAAGAACTGGAGATTCAATGAAACTATTGATCCGATGACAGATAAAAAAACTCAAACGCTTAAATTAAAATCAATTAATAGTACAGCATTTGATTTTCCTTATAATACTGAAGGCGGCTCATACCTTTACATTGTATTTAGAAAAAAAGGTAATAGTTTTGATGCGTATATGAGTATTGATAAAGGGCAAATGATTTGTGGTGTAAATAATTGTAAGTTTTCTTTAAGGGTCGGCGATAGCGAAGTGCAGACTTGGACTGGACTGCAATCAAGTACGTATGATTCAGACTTAATGTTCATCCGCGATGCTCGCAGCTTTGAAAAAATCGTTCAGCGTGGAGAGCCTATTCGTATAGGTATTGAATTTTACGAGGCGGGCGTAAGAGTGTTTGAGTTTGATGTAACTGATTACACAGGTTTTTAAGGGGTGTGAGTATGCCTAAAGATAAGTCGGTCATGACTATCACCGACGCCGAACGGTTGAATAAGTATCGCGCCAAGATGATCAAAGCAAGCTTTAAGCGTCTGAGTTTGTACGTAGCGGCATAACCTTGCATACAGATCCTAGAGACGCGCTAAGACCGGCCTTGACTGGCACCTAGCTAATCACTAACTAACAGCCCCACCTAGCCGTGGGGTTTTTTATATCCGCTTAGAGATCACCCACAGATTGTGGTTAGGATTGCCGCCCTAGTATGCAAAACTTTTGCACACCCCTGACTGGCGGTGTTCCGGCAATTAGAGTGTGGGGTTACTCCGCATTTACGGACAGCCCCGCTACCAAGCTTTTACAGTGGCACGACTACTAATCACCTGAGCAGCCTACGACCGGCAAGGTTTTATTGAAGTCACTACGCGCACGCCCAAGGTTTATTCCCAGTCACTACGCGAGCAATAGGCCTCTTATATTGAATACACTATATTCAATAGAGTGTTATAATTGAGCCATACATTCAGCGGGTTTAATTCAATGGCACGACCAAAAACAATCACAGACCAACAGCGCGCCCAAGTGCTGGAATTGAAGCGTAGACACTCTTACAACGAGGTGGCTGCAATCACCGGTCTGCCACTTGGCACGGTGCGCACTATCGTCAGGCGTTCGGGTACGTTGTCGGACAACCCAAAGCATCGGCTGATGTTTACCTTGCCTGCAATCAAACATAGCGCCAGCAGCTCGCCTACAAATACTAACCAATGACAAGTTTTGACAGGTTAAGCGAGCACTCAGAATGTAAACAAATGTACACAGCTACTAGCCCATAGCCTTGTAGTGATCTTGTAGCGGCCTTACCGTAACCTTACCGTGGTCTTGCGCCTAATCTCATCCTTACCTTGTAGTAATCTTACCGTACCGCCATTCAATCCTTTGCATAATCTCAGTCCTCGCTGAAATAGTCGCTATCGAGCTGTTTGACTTCGTAAACCTGTTTGATGCTGCAACCAAGGTTGTTTTCCACCATCAGCTGCGCAAGCTGACTACCATCAATAAGCACCACCTTGATATCCAGACCAAGCGCTGCTTCTTGAGCGCCAACAGAAAAATCGGAAGTGGTTATAAACACACCTTTACGAGCACGTTGCCGCGTCAATGCTCCGATAAACTTGTCTATTTCAGGGCGGTGTACGGTGTTGCTCCATCGCTTAGCCTGAAGGTAAATCACATCAAGCCCCAGCTTGTCTTCTTTGATGATGCCGTCAATGCCATCGTCACTGGTTGCTTGAGTAGCACGCCCAGCCTCTTTGCGAGAGCCGCCGTACCCCATGGCAATCATTAAATCCACTACCAACTGCTCAAAGAAAGAGGGTGAGGCCGCACGCACTTGCATCAACAGCTCGTCTGACAAAGACCGCATCAAACTTTGATGGGCACTAACCAGCTGCTCATCAGGGGTAGCATCAGTGGTCACTGTAGCTTCGCTGAGCTCTCCATCACTTGCGCTGGTGGTTGGGCTAGCATGAAAGGCTACAAACTCCGGATAGCGTTTAAGCCAGCTCACCGTAATGTGATCTGGACCACTATCCAGCACCTCACGCCCACGCTCAGTAATTTGTACTAAGCCCTTGGCCGGTATACATAGCAATCCGGCTTTGTTTAAGTAAGTACGCGCCCAGCCAACCCGGTTGTTAATCACAGTCTGCTTACCTGAAGGCAAGCGCTCACTACGCTCTGCGTCGCTGAGTTGGAACACGTTTGCAATATGCTCGCGCAAGTCGCTTAGGGTCAGCGGAACACCATCCGCTACAGCAACCAATACTGGGCGCATCACACTCTGGAAATCTGGAATGCTCATCTAAAAATCCTGTATTAAACTACCTACGAATGACGGTATTTGACTATAAAATACTCCAAACCCCTGTGCTTGCTTGAAGCTCAGCAATTCCGAGAGCCGCTAATGATTGCAGGCCTTCTTCAATGGATTTCTTAGGCTTTTGCTTAAATGTATCAGCCAAGCTATCTATAGTGTGCGAGCTTGCTGACAAGGTTTCACGAAGCGCTTTTAATTGTTCCGGTAAGGTTTTCGGGAAAGTCGCTTTGCCCTTGGCTGCTGCCGCTTTGGGCGGGCTTACTGCGCCTTCTGCGATTGCAATATCAGCTTCTTGCTGGATGGCATCAGGGGCTTGGTACTCTGGGCGTAGCCAGCGGATAAGGCCTTGTGCCTCTTCTTGGGCGCGCTGCTTGTTGAGCTCGACTAAGCGCATCAGCAGTTCTTCTTCAGCTTCTGCTTGTTCTGCGGGCTTGTCAGGTAAAGGTGTGGTTGCGCCTGGCTTGCCGACAAGTTTTTCAGCTAAGTCTGACCAGCCGTAAGCTTCAAATACTGCGCTATCGAGTTCGTCATGTAGCTCTCGCAACAGAGACAACAAACCTTGCTGGTGAATGGTTTTTTCTTTAGCGGTCAGTTCTTCACCCGCCCTTAGTTTTTCAAGCACGTTGTACATGCCAGTCAGTGTTAAATCAGGGTGTTCGGCTTGCTGGCGTTTGCGGTGGTAGTCGATTTGCTCGGCTAGCTCTCCAATCTTAGATCCATTCTCAGGGCTTAAGGTTGGGAATGGGAAAGTCTCAAAACAAAGTGTTTTGTTATAACGCGAGTCATTACCAATACCAAGACGGCCTCCTGCAAATAAAGACCAGCTCACATGAACCCGAGAGCTTAATACTCCAAGACTTTGAGCTACAGGCAAAGCAAACATAACTGTTGTGCTATCACAAATAGTATTTGAATTAACCCATACAAACACTCGATGCTTTGCTGTTAATGATGTCACGATAGCTTTGTTTGTAGCCTGAAGAGCTTCTCTAAAAGTTTCTCTCGTTCGAGAATATGCCCACCATGTATCTCTTAAAGATAACACGCTATTTTGCTCACGTTCAGGCTTAACTCTATCCAGAAGCCATTGATATATTTCAGGATATTGGTTTTTAATTTCTTTAGGACTTAATCCAAATGTATCTATAGCTGAAAGCGCTCTTGGTCTTTGTGTTATATCCTTACCGCTTACCAATGGTTTAATAATCTTAAATGAATCCGGACTCTCAAAAAGCTGCTTTTGACTAAGCTCTACCGTAAAGCCTTTACCTGTCAGCTGATAGCCAACACTTGAAAGCCCTTCATTAGCTTCTAATAAAGCCGTCTTAGCTGGGTCAATACCAATACTAAGATTAGGTGTAATGACACCGCACACACTCGTTAAAACAACTTGATACTCGTTGTCACCGCTCCTTTTCTCTTTAACTACTCTTGCAACTTCACCTGTAGTGCCATCTGATCCCACGCAAATCAAACTAACCCTAACAGCCGCACCATCTGTGCTATCCACCCATGGGTGGTCGGGGATTACATACCTAATTGCTAAGGTCTTGTGTTTATTTAGATATGTGTCGACTACTTTCCTTGAAAACGTTTGGCGCAAGCTGTTTGTAGTGATAAGCCCGAAGCGCTTGGACTCTTCTTTTCCTACATATTCTGCTGCGCGCGCCCACCAGTACATTACAAAGTCTGCATGCTCTGGTATTTCTGAATAAACGCCCCTCAACGCTTTTAAGTACCCGTCACCCAAAGCTAGCCTAATCCTTCGTGCGCCAATATATGGGGGATTACCAATAATATACTCCGCTTCTGGCCATTCAGCTCGTCGTGGATTGTGGTACTGATACACCGTTGCTCGTCCAGTTTCGTCTGGGATTAGCTCGCCCGTAGTGGGGCTGGCTTTCATGCTGATGCCATCCCAAATCGATACTAAGTCGCCATTATCATCAAGCAAAGGATCGCGACTGTCATAGTCGATTAAGGCATCACGGCACTCGATATTTTTGAAGTCTTTTAAAATTGGCTCTGGTATATCGAGGCGGTCATTCAGTCGGTAATGCCATTGTAGGTAACCAATCCACAGCACCAGTTCGGCAATTTGTGCGGCGCGGGGGTTAATTTCCAAACCGAGAAACTGATGCGGACTGACAGTTAAACCATCTGCGTCCAACACACCTTGTCCGTCGCTCAGCTCAGAGATAAAGCCAAGCACCTCACCCTCAAGTCGCTTCATGTGCTCAAGCGCCACATAGAGGAAGTTGGCGCTGCCACACGCTGGGTCAAGCACGCGCGTTTGGCAAAGCTGGTAATGAAAGGATTTTACTTCCTGCAGTGCTTTGTCTTGCTTGCCTTGGCGCAGTAAGGTTTCTGCTGCGCCGCGAATATCACCCCACTGTTCGCGCAAAGGATCAATCAACGTAGGCATCACAAGACGTTCAACATACGCACGCGGCGTGTAATGTGCGCCCAGTTTATGACGCTCACGCGGGTCAAGCGCACGCTCCAGCAACGTACCAAAAATAGCTGGTTCAACATAACGCCAGTCAGCTTTAGCAGCGTCAATCAGCATTTGAATCTGCTCGACGTTTAACGGTATCGGGTCAATGCCTTTGAACAGTCCGCCATTAAAGCGTTTGATGGTAATCATCAGTCGCTCACTGTAACCACCCGTATTCATGGTTTCCCAGAGTGCTTTAACCGCTTGGGGAAAGGCTGCGGGGTTACGGTCTTTAATATCAACAAGCAAGTCGTAAAAGGATTCTCGAGGTAGCAGCTCAACATCCTCAGCAAACATAGTGAATAAGCAGCGCTTCAGGAAACTAGCCACGCGCTCAACGTCATAACCACTCTGCTCTAGGGACTTTGCCAGCTCTGCTAGCTTGGCGCTGACTTGGCGGGTCGCTTTAGCGGCGTGTTTGCTGGGGTCTAGACTAATAGGGTCAAGCCATAGCTTACGTAAACGCTGCTGTACCTCTGGCTTGTGCAAGTCATCGAGGCGGATTTCATGGTGCCTTGGATCAGGGAAGGCAACGTAGTTACCACCCGTGCGCGTAAACTCTGAATAGGTGTAGATGGCGTTGCCCACGTCAACAACGATAATAAAGGGCGGGCGGCCATGCTCGACTTCTTGCATTGGAAGACCGCGAACGTAGCGCTCGGCTTGAGCAACCGCTGCGTTAATAGCGTTCTGGTGACTAAGCGAGGCGATTTCTTTACCTGTTTGCTTACCCTCAAGTACAAAACAGTCACGGCGGTATAAGTCGAGGTAACGGTTTTCTGTATTGCCGTCCGTCTTTTGCGAAGCAATAAAGCGCTCAAACACGTAGCCGTTTTGATCAGCATCACCGGTACTAGGCTCGGGAAGCGGAAGCTGTAAAAGTGTACATAAATCACGCATAAACGACTGGAAGTTAGAGCGCTCACTTCCGGAATTACCTTTCCATTTGGTGATAAACGCTTCTGTTGACTCTTGAGTTGCGACGGCTTCCAAGTGACTGCTCCTTAGCTCGGTGTTTTTAATCGCAGGTATATTACCTGCCTTTGAGCGCTTTTGTGCCTCAATGGGTTTTACCAGCGCTTAAAGCATCATGTTAGCGCAACTCTTGTCGCGGCAGTCTTGGCTGGTTTCAACATTCTTCAACAAGCACTGACCTTATGAGCACCAGCAATAGCATATTGAATGTTAAGTTTTGTCAGGTTCTGCGCTGCGTACTTAGGTAGGCAATGTTGTCATTTGTTAGCAATCTGTTTGGCGCTGTTTGGGCGTAACCTTGCCGTAACCATGCCAGTATCTGCTGTCCTGAATGACAGGTTTTGACAGGTAGGCTGGCGGCTGCGAGCACGCGCAACGTACACAAATGTAAACAGGCAATGTGAGGTTTTGCGGTGCTGCGAATGCTAACTTTCGCTAACAGGTAGGCTTGCTTGTGACTGCGTATTTTGCGTACCGGTAAACCAGCCCTGACTATCTCAAGGCCGTATGTTGCTGGCGCGTTGCAAGGTGTGCGCAAGTGCGCTATTACATTGAGGTGTCGTTGTATTGCTGGCGCAGTTCGGCACCAGTTGCGCAGTAGTGTTCTGTTGGTGCGTACCAGACCGATGCAACCCATTGGATGATGGCGATATAGACGAAGCATTCTATCAACAGTGGCTTAGTGATCTGAGCGAGTGCTTGCCGCGCCACTGATGCCGCTGGTCGGATTGCTTAAACTAAAAAAGATTTAGTACCCATTTAGTACCCAACCCCCAGAAATGAAAAAGGCCACCTTTGAAAAGTGGCCTAAGTCATTGATTTTATTGGTCGGGACGGAGTGATTCGAACACTCGACCCCTTGCACCCCATGCAAGTGCGCTACCGGGCTGCGCTACGCCCCGACGATGTTTTCACTCGGAAGCTGAAAACGAAAGAGACTATACCCTAAGTAACTGAAATCTGAAAGGTTTTCAGTGAAAATGTGGGTTAATTATATTTTTAATTACTTTTTCAGCCATTTGCCATTCAGGTAAATATAGTGACCAGCAGGGGTTTTCTCGAGAGCTTTTTTGCCGGCCATGGTTTCTACATCACTGAGTTGGAGATTATTAGCTTTTGCTAAGCGTTGGTATTCAGCGCGGCGAGCTTCGTTGATAAGACGGGCAATCTGCTCTGCGTCACCTTGTATAATGACAATGCCTAAGTAACCGTTGGGCTGTTCACCGAGCAAGCCGGAGGCTTTGGCTTGGCTAAGATTGCTCATTGCCGTGTTCAAATCCATGGCTAAGACGGTTGTACTCATAAGGCTGCCCACCAGTAGGAAAGGCATTAAATATTTACGAAGAGTCATGCTGTGCTCCTTAGAATAAACCGCTGGATTCGTCGAGAATGTTATCGAGGGCTTTATCAACCTTGATAAGGATTTCATGTTCAATTTTGACATTTAAGTTGATATTGATGGGCTCGCTAGGTGCTGCAATTTGCACCGTAGGGGTGCAGGCGCTACTTAATAGGGCTAGTACAAAAACACTTAAAAAAAGGTTTGTACGCATAAGAACCTCCTGTATTAACGGTTTTCGAGACGCTCTCGAACTCGTTTTTGAATTATTTCGCTGACTTGGCCGCTAAGCTGGATACTGGCAAGTAATGCGGGGATATCTTCTTCAAGATTAATATTTAAGTTAATGGGGCGTCCTTTTTTAACGTCGGGGTTTTGCCCTTCGAGGTGTAGATTAAGCAGTAGTTTACCGGACTGATCATAACTTACCCCACTACTTAATAGATTAAAATGAAAATCATCTAAAGCATCAGCAACGATGCGCATGGCTGGATTACTGCGTCCGAGGGCTTCGATCTTCTCTGATTGAAACTGTAAAACCCCTGGCTCGCGGGCCTGTAATTGGCCTGCCTCTATATAGATACTGTCATGTTCGATAAATAACGGCAGCTGACCGTCAATGATGCCACTACCGGCTAAACCTTCTGTGGGGTAGATTCTAAACAGCTCCTGTAGTTCTAAACCTCGGAGCTGTAGCAGCAGCTTTTGCTTACGACTTAAATCAAGTTGTTGTGCGTCCAGCCAGACGCGACCGTTAAATACCTGCGCTGCGATGCTTTTCCACTCGGCTGTGCCTTGCAGTGGTGCGTCTAAGGCGGTGCGGTAGTGTGCTTGCTTTAACTCTATTGCGCTGACTGGAACGCCAGGGTCCAGCTCTGTGATGGTTAAGTGCGGCACGCTGAGAGTGAGTGTTGAGCCGTTGAGTTGAGCGTTAAAGTCAAAGCCAAGATTTTTTAATTCGCTACGATTAATAATGCCATTTAAACCGCTGGCGCTGCCTTTAGCCGTAACCTTAAGTGCAGCGCTGTCGGGAAGGGTGAAGGCAATCTCGCTGCGCAGGCGGCCGCTATCAAAGGTCACTAATTCAGGCCAGTCGCTAAAGGTTTTTTGCAGCGGGTTGCCCGCTTTAAAATACACCTCATGCAGCGTGGCGTTGCCTTGTACTGCGTTTTTGAGTAGGCGTATGTGACTTGAGAGGGTGAGGCCGTGTTGGCTCTTGAGGTCACCACTGAGCTCTAGCAGCGGCAGCTGACCGTTGAGTGTGCCGGTGAAATCCCAGTTCTGGCTGTGTAGCTGTTCTGCGTTGAGATTGGTGATATGTGCAGTCAGTGGGCTGTGTATTTTGGGTGCGTAGTCATTTTTTCGGTCACTTTGGAGTTTGAGGCCAGTGAGCTGTAGGGTTGCCTTGGTTGCGCTGGCAATATTAGGCAGCTGTATTTTCTGGGCTTGCACATTGGAGTGTGGCGCAAAGTGAAGGGTCAGTGACTCGGTATTGCCACTGCCACTGAATGAGGTTTGTGCTTGGAGTTTCTCTGCACGCAGGTCTGGGGTGGTTACAGTTGCTGCGTGTATATTGAGCTGCGCTGCGGTGAGCGTGGTTGGCCAGTTAGGACTTTGCTGCGCTGCTAATTGCGCGCTTAAATCCAAGCTCAGATTGTCTAACGTATTGTTGTCGAATTTAGCGCTCAGCTCGCTAGCATGTAAGTTGATGGCTAGCTGGTACGCTGCTTGAGGAGGGAAATTGAAATCCACTGTGCTGCGTAGCAAACCACTCTGAATTGAAGCAGCTTGTGGCCAGTCGGTGAATGTTTGCTGCAAAGGGTTGCCTGCTGTAAACGAAATATTATCTAGGCTGAGGCTGCCGGTAACACTGCCATCGCGCAAAAAGATGTGATTGTGTAGCTTGAGTCCATGCTGGCCCACTAGGCTGCTGTTGAGATCGAGTTGGGCGAGTGGGCCGCTGAGAGTGCCGTGCAAGTCCCAATCTTGGCTATGCAGTTGTGCAGCACTGAGCTTAGCAATGTGCATGTGAATCGGGCTGGACACTTCCAGCTCAGCAACAGCAGCGTTAGCGCCTTGGATGTGCAATCCAGCTAATTGCAGGGCAACTTTTTCTGCATTGATACTGTCAATGATTTCCAGGTTTTGAGCTTCTAAACTTGAGTGCTCATGGAGCTTTAAAGAAAAGTTTTGGGTATCCGCATGGCCGCTAAAATAAAGACGCGCTTGCAAATCTTGAGCGCTGAGAGCTGGGTGCTGCAGGGCGGCAAGCTCAATAAAAAGCTGGGCGTTACTTAGGCTGCCTTGCCATTCTGGTGTTTGTTGCAGATCTAGCAAGCCATTTAGTTGTAAGCGTGCAGGGCCTGTACTGTATAAATTAAAGTGTAATAACTGTTGGCCATCAGGGGTGTCTTGATGATCAGGGTGCGTGGTGATTTGTGCGCTGAGTTGGGTCGGTTTTAACTCGAGAGGGATACTGCGCAACCAATTGCCTTGCAGGTTGCTTAAGGTTAATTGAGTATCAATAAAACTGGGTTGCCACAGCTTACCTTGAGCGCTGGCTTGCAGATTAAGAGAGCCTTGCAGCACACCTAAACCGGCTAAATTTGCATCTATACTGGGCAAGTCAATATGCTGTGGAAGCCACTTTAAAATGCTCTTAGGTAAAGCCAGCTCGGTGTCATCATCATTTGTCGCATTACTGGTTATCGGCCAGTGCGCTTGCAAGCGCGAGGCGGTGAGGTGGCGAATGGGGAAAGAATGCCAAGCGAACGTGATGCTGAAATTATCCAGCTGCAGCTGCTGCGTTTCTGTAGCGCTGTGATTTAGATTTATGTTGACCTGTGCGGCGCTAAAACCATTGTAGTGCCACTGCGGGTTCTGCCAGTGCAAGTCGATACCTTGTTTTTGTAGTAACCAAGGCAGCGTATAAGGCAGTGTGAAAACTGCAGCAATCAATAACAGCACCAATAATAAGCAGGCGCGTAATAAAAAGCGTACTGGCCTAGCGCTAAATACGTGCACAAGCAGATCCCATGTCATCAACTGAGTGCAGGCAGTTTAGCAGGAATGCGCGAGCGCCGTATGCTGTGCGCTACTACACAAAGACGCTACAAAGGTCGCGATGTGTAGCGTTAGGTTGGTGTTTATTGGTGTAGCATGGTAGAACGCTGCCTGAGAATTTAAGGCTGGAGAAGTGTCTGTGGAGTCGGAATCCATTGTGTATGGTTGTATTCGGGATTGGTCGGTAACTGATGTCGAAGAGCAGCAACAGCGCAGCCTCACAAATCTAGCGGCGCTGCAAGCGTTGCCTGAGGCCGATGGTTGGGAGTTGTTCCACCGTGATTTGTTTGGCTGCAGTACTTTTGCGAGCGTGCTGCCGCAATCGCAAGTGATTCATTTTGGTGGCAGTTATCGCTCCATTGAATACGAATGGGCAGTTTGGGTGCAGCACTTTGAAAAGCTGTTAAAACAAATGTATTGGGCCAGCGCTGTGGTGCATTTAGAAACAGAAACCAACGGCACTCATACCTTTCGTTGGGAGTCAGAGCATGACAGCCATCAGCCAAGCTCTGAAGACTTGCAGGTGCGCTGCGTGTGGGAGCGCGACAGCAGTCTGCGCTTGTAGTAATGCAGGCTTGCCTGAGAGAGCGTTATAGAGAAAACTGAAAGAGTTTTTGTGCTGCTAAAGATAAACTTACCGACAGCAGCATTATGGCAAAGATACGCTGCAAAATGGGGCCGCCCAGGCGCGTAGCTAACTTATTACCGATGAGTACACCACAAGCTCCACCGGCAGCGATACCCGCTAGCAATTGCATAGGGGGTTGCGCTGAGTCCAAATACATTAAGAACCCTGCACCAGACACCAGAGCAATAACCGCCATGGATGTTGCGGTTGCAGCGAGCATGGACAGCGGGCTGAACCACAATAAAGCCGGCACAATTAAGAAGCCGCCACCAACGCCCATTAAGCCCGATAGTATGCCGACCCAAAAACCAATAAATATTAGCATGCCACGATTGAGCGGTTTTCTTTCCGGCAGCTCAGGCAAGCTCGCGTTGCCCCACATGCGCCAAGCTGACCATAAAACCAGTACGCAAAAGCCCAGTACCAACCAAAACTCACTGATTAATTGGCCCAGTTGTTGGCCAACCCAGCTGCCGGGTAAGCCGCTGACAGTAAGCAGTAGCACAGGCAAAAGATGCACATCCCCGGCCCGCCAGCGGCCGACCGCGCCAATCAGTGCAGACAAACCTACAGCGCCTAAACTAACGCCTACAGCGTCGCGCAAGGGCAGGTGCAGGCTGAGCAATAAAGGCAGGGCGACTAATGAGCCGCCAGCACCCGTTAAGCCCAAGAGAGTTCCTAGCAGTAAGCCAATACCTAAAGCTTCGTAAATAATGTTGTCCACGGGTTTATCCGATGTGAAAGCGTTAAGACTTAGTGTACGGGGTTAAGGCGGTGGGGTTAAGGTGGTAGTGGTGTGTTTAGTACGAGCGTTGATGAGGTTTTCAGCCAGCCATGCCGCAGATGATTGCTGCGTATGGGCTACGAGTTACAGCGCTATTGAGCTGAGTTAGACTAGCTACAGTGGGTGGTGTAGATGAGTGTAAGTGCTGATGAGGTGATTATGATAGTGGCCCGATGTGAAAGAGAGCGTTATGGCATCTGAACAAAGTAAAGCGCGGCGGCGCTGCGCAGAATGTACGCGACCTCTGCAGCACTGCTTGTGTAGTTTAATCCCAAGCTTGCCGAGTCGCACGCGAGTCCTGTTGTTGCAGCATCCTGATGAGGCTAAGCATGCGCTCAATACTGCTCGATTTGCTGCTATGGGCTTGCACAATGCGCAGTTAATTATTGCTGAAACAGTGGTTGAGCTTGAGCAGTACTTACAGCTGCCAGGCTATCGTCCTTGCGTACTGTTTCCGGGCGAGGCCGCGCAAGAGCTGCAAGCGTATCAAGGAGAGCAATTACCACTGCTCTTAGTTGTACCGGATGGTACTTGGCGTAAAGCGCGTAAGATTTTGCACTGTAATCCATTATTGGCGGCTTTACCGCGCGTGACCTTACCAGCTGGATTAAGCAGCCGTTATCGCTTGCGCAAAGCGCCTGATGAAAATGCACTGGCAACTGTTGAAGCAGTCACCCATGCCCTGACGGCACTTGAGCCTAGCGTTGACTTCAGCCCGCTCTTGCGCCCTTTCGAGGCCTTAATTGAAGGGCAGATTCAAGCAATGGGTGCTGAGGTTTATCAACGTAATCATGTCGACCCTGCAGACTAAGTGTAGGTGCCTATTGGTATTGCTGCGTGAGCAAGGCTAGTCAAAACAGCTTTGGTGCTAATGTTTTTAATCAGCAGAGGTTCGGATGAATTTTCACACTCGGAAATGGATAAAACCAGAAGATTTAAACCCTAATGGCACGCTGTTTGGTGGCAGTCTGCTGCGCTGGGTTGATGAAGAGGCGGCGATTTATGCCATTGTGCAGCTGTGTAATCAGAAGGTCGTGACCAAGCGCATTTCAGAAGTTAATTTCGTTAGCTCAGCGCAACAAGGCGATATTATTGAGTTGGGTATTGAAGCGACGGCCTTTGGTCGAGCATCGATCACTTTACGCTGTGTGGTGCGTAACAAAATCACTCATAAAAATATACCGACCATTGAGCGCATGCTGTTTGCCAATATAGGCCCTGATGGTAAGCCTGCCGCGCATGGTAAAACTGAGACCAGCTACAGCCATGATGTGAATAAGCCAGAGTGAGACTTGCTTGGCTACACCTCATACTAGAAGAAGTAAAGGCCATCTAAACGCCTAGCCTATGATTGGCATCAGCGTTTAGATCGCGGGGTAGGTGAAACGAAGGTTTTTATCCGCTTGGCGAAGAACTTAGATTTTAAAGCGCGCAACCAAGCTTTGTAATGATTGACTCAGTCGTGCCAGCTCAGCAGCAGAAGCCGATGTTTCTTCAACTGCAGCAGCTGATTGGTCAGCAATATTATTGACGTTGTCCACGTTTACGTTAATTTCTTCTGCTACGGCGCTTTGCTCTTCTGCGGCGGTAGCAATCTGTATGTTCATCGCTTGAATCTCAGACACAGTGCGGGTAATTGCTGTTAACTCTTCACCTGCTTCCTGAGCGTGCTCTAGGGTTAAACTTGCTAGGGTGCGACTGCTATCCATTGTCGCAACTGCATTTTGCGAGCCCTGTTGCAAGTTGGCAATCAGCTCTTCAATTTGTGCAATCGACTGCTGAGTACGATGCGCTAAGTTGCGTACTTCGTCAGCAACCACGGCAAAACCTCGACCGGCTTCGCCAGCACGAGCCGCTTCAATGGCAGCATTGAGCGCGAGCAAGTTGGTTTGCTCAGCAATGCTATTAATTACAGTTAGAACAGTACCGATGCTGGTGCTGTCTTGATTGAGGCGCTGGATGGCTTCAGCACTGGTGTGCACATCTTGCGAGAGCGTATTGATATCAGATAAAACAACTTGCAGAGCTTGGTTACCAGTTTTCGCTTGGTGGTCCGCTTTCTGCGCAGCTGTTGCCGCTTCTTCTGCGTTTTGTGCAACCTCATGCACTGTGGCTGACATTTCATTCATCGCCGTCGCCACTTGCTCAGTTTCGATGCGCTGGTTATGTACGCCGGCACTGGTTTGGTTGGTCACCACCGATAGCTCTTCGGCAGCAGCAGCAAGCTGTGTGGTGATACCGTTGACTTCGCCCAGCGCGCCACTGAGGTTATTACGAGTCTGATTAAGGGCTTTGAGTAAGGTGCCAAACTCATCTTTACGTTGCTCGACGCTAGTACCGGTCATATCACTGTTACCGATGGCCTGAGCAATGCTGATGGCTTGATTCAGCGGGCGGGTTATTTGTCTGACGATCAATATGCCAATTAACGAGCCCAGCACGATAGCGATTAATGTCAGAGTTATTGAGGTGAATTTTGCACTGCTGGCCACTTTGGCACGGAATACTGTTTGAATCTCTAAAATTTGATCAATATTTCTGCGCATATTCGCATAAACATTATCCACTACTGCTGCAGCAGCTAATTGCGCTTGGTCTAGTTCGTATGTTTGGCGTAGAACACTCATGTAGCTCTCTAATGCTACAGATGAATCTGCGAGCAAGCTTGCTGCTTGGCCATGCAGTCTAGGGCGTAACTGTTGGCTGATTGCTTGTAGTTCGGTAAAGCGATCTTCCAAGCGTTGCAGGCTCTGTGCACTTTCTTCCATTAAGAAAACCCGCGCTGTATAGGCGAGTATGTAACGCGCTTGCGCTAAGTCTGCAGCAAGGCGCCCGGTCACAGTGTCGTAGAAATCTTCATGCAGGATCGGTTGTTGCGCGCTGCCGTTAACCAGCTCATTCAATTCATTTAGCAAGGCGATTGTTTGCAAGCCACTGCTCACTGCGCTATCGAGGTTACTTGCTTGCTTTTGCTGCGCTTGGACATTATCAGCAAAGGCTTTGCTGTAGTTTTCGACATTGGTTGCGATTTGGTTAATGGCTTCAATACCATGCTGTTCGGTGAGCTTAGGTCTGACGTTGGTTATGTTTTTTTGAATATCAGCAATCAGTGCTTGTGTTTGTTGGATATATTTTTCATCAGCAGATGCATTATAACGGCTGCTGGCGATTAACAAATCTTTACTGGCAAGGTCAATCTGAGTCAGCTGCAGGGTGTTGTCACCACGCATAAGAATGTGATTGATATTGTAGAGACCATTTGCCGCTAAAATTATAATCAGTAGCAAAATAGCGCCAATACTAATGGCGAGTTTGACTGATACCTTGATGTTTTTCATCGAATTGCGCCTTCATATAGGTGTCTGAAAACTCGTGGTTCAGACATTTTAGTCGTAAGCACGCAGCAATAGTGTGCAAGTCATGCTTGAACAGAATGTGCTGAAGTTATTGCGCTCACTATACAAATCTGAGTGATTTAGAGCATTGTTTCTGATCAAGACTGCGACAGGTGCGTTAAGACTTGTATCGGCCGGCAGCGGGTTAACTGTAGCGTGCCGATACAAGGGGGTGAGGCGGGGTTATACGTTGAATCTAAAGTGCATCACATCGCCGTCTTTAACGATGTATTCTTTGCCTTCAAGACGCCACTTACCGGCTTCTTTAGCACCTGCTTCACCTTTGTACTGGATAAAATCATCGTAACCGATGACTTCAGCGCGGATAAAGCCTTTTTCAAAGTCCGTATGGATGGCTGCAGCGGCGCGAGGCGCAGTGGCCCCCACTTTAACTGTCCAAGCACGTACTTCCTTAACCCCTGCAGTGAAGTAGGTTTGCAGTTCGAGTAGCTCGTAGCCAGCACGAATTACACGGTTAAGGCCGGGCTCTTCAAGGCCGAGGGCCTCAAGGAACATGTCTTTTTCTTCGCCGTCATCCAGCTCAGCAATTTCCGCTTCGATTTTGTTGCACACAGGAACGACTGGTGCGCCTTCTTCCTCGGCGATAGCGCGAACGATATCGAGGAAAGGGTTGTCTTCAAAGCCGTCTTCAGCAACGTTAGCAATGTACATTACAGGTTTGGTGGTCAATAAATGAAAGCCACGGATAATTTGCTTCTCATCGTCACTCCAGCTTTTTAGTAGCGAGCGTGCGGGCTTGCCTTCAGTGAAGTGGGGGATAAGTTGTTCGAGCAAGGCTTTTTGCGCCACTGCTTCTTTGTCGCCGCCTTTGGCGTTACGCGCTACGCGCTGTAATTGTTTTTCACAGCTTTCTAGGTCGGCAAAAATCAGTTCTAGATCGATGATTTCAATATCACGCTTAGGGTCAACTGAGTTGGATACGTGAATGACGTTATCGTCTTCAAAGCAGCGCACAACGTGAGCAATAGCATCGGTCTCGCGGATATTGGCTAAGAACTTGTTACCTAAACCTTCACCTTTAGAAGCGCCTTCAACTAAGCCAGCAATGTCGACAAACTCCATGGTGGTGGGCAGAACACGCTCTGGTTGCACTATCTCAGCTAACGGCACTAAGCGCGGATCGGGTACAGCAACGATGCCTGTGTTTGGCTCGATCGTACAGAACGGAAAGTTTTCGGCAGCAATGCCTGATTTGGTTAAAGCATTAAATAGGGTTGACTTGCCTACGTTGGGCAAACCTACGATACCGCAGTTAAATCCCATGATGAGTCCCTCGGGAAAAAAAGAGTCAAGCCTTTTGGCTGTGTAACTGCTGCATTGCGCGGGAAAAATTACCGTCAAGAAGATCAGGCAGTACGCCAAGGGCGAATTCGATACTGGTGAGTGTGAGTTCTTGCTCGTTGCGCGGTGCACGGCCGAGGACGTAGTTAGACACTTGGCTGCTATGGCCTGGGTGACCGATGCCTATGCGCAAGCGATAGAAGTTTTTTTGATTAGCGAGGCTGGCAATGATATCCCGTAGTCCATTATGTCCACCGTGTCCGCCGCCAAGTTTGAGTTTGCATACGCCAGGCGGCATATCCAACTCGTCATGGGCGACTAGAATCTCTTCAGGCTTGATTCTGAAGAAGTTTGCTAGCGCAGCTACAGCTTGACCGCTACGATTCATATAGGTGGTTGGGATTAGTAAGCGCACATCGCGGCCTTGATAATTGAGTTTACCGGTCAGGCCGAAATACTTTTTATCAAAGCTGAGGTTGACGCCATGCTGTGCAGCAAGACGCTCCACAAAAAAAGCTCCCGCGTTGTGCCGGGTCTGGTCGTATTCTGGGCCTGGATTACCTAGGCCGACGATCAGTTGAACAGCATTCACTACGGGAGCTCCTTGTCTTACAGGTTAAGCGCTGAAGAGATTACTTCTCTTCTTCACTTTCACCTTCAGCTGCTGCAGGCTGATCTTGTTCTTCGTCGATTACTTCTTCAACACGTGCAGGGCTTACAGTCGCAACTGCAATGTTGTTGTCCTGTTCAAGAGCGGTGAACTCAACGCCTTTAGGTGCTTTGATGTCAGCCAAGTGTACAGTTTCGTTCAAGTCAACTTCGAGCATGTCAACTTCGATGGACTCAGGTAGGTCTTGCGGTAAGCAAGTTACTTCGATCTCAGTGGCGAGACGGAAGATATCACCACCACCCATTTTCACACCAACACAGTTTTCTTCGTTGAGAAGAACAACTGGGATAATGGTGGTCAGTTTTTGGCCAGCAACAATGCGGATAAAGTCTGCGTGCATCGCAAAGCCTTTAGCTGGGTGACGCTGCAAGTCTTTGATCAGAACACTTTCTTTTTTACCGTCAACGTTCAGCACTAAAATACTACTGAATGCTGCGTCGTTAAGTAACAGTTTAGTTACTTCACGGTTTTGTAGGCTGATTGAAGCAGGTTCACTGTCACCACCGTAAATAACGGCAGGAACTAGATCCGCGTTACGACGTAGGCGGCGGCTCGCACCTTTCCCCAAGTCGCTACGCGCTTGTGCATTAAGAGTAAATTCGCTCATGTGTATCTCTCCAAAAAAACAACAACGCCCGCCAACTTGCGACCAGTGACGAGCGGGGTTGTGAAAGCCTAAGTTTAGTTAGGCGGTTGTTGATTGCTCGCTGTTCAACGGAACATCGCGCTAATCGATTCTTCATTACTGATTCTGCGTACAGCTTCAGCAACTACAGGCGCAATGTCGAGTTGACGGATGCGCGTGCAAGCCTGAGCTGCAGCAGACAGCGGAATAGTATTGGTAATAACAATTTCATCCAGCAATGAGTTCTCAATGTTTTCGAGAGCACGGCCAGAGAAAATAGGGTGTGTGCAATACGCTAGTACTTTTGAAGCGCCACGCTCTTTTAAAGCTTTAGCAGCTGTGCACAAAGTGCCGGCTGTATCAACCATGTCATCCACCAGAATGCAGGTGCGGCCATCAACATCACCGATAATGTGCATTACTTCTGATTGGTTGGCTTTGGGGCGACGCTTGTCAATAATTGCAAGGTCAACACCTAGCGCTTTAGCGACAGCACGAGCACGTACAACACCACCAATATCCGGAGATACAATCATTAGGTTTTCGAAGCGCTGGGCATGGATATCATCCACTAGCACTGGAGAACCGTAGATGTTGTCGACTGGGATATCAAAGAAGCCTTGAATTTGGTCGGCATGTAAGTCAACAGTCAGTACGCGGTCAACACCAACACCGGAAAGCATATCAGCAACAACTTTAGCACTGATAGCAACACGGGCTGAGCGTGGACGACGGTCTTGTCGAGCGTAACCAAAGTAAGGAATCACGGCGGTGATACGTGACGCTGAAGAGCGGCGAAAAGCATCAATCATAACAATGAGTTCCATGAGGTTATCATTGGTTGGCGCGCAAGTAGGTTGGATTAAAAAAACATCCTTACCGCGTACGTTCTCGTTGATTTCCGCACTGACTTCACCGTCAGAGAATTTGCCAATCGAAGCATCGCCCAATGGAATATACAATTGAGCTGCTACACGACGAGCGAGGTCGGGGTTTGCGTTCCCCGTAAAGATCATCATCTTCGACACGCGCAGTACCTGTTTTTTACTGAGGGTGGACCTGACGAAAAAAACCTTCGTGTCTCGCGATCAACGCGAAACCACGAAGGTTTCGTAATGTGGCAGGGGCGGCTGGATTCGAACCAACGCATGGCAGGATCAAAACCTGCTGCCTTACCGCTTGGCGACGCCCCTGTAGAGTTTTACATTTTAACAATGTAGAACAATCAGCGTTCAGATAAGTTTTGTAGTGCTCGGTGCAACATTGAGATGTTAGCGCCTTGTGCTACAAAGCTTGGTAGTTTCTCTGAAATCTGGTTGGCTACTTTAGCAGCTTGTTGTTCGTTTGGGAAGCCCCCAAATATACAACTTCCAGTTCCAGTTAATCGAGCTTCAACATATTTGTTTAGCAAGATCAAAGCGTTACGCACTTCTGGGTAACACCTCTCAACTACCGCTTGGCAATCGTTGTGACCGCCTTGCTTGAGAACGGTGCGTATATTAGTCGGCTCGGTATCACGTGTCAAGCCTTTATCTGAAAATACTTTTGCAGTGCTAATAGATACCGGCGGCACAGCGACTAAATACCAAGGTTCTGGCAAGTCTACGGGCTGTAATTTTTCACCGACGCCTTGGGCGAATGCGGCGCGGCCCATGACAAATACTGGGACATCCGCGCCGAGGCTCAAGCCTAGCTCTGCCAAGACTGGCAAAGAGAGTTCAGTGCGCCAGAGGTGATTAAGGCCCAGTAATGTGGTTGCTGCGTTGGAGCTGCCGCCGCCGATACCACCACCAACTGGGAGTTTTTTATCCAGCCAAATATCTGCGCCCAAGTTGCTTTTGCTGTTTTTTTGCAGGAGGCGGGCGGCGCGTACAATTAAATTGTCATCGTGCGCTACGCCATCGATGGGTGTATGCAAAATAATTTGGCCATCGTCGCGGCTGTTAAAGTGCAAGGTATCGGCGTAGTCCAAAAACTGGAATAAGGTTTCTAGTAAATGGTAGCCATCTGCACGGCGGCCGACGATGTGCAGCATTAAGTTTAATTTGGCCGGTGCCGGTAAACTGAGCTCTACAGACTGCTGTGGGGGCGCTTTTAAAGTTTTTGTGTTCATGTGGTTACTGGCCCAGTTGCCGTGCTTGCCATTCTTTAATGACGAGGGTGATAGTGAGGCCGGCGCCACTGAGCTTGATGCGCTCTGGCAGTTGTAAATCGTTTTCTGTGCGATAGCTGAGGTATTCAACCAGCCACTGATCCTGCTCCAGTTGTGCAAGAAGGCTGTTGCTGTCCAGTTGCAGTTGGCTTTTGCTGTTAGGTGCTGGCAGGCCGCGCACCCACCACAGTAAGTTTTCTACTGGCAAACTCCAGCCCAGTTGTTGTTGCATGAGTTCTTCAGCGGATGCAGCGTGAAAAGTGCCGCGATTAGCAATGTCTAAGCTCACAGCGCCTTGGCGACCGGTTAAGCGGGTGGAGCCTTGGCCGAGAGGGCCGGATAAGCGGATGTCGAAGTAGTCTTGGCGTTGCAGCCAGAAAATGACGGCGCTACCAGACTCTTGTTCGCTACGAATCCCAAGCTTGCCACTGATTTGCCAAGCATCAAGAGGCGCAATGCGTTGTTTATGCGATTGCCAAGTGTCGGTTTGGCCGCTGCCGCTGAGTTGCTCTTGTGTGCTGAAATGACTGCAGCCACCGAGGATCAAGAGCATGCAGAATAAAAGTAAACTGGATAAACGCATCAGTTGAGTGGTCCTTATTGGGTAAGTCGCTGCATGGTGTCGAGCAGTGTCGCGTCATTAGGTTGGTTTTTAAGGGCTTGGTTCCAAATGCGCCGGGCTTCTGTGCGCTTGCCTTGGAACCAGAGGACCTCGCCTAAGTGGGCTGCTATTTCTGCATCAGGTAAGCCGTTATAGGCTTCGCGCAGGAGACGTTCAGCACTGTCTAGATCACCAAGGCGAAAGTACACCCAGCCTAAACTATCGGTAATGGCTGCGTCGTTGGGCTCTAGCTGGTGTGCTTGCTCAATCAGTTGCCGTGCTTCCTCTAGGCGCTCAGTGCGGTCTGCCAAGGTATAGCCTAAGGCATTCAGGGCCATGGCATTATTGGGATCGTTATCAATGATTTGGCGTAAGTCATCTTCAAGCTGAGTTAAATCATTGCGTTTATCCGCAATCATCGCGCGCGTGTAAAGCAGGCTTGGCTCGGCAGGGTACTGTTTGAGGCCTTGATTGATCCGTAGCCAAGCTGTTTCTGTGTGGTCGTAGTTGGCTAGGCCTTCAGTTTCAATAAGGTACAGTTGAATTGCTAAATCCGCCTGAACCATACGCTGCAACTCAAAGTGGGTAGTGGCTTCGCTGAGTTGCTCATTGCTCAAGAGCAAGGCAATCACGCGCTGTTGGGCGGCGAGGTAGTTAGCACCTGATTGTACTGAGTTGTAAGCGTTGAGGGCTTGCTCAGTTTCCTGCAGTTTTTCTAATACTTGGCCGAGGTTGTAGTGCGCAGCATCACTGTGGCTACCGCGAATAATTAACTCTTCTAAATAAACTTGAGCCTCAAGCCAAGCGCCAAGATCCATATTGATAAGGGCTAGGGAGAAGCGTAAATCATCATCACTGGGGGATTGTTGCAGCAACTCTAGAAACTCAGCGCGTGCCTCTTCGAGACGATCAAGCTCAATCAATTGGCGGGCATAGGTGATGCGTAAGCGGTTTTCATTGGGATATTGCTTGAGTGCATCACTTAATACCGGTAATGCTTCTGCGCCGCGATTGAGTTGGCTGAGTAAGCGGGCACGCAGCAATATAGTGGTTACTGTGGCGTGCTTCTTGGGTAAGCGCTCTAGCAGCTGCAAGGCTTCTTGGCTGCGGTCGTCTTGGTGCAGAAGTATGGCTTTGCTAAATACCAGTTGTGGATTGTTGGGCCGCTTGACTAATAGACGGTCAAAGCTTTGCAGTAAGGCTGCTCTGGTTTTTGGGTCTGACTGGGCGGCAGATAATGCCAAAAAGTCGAACTGAGTATCACCGTTTTGCAGTAAGACTTTTTCCATATACTGCATGGCTTCATCGTAGCGTTCAGCTTGAGCCAACTGAATGGCAGCCGAGCGCTGTGCTTCTAAGTCGTTGGGGGCAGCATTGGCCCAGAGTATGGCGCTATCAAGTGCGCGCTGCTCTTCACCCAGGTACTCGGCAATGCGAAACGCACGCTCAGCAACACCGGGGTCGGCGGTAAGTTGTGCCTGCTGGCTATAATTGTCCGAAGCAATATCAAAACGGTCGCGTTGCCCAGCAATTTCAGCTGTTAATAAGCTCACCAGCGTCTCTGGTGAGAAGTTGGCTGTATCGTTGACGGGCGCGTGGGTTTGTGTCGAGTCAGGTGCAACTGTATCGTCTATAGGGAATTGAGTGTCCGGTGCCAAAGCTTGGCAGCCCGAAACTATAATGCTGATTGCGAGGAGGCTAAAATATTTATTCATAAGTACAAGGCAAGACAAGTTAGAATAGTTGCATCATGACACAAGCAGCGATCGCGCGCGCGACACTCTCAGTCACAAATAGCGACTTGAGCTTATGCTATTACCGATTTCTCATGTGATAGTCTAAAATATATGCTTTTTTTTACACATATGTGTGGTGTTTTCTTAGGGGAGGTTGTTCTGAAGGCTTTGAAGTAGGACAATTGCCCGCTTTAAATCCCCTTTAGCGACTATGCATGGCTTTTATTGCACTTGGAATTAATCATAAAACGGCATCTGTGGCGGTCCGCGAACGCGTGGCCTTTAGCCCAGAGCAATTAGTTGATGCGTTGCGTCAGCTATGTCGAGTCGTGGGCAGTCGCGAAGCAGCCATACTGTCCACCTGTAATCGTAGCGAGCTCTATCTGGAAATGGAGGATGTGCAGCCCGAGGCGGTACTGAACTGGCTTGCACAATACCATGATGTGCCGGTGGCAGATCTGCAGGCTTGTGCTTACGTGCACAAAGACGATCAAGCAATTCAGCACATGATGCGTGTGGCCTGTGGGCTTGACTCGTTGGTGCTGGGCGAGCCGCAAATTTTAGGGCAAATCAAGTCAACTTATGCCGTTGCCCGTGAGGCCGGAACTTTAGGACCTTTACTCGGACGCTTGTTTCAGGCCACCTTTAGTACGGCGAAAACTGTGCGTACCGATACCGCTATCGGTGAAAACCCGGTATCGGTGGCTTATGCTGCGGTCAGTTTGGCGCGGCAAATTTTTACTGACCTGAGCGAAAGTCAGGCCTTGTTAGTGGGGGCAGGTGAAACCATCACCTTAGTGGCCCGTCATTTACATGAACAGGGCGTAAAGAAGATTGTGGTGGCTAACCGCACCTTAGAGCGTGCAACGCAGTTGGCCAATGAGTTCGGTGCGCAAGCTATTTTACTTTCGGATATTCCTGATGCTCTGGTACAGAGCGATATCGTCATCAGTTCCACTGCCAGCCAGCTGCCTATTCTAGGTAAAGGTGCAGTGGAGCGAGCCTTGAAACTGCGTAAGCACAAGCCCATTTTTATGGTGGATATTGCTGTACCGCGGGATATTGAGCCACAAGTGGGCGATCTTGATGATGTCTACTTGTACAGCGTTGATGATCTGCATGAGGTGGTAACGGATAACTTAAAAAGCCGTCAAGGTGCAGCCCAAGCTGCGGAAGAGTTAGTGGTGCAGGGTACTTCTGACTTTATGCAGCGCTTGCGTGAGCTGGAAGCGGTGGATGTGTTGCGTGCCTATCGCCAGCAAGGCGAGCGCTTGCGTGATGAGGAGTTGGCGCGAGTGCAACGTGCCTTGGCTAATGGTACCTCGCCAGAAGATGCGCTGATGCAGTTGGCGCGGGGCTTAACCAATAAGTTATTGCACACACCCAGCGTGCAAATAAAACGCTTATCCGCTGATGGCCGCTGTGAAGCTTTGGCAGTTGCTCAAGAACTATTTGGTTTAACAACAGGTGACTCGAATTAATGAAAGCATCGTTAGTCAATCGTTTAGACCGCCTGCAAGAACGCTTTGAAGAACTTACAGCGTTATTAGGTGATGCGCAGGTGATCAATGATCAAAACAAGTACCGCGACTACTCCAAAGAGTATGCCGAGGTCGAGCCTGTGGTGCAGCAGTTCCAAGCTTGGCGCAAAACTCGCAGCGACCTTGAAGAGGCGCAAGCCTTACTCAAAGACAGTGATCCTGATGTGCGTGAGATGGCAGCAGAGGAAGTGGCGGAGTGCCGCGAGTCTTTAGAGGCTATTGAGGCTGATTTGCAGCGCTTGATGTTGCCTAAAGATCCCAATGACGGGCGTAACGTGTTTCTGGAAGTGCGTGCGGGTACCGGCGGCGATGAGGCAGCGATATTTTCTGGCGACTTAATGCGGATGTATTTGCGTTATGCCGAGCGCCAAGGCTGGCGTGTGGAAATACTTTCTGAGCATGCGGGTGAGCATGGCGGTTATAAGGAAGTGATTGCCCGTGTTGAAGGCAACAATGTCTACGGTAAATTAAAGTTTGAATCTGGTGCGCACCGAGTGCAACGAGTCCCAGAAACTGAGTCGCAAGGGCGAGTGCACACCTCTGCTTGTACCGTGGTGGTTTTACCTGAACCTGATGAGCAAGATGCCATTGAAATTAATCCGGCTGATTTGCGTGTGGATACCTACCGTGCCTCTGGAGCCGGTGGGCAGCACGTGAACAAAACGGATTCAGCGGTGCGTATTACCCACTTGCCCAGCGGCATTGTGGTTGAGTGCCAGGAAGAGCGCTCCCAACATAAAAACCGTGCGCGCGCTATGGGTTGGTTGGCTGCGCGTTTAGAAGACCAGCAAAGCAGTGCTGCCGCGCAAGAAATTTCTGATACACGGCGCTCCTTGGTAGGTAGCGGTGACCGCTCTGAGCGGATCCGTACCTATAACTTTTCCCAGGGGCGTGTCACCGATCATCGGATTAATTTAACCCTGTATTCGCTGGCCGATGTGCTGGGTGGTGCGTTAGAGCAGATTATTGATCCACTGTTGCTGGAGTATCAGGCTGACCAACTTGCGGCACTGGGTGATTAATTTGCATGATGCGCATTGAGCAGTTATTAGCCCAAGCTGAACACATTGATTCGCCAACGGCGCAGCTGGATGCTGAGTTGCTGTTGGCTTTTGTGCTGGATAAACCGCGCAGTTATCTTTACACCTGGCCTGAAAAAACGCTCACCACAGCGCAGCTCAATAGTTTTGCAGCGCTTTTAGAGCGCCGTAAGCGTGGTGAGCCGGTAGCTTATTTGTTAGGTCGGCAGGGTTTTTGGACCCTTGATTTGGCAGTGGCGGCGCATACCCTGATTCCGCGAGCCGATACAGAATTGCTGGTAGAGGCCGTTTTGCAATTAGCGGATGCCAGTGCGGCGCTCAATGTTTTAGATTTAGGCACAGGCAGTGGTGCATTAGCCTTGGCTGTAGCCAGCGAGCGACAGTGTTGGCAAGTGACTGGTGTTGATCGAATTGAAGCTGCGGTGGCGCTGGCACAAGATAACCAACAGCAACTGGGTTTAAGTAATGTCAGGTTCTTGCGCAGTGATTGGTTTAGCGCTGTAGCGCATCAGCGCTATGATTTGATTCTCAGTAACCCGCCATATATTGCCGCCAATGATCCGCATTTGCAGCAAGGTGATGTGCGCTTTGAGCCTCTAAGTGCGCTGGTGTCCGGCGCGGATGGTTTGGATGATATACGCTTAATTATCGCTCAGGCACCTGAGTATTTGACCGCTAATGGCTGGCTACTGCTGGAGCATGGTTTTGATCAGGCTGCGGCGGTGCGTGAGTTATTACACTTGTCCGGCTTTACCAAGGTCAGTAGTCAACGTGATTTAGGCGGACACGAACGAATCAGTTTAGGGCGTTTGCCATCCTTGTCTTAGGTCGTCATATATCATGCTAAATGATGAAGAATTACTGCGCTACAGTCGCCAAATCCTCTTAAAGCAAGTGGATATCGCCGGTCAATTGCGCTTGAAAAACAGTAAAATATTAATTGTCGGTCTCGGTGGGCTGGGCTCTCCGGTAGCCCTGTATCTGGCTGCTGCTGGGGTCGGCGAGATCTATTTAGCTGATTTTGATGTGTTGGATTTATCCAATCTGCAGCGGCAAGTTGTCCATGATAGTGCGGCTCTAGGGGCTTTGAAGGTTGAGTCGGCGCAAGCGCGTTTACGTGGCTTAAATCCACATATTAAAGTGCGCACAGTCAGCGAAAAGTTAACTGCAGATAACTTGCCAGCATTACTGCAAAAGATTGATTTAGCGCTGGACTGTACGGATAACTTTACGATTCGCGCACAGCTCAATGCCGCCTGCGTAGCCGCCAAGGTGACGTTGGTCAGTGGTGCAGCCATTCGCACTGAAGGGCAGGTCAGTGTTTATCAGCCAAGCAATGCGCTGAGTCCGTGTTATCACTGTGTGTTTGGTGATGGTGCAGAAGAGGGCTTAACCTGCAGTGAGGCTGGTGTGCTGGGGCCTTTAGTAGGGCTGATTGGTAGCTTGCAAGCCTTAGAAGTAATGAAGATTATTGCTGGTTTTGGTGAGCCTTTAGTGGGCCGTTTACTCTTGGTTGATGCATTGAGTAGCAGGTTTCGTGAGCTTAAACTGCGCCGCGATCCGCAATGCAGTGTTTGCGGTGGGCGTGATGCATAAGCAAGCCGCTATTGGTGTATTTGATTCGGGGTTGGGGGGGATTTCAGTACTGCATGAGATCCGCCACTTATTGCCGGCGGAAGCGTTGATTTACATTGCTGACAGTGCCCACGTTCCCTATGGCGAGAAGTCAGCTGAGTTTATTGTCCAGCGTAGTCTCGCGATCAGCGAGTTTCTTGTGGCCCAGCCCGTGAAAGCTATTGTTGTGGCCTGTAACACGGCGACTGCAGCGGCTGTGACCGAATTACGTCAGCGTTGGCCACAGTTGTTAATTGTCGGGATGGAACCTGCGATCAAGCCAGCGGTGCAGGCTTCGCTATCTGGCAAAATAGGCGTGTTAGCGACCATAGGAACATTGCGCAGTGCACGTTTTGCAGCGTTGCTTGAGCGCTTTGCCAGTAATGTGCAGGTGATCACTCAGCCTTGCCCCGGGCTTGTAGAGTTAATTGAAGCCGGAGAGTTGCAGGGAGCGACAACGCGATCGCTATTGCACAGCTATGTTGAGCCATTATTGCAAGCGGGCTGTGATACGTTAATTCTTGGTTGTACCCATTACCCCTTAGTTAAGCCGCTGCTCGGTGATTTGCTGCCTGCTGGTGTGCAACTGATCGACACCGGTGCAGCGGTAGCGCGGCGTTTGCACAGCGAGTTGGGTAAGCAGGATTTACTCGCTGATGCTAAGCACTGTGCAGACTTTTTTTACGGCAGTGGTGATGTGGCTAAAATTGAGCATACTTTAGCCCTGCTGTGGCCTAGTATTGAGCCGGTGAGGGCTTTGGGATTTTAGACAATTCTGTGAGGTGAAGGATGCGTGTAGTTTTACTGAGTGGTATTACCGCGCTTACGTTAGCTTTAAGTGTGCAGCAGGTGTCTGCGCTGGAGTTGAGCGCTGCGGTAGGTCATACACAAGAGTCGACATCGTCATTACGCCTAGGCTTACGTAAAAGCTTTCAGTCAAGTTGGTGGCATTCTGACCTTGGTGCTTTAAGTGGTTATTGGGCTGCTGGATATACTTATTGGGATGGTGATAAAAAGTCCAGCAATCACAGTCTTTCTGTTAGCCCTGTATTTGTCTATGAGTTTAATGCGGCGCGGATAAAGCCCTATATTGAAGCAGGTATTGGAGTGGCTGCGTTTCGACATACGCGAGTAGAGCAACGCGACTTAAGTACTGCATTTCAATTTGAAGACCGTATCGGTGTCGGACTAGGTTATCGTAATCAAAGACTTGGCTTAAGTGCTATCCACTATTCAAATGCGGGTATTAAAAAGCCTAATGACGGCATCAACACCTATTCTTTGCACTATAGTTTAGCGCTTTAATAAATGAGTGATGCCATGTTAGCGATTACTTGGTTGGCTGATCAGCTTGGTCAACAACTGTTACTTAAAAATGCTGCAGTGACTACTGCTGAGTCATGCACAGGTGGTGGTATTGCTGAGGCGATTACCCGTATTGCTGGCAGCTCTGCATGGTTTGAAGTGGGTTTTGTCACTTACTCTAATGCGCAAAAAACACATGTGTTAAAGGTTGCGGCAGATGCTGTGCAGCGTGATGGTGCGGTAAGTCAGACGGTTGTTGAAGCCATGGCCCGTGGTGCGCAGCTTCAGTCTGGGGCTGAGTATGCAGTGGCAGTTAGTGGTGTTGCTGGGCCCGGTGGCGGCAGTCCTGAGAAGCCGGTAGGCACCGTATGGCTGGCTTGGGCCGATGGTACACAGGTGGAATCTGGATGCTGGCGTTTCGCGGGTGATCGGCATGCCGTTCGTCAGCAAACCGTGCAAGCAGCTTTGGCTGGTCTATTGTGTGTAATGCAGGGGCAGCCAGCAAATACTTGGCAAGAATGGTTAAAGAAACATTTGCCTAATCAATAAAGACTGTGGATAATGCTGGTTAGTTATCCAGTATTTAGGGCGCCGCCCCAATTGTCATGTGAGGATCTGTAATGGACGAGAACAAGAAAAAAGCTTTATCAGCTGCGCTTGGTCAAATTGAGCGTCAGTTTGGTAAGGGTGCAGTTATGCGCATGGGTGATCATGAGCGTGTTGCTATCCCCGCGATCTCTACCGGCTCATTAGGTCTTGATATTGCGCTTGGTATAGGTGGTTTACCCAAAGGTCGCATTGTTGAGATTTATGGCCCAGAGTCTTCTGGTAAAACAACGCTAACTTTAGAAGTGATTGCGCAAGCACAAAAAGCCGGCGCAACCTGTGCTTTTATTGATGCTGAGCATGCCCTGGACCCAGAGTATGCGGGCAAGCTTGGGGTGAAAATCGACGATCTGTACGTGTCACAACCAGATACGGGTGAGCAAGCTTTAGAAATTGCCGACATGCTGGTGCGCTCTAATGCCATGGATGTGATTGTTATTGACTCTGTAGCAGCGCTGGTGCCCAAAGCCGAGATTGAAGGCGATATGGGTGATACCCACGTTGGTTTGCAGGCACGACTCATGAGTCAAGCACTACGTAAAATCACTGGTAATATCAAAAACGCGAACTGTTTAGTCATCTTTATTAACCAGATTCGCATGAAGATTGGCGTGATGTTTGGTAGCCCAGAAACGACCACCGGTGGTAATGCGCTGAAGTTTTACTCATCTGTGCGTTTAGATATTCGCCGTATTGGTGCAGTCAAAGAAGGCGACGAGATTGTCGGTAATGAAACTCGCGTTAAAGTGGTAAAAAACAAAGTGGCTGCGCCGTTCCGCCAAGCAGAGTTCCAGATTTTGTATGGCAAAGGTATTTACCGTAACGGTGAAATTATTGATTTAGGTGTGCAGCAAGGT